>DAJPGB010000001.1:1320473-1650591 GCA_025992855.1 Coriobacteriaceae bacterium
TGCTCGTGCCGATGACGTCGCCTGCCGTGCCCGTGCCCGTGCGGCCGCCGGGTCCGACGCCCGCATGAACGGTTGCGCGCTGCCGGTCGCCATTGTGTGCGGCTCGGGCAATCAAGGCATTACCTGCGCATTGCCCGTCATGGAGTATGCCGAGTACCTGCGTTGCGACCACGAGCGTCTGGTGCGCGCCGTGATGCTGTCCGATCTTATCGCCGTGCATATCAAGAGCTATATTGGTGCGCTTTCGGCGTTTTGCGGTGCTATTTGCGCCGCGTGCGGCGCCGGCGCTGCGATTACCTGGCTGTGCGGTGGCACGCGCGAGCAGATTGGCGCGACGGTCTCGAATACGCTCGGTAACGTGGGCGGCATCGTGTGCGACGGCGCCAAGGCGAGTTGTGCCGCCAAGATTTCGGCTGCCGTCGATGCGGCGATTCTGGGACATGACATGGCCATGCAGGGGCGTGGCTTCCGTGCCGGCGAGGGTTTGATCCAGGATACCGTCGAGCAGACGATTGCCAGCATGGGCTACGTGGGCCGTGTGGGTATGAAGGACACCGACGTCGAGATCCTCAACATCATGATCGGCAAAACCCAGGTTTGTTAGTTACGCGGTTTTACCAAACCGCGTAACCAGTCGACGCTGCAAACGCCCCTAAGCGGCAATCTGCCTTTCAATCGTCGGGCATGGCCAGAAGGCCTATGCCCTCCTCTTTCAAGGCACATTGCTCGCTTAGGGGCGTTTTCGCTGACTTATGCTCAACCTGTGGCGCTTTTTTTGGAGCGAGGGGTCCTACGACAGTTCGTCGGCTACTTGGTGCTCGTAGAAGGCCTCGATTACGGCGTTAAAGTCGCGGGCGAAGCCTTCCATGGTTCCGCGCCAGGTGACTCGGTTGGGCTTGCCCTGGCCTACATAGGCAGTCTGAATGCCGCAGGCGGGTTTAGGGAAGTCGCGTTTGGGATCGTTTCCCACCATAAGGACCTCGTGCGGTTCGAGCCCCATCACCTGAAGCTGCTCTAGATAGTAGGTGGCATCAGGCTTGCAGCGGGTGGCGTTTCCCATGTGCGTGACGAGCTCAAAGGGGGCGTCGGCCAGGTCGCCCCAACCCATGCGGCACTCGATGGCCCCCTGCGGAAAGCTGGGGTTGGTAAAGAGCGCGCAGCGCAGCCCTGCGTCCTGTACGGCCTGAAGCGCGGCGTGTGCGCCCGGCATGGCATGGGCGTTGATGAGTTCGTCATTCTTGTACGGAAGAACTTCGCGGTCGTAGTAGGTAAACGCCTCGTAGATTAGTGGGTCCGAGAGGCAAATGCCGCATCGGCGCTCGACCTCTTCTTGGTAAAACTCAAGATTGGTGCGATTGTCCGTGCTGCTGCGGCGATTGGCGTTGAGGTCGACCAGGATGGTGCCGAGGCGTGCCATCGTGCCACCGCGGCTGCGGCGCCCGATATCCGCGAGCATCGAAGAGACATCCTTAAAATAGCGAAGGATGAACGCGTTGAGGTTGATGCTAAGAAGCGTTTCGTCCATATCGAAAACGACTGCTTTGAGCACGCGGGCACCTTTCTCGAAAAATCGATCTAGAATCGTTGGCTCCGGATACTTTACCCCAAAGCCGAATGCCTGGCTGGTTATCGTCAAGTTGCGGAGACGTGTGTTCATAAGATTACGAAAAAGTCTCCACACGAGTAAAAAATCGCAGTTCACGCTTGAAATCGAACTCATTTCCCCGTAACCTATACGAACGTGATTGCATAAGCGTCACATTAGTATCTGTCGGCTCCCGAGTGTTCCTAAACGTTGTGTGCTTGTCGCACCCTTCTGTAGGTCCTAGCAATCGGGGCCCCGTAGTTCGAAAGGGGTCCACCTTTGAGTGAGATTCAGAACTCGTCCATTTTCTCTCTTGACGATGTCAACGAGGAGGAGATGAACAACCTCATCGACGGTACGATTACCGACTTTGATGAGGGCGATCTCGTTAACGGCACTGTCGTTAAGATCGAGCATGACGAGGTGCTCGTTGACATCGGATTCAAGTCCGAGGGCGTTATCCCGGTCCGCGAGCTGTCCATCCGCAAGGACGCTAACCCTGCAGACATCGTTGCACTCGGTGATCCCATCGAGGCTCTGGTTCTCCAGAAGGAGGACAAGGACGGTCGTCTGGTCCTGTCCAAGAAGCGTGCCGAGTACGAGCGTGCTTGGAACCGTATCGAGGAGAAGTTCAACTCCGGCGAGAACGTCGAGGGCGAGGTTATCGAGGTTGTCAAGGGCGGCCTGATCCTCGACATCGGCCTGCGTGGCTTCCTGCCCGCTTCCCTCGTCGACCTCCGTCGCGTCAAGGACCTCACCTCCTACATGGGCACCCGCATCGAGGCCCGCGTCATCGAGATGGACCGTAACCGCAACAACGTTGTCCTCTCCCGTCGCGTCGTGCTCGAGGAGTCCCGTAAGGCCGAGCGCTCCGAGATCCTGTCCAAGCTCAAGTCTGGCATGCGTCTCCAGGGCACCGTTTCCTCCATCGTCGACTTCGGCGCCTTCGTCGACCTCGGCGGTATCGACGGCCTCATCCACATCTCCGAGCTCTCCTGGAACCACGTCAACCATCCTTCCGAGGTTGTCAAGGTCGGCCAGGAGGTCGAGGTCGAGGTTCTCGACGTCGACCTCAACCGCGAGCGCATCTCCCTGGGTCTCAAGCAGACCACCGAGGATCCGTGGCGCGCACTGGTCAAGAAGTACCCCGTCGGCGCTATCGTCGAGGGCACTGTGACCAAGCTTGTCCCGTTCGGCGCTTTCGTCGACCTGGGCGAGGGCATCGAGGGCCTGGTGCACATCTCCGAGATGGCCAACAAGCACGTGGACCAGCCTTCTCAGGTCACCCACGTTGGCGACAAGGTTCAGGTCAAGGTCATGGAGATCGACCTCGACCGTCGTCGTATCTCCCTGTCCATGAAGTCTGCTGCTGAGACTCTGGGCGTCGAGATCGAGGTTACCCCGCTGCCTTCCGAGAAGAAGGACGAGGAGACCGACGCCGAGTAAATCGGTTTGACGATCACTTGTTTTAAGGGATCCGTCCGTAATGGACGGGTCCCTTTTTGCATTTGGCACCGAGATGCGCAATGCTGCCGGGCTGTCCACAGGCTATTGGATTGTCGGTGCATGAAAAAAGCCGACATCCCGCCTCGGGGAGGAGGCGGGAACACACCGAGTAGACGGAGGGGTGCGGAGCGCGGTCGCGTCTCGACTGACGACGTTGCCCATCGACAGGATCATTGTAACGCATGGCGGTTCTTGGTTTATCGTGTCGAGCGTTTGCGTTGTGCCATTGCCTGCGGTAACGGTGTGTTACACTCTTGCACTGCTGAGTGGGCCAGACGGTCGCGCGATGTGCTGCTTGCAGTACGCGTGAGGAAAGTCCGGGCTCCAGAGGGCGGGATGCCGGCTAACGGCCGGGCGGAGTGATCCGACGGAAAGCGCCGCAGAAAAGAAGACTCCCACCTGCGCCGCAAGGCGTAAAGGGAAAAGCTGAAACGGTGGTGTAAGAGACCACCAGCGTCGTGGCAACATGGCGGCTTGGCAAGCCCCATCCGGAGCAAGCGCGAATAGGAACGCTATGGGCCGGCCCGGTCCGCGTTCGGGTAGCGTGCGTGGAGCTGCACGGTAACGTGCAGACAAGATAAATGACCGTTCACGACAGAACCCGGCTTATAGGCCCACTCAGCACTTTGTTGACGCTGCGAACCCGCCAGCGCGGCAATCTGCCTTTCAAGCCTTCGGGCATGACCAAAAGGTCAATGCCCTCGGCTTTCAAGGCACCTTGCTCGCGCTGACGGGTTCTCGCCTTCGACGGCGTCAGCTGGCCGATTTGGCGCTCATTCGTCGGTCGCCGCCATAAGGCGTGCTCCCTCCTCTTTCGGGCCAAATCGACTCAGCTGACGCCGTCTCGCTGTTTTTGCCTGTTCATCGGCGTTTCCGTTCTATTTAGGCGGTCAACCGATGTGCCCTTTGCCGTATTATTGAGGCTGTTTGTTGCTTTGCTTGTTGTTGAGGGGCTTTGTTGGACAGCTATTTTACTCTGCAATCGAATATTGAGGCTTCGGGCGAGTTTGTGGACCGCAAGAGCCGGTTTATTGCCCAGCTGGTCCATATTGAGTCCGAGGATGAGGCGAATGCCTTTATCGAGATGGTTCGCAAGCGTCATTACGACGCTCGACACAATGTTCCCGCGTGGATTTTGGTCGATGGACGCGAACGCCAGAGCGATGACGGTGAGCCGAGCCGCACGAGCGGTATGCCGACGCTCGAGGTGCTGCGCGGCGCGGGGCTCAAAAATGTTTGCTGCGTGGTGACGCGCTATTTTGGTGGCACGCTGTTGGGGCCTGGTGGCTTGGTACGCGCCTATACCGCGGCGACGCAGGCGGCGGTGGCCGCGGCTCAGGAGGCCGGGCAGATCGTTGAGATGACGAGCGTCGTGCCGGTTGACGTGTATGTTGCCTATCCGCAGTACGAGCAGGTGCTTCGTTTGGCGCAGGATTCGGGTGCCAAGGTTTCGGATACCGATTACGCGGATGCCGTGACGATTCACTTGGTGTTCAAAGCGGGGGAGCAGGAGCCGTTTTGCGCTAAGATGCGCGAGCTTATGGCGGGGCGTGAGGAGATTGAGGTCGGAGCTCCCGAATTTGCCGAGTTCTAACGGCGACGGCCGGCGTGCTTTTGGATGGATTCCAAGCGCACCGGCCGTCGTTTTGCTGTTGCTGTCGATTACTCGGCGAGCTGCTTTAGCACATCACAGGCAATCTCGACGGCATCGTCGATGCAGCCGGGGCAGCTGCGGAGCGGACCCTTATCCGATCCGATGCCCTTGAGCGTGCCGCAGACGGTTGTCGTGTTCTTCTCGCCAAAACGCTTGGCGATTTCGCGCGACAGCTTGTAGGTCTTGCCCTTGGTCTTAGGGTTTTCCATGCCGTCGCTCATTACAAAGCCCATGATGGCCACGGCGCCCGAGATGGCGCCGCAGGTTTCGGTCATGCCGCCCATGCCGGCGCCAAAGCCCTCGGTGAGGGTAAAGGCGACCTGGGGGTCGAGCCCGACGGCGGGCGCGAGCGTGCAGGCGACGGCCTGGGCGCAGTTAAAGCCACGGGCGTGATATTCGGCAGCCTGAGCCTGACAGGCGGTGATGTCGAGCTGGGCCGTATCGATTTGCTTCATCGTTGTCTCCTTGGTCACGGTGTACCCGCCTATGGTACCCGTGACGGGGCATGTAATCATCGAGAGCTTCATGTATGCCTCGTTTTTATCTATCGAGCAAATGCCCAAGGCTTGAGATAAATACCCCTGATCAATTTGTCCCATAACCTACCTTGGGGATGGGTTGAGAGGGGTCCAGGGTAGCGGTATCGTGAACCGAATAAAACTAAAACCCAGGCAAGGGAGCTAGATATGAGCGAGCAGACCATCGGTACTACATGTGTTCAGGGCGGCTATCACCCTGGAGATGCCGAGCCGCGCCAGGTGCCCATCTACCAGTCCACCACGTGGAAGTACGACACGTCGGAGCATATGGGCAAGCTGTTTGACCTGGAGGAGTCGGGCTACTTCTACAGCCGCCTGCAGAACCCCACGTGCGATCTGGTTGCCGCCAAGATCTGCGAGATGGAGGGAGGCACCGCCGCGATGCTCACGAGCTCGGGCATGGCTGCGAATTTCCTCGCGATCTTTAACGTGGCCGGTGCCGGCGATCATGTGGTCGCAAGCTCTGCCATTTACGGCGGTACCTACAACCTGCTCGCCCACACCATGGGCCGCATGGGCGTGACCTGCACGTTCGTCGCCCCCGACTGCACCGATGAGGAGCTCGAGGCAGCCTTTGAGCCCAATACCAAGCTCGTCTTTGGCGAGACGATTGCCAACCCCGCCCTTGCCGTGCTCGATATTGAGCGCTTTGCCAAGGCCGCGCACGACCACGGCGTGCCGCTGATGGTCGACAACACCTTCCCGACGCCCGTGATGTGCCGTCCCTTTGAGTGGGGCGCCGACATCGTTACGCACTCCACCACCAAGTACATGGATGGACATGCGGCCTACCTGGGCGGCGTGATCGTTGACCACGGCCAGTTTGACTGGAGGGCCCATGCGGATAAGTTCCCGGGTCTCACCACGCCCGACGAGAGCTACCACGGCGTGACGTATGCCGAGAAGTTCGGTCGCGAGGGTGCCTTCATTACCAAGGCAACCGCTCAGCTCATGCGCGACCTCGGCCCCATGCAGAACCCTCAGGCGGCTTTCTTCCTGAACAGCTCGCTCGAGAGCCTGCATGTGCGCATGCCGCGTCATTGCGAGAACGGCCTGGCCGTTGCCAAGTTCCTGCAGAGCCATCCCAAGGTGCGCTTCGTGAGCTATCCGGGCCTGGAGGGCGACAAGTACTATGACCTGGCTCAGAAGTACATGCCCAACGGTACCTGCGGCGTCGTGAGCTTTGGCTTTAACGGTGGTCGTGCGGCGGCCGAGACCTTTATGAAGAGCCTTAAGCTCGCCCAGATCGCCACACACGTGGCCGACGCCCGCACTTGCTGCCTGCATCCTGCCAACGCCACGCATCGCCAGATGAACGATGAGGAGCTTATCGCCTGTGGCATCTCCGCCGACATGGTGCGCCTGTCGTGCGGCCTCGAGGACACGGCCGATCTGATTGCCGACCTTGAGCAGGCGCTCGAGCAGTGCTAGGCTAGCGTGCGTGCGAGGCGTGGGACGGCTTTTCGGCTGACGACGTCCTCATAGTTCCGATTCCGTAGGCGGGACCCCGATCGTGTCCGTTTGTAGGCGATTGGGGTCCCGTTTTTGCGTTGCACGATAGAAAGGATATACATGGAGAAAACTGCCGAGCAGCTGCGCCGCGAACACATTGCCCTGGAGGGCGACACCCACGGTAAGAATAAATGGGCGATTCTGTTCACCGTGCTCGTCATGACCTTTATGGCGTGTCTGGATGCGAGCATCGTGACGGTGGCGCTCCCAGTGATGCAAAAGGAGCTGGGGGTGGGTCTCGACCGCATTCAGCTCGTGAGCTCGGTGTATCTGCTCGCGACGTGCGTCGCCATGCTGCCGTTTGGCCGCTTGGGCGATGTGCGCGGCAAGGTCGGCGTGTTCCAGCTGGGCGTCATCGTCTTTTCGGTTGGTTCGCTGCTGTGCGGCCTTTCGGCTTCGCTCGAGGTGCTTATCTTGGCGCGTTTCGTGCAGGGCATTGGCTGTGCCGCCGCGATGGCCAACAATATGGGCATCATCACCGAGTCGTTTCCGGCGCGTGAGCGCGGCCGTGCCATGGGTATTCTGGCGACCTTTGTGGCTCTTGGCATGATGTGCGGCCCCGTGCTCGGCGGCGTGCTGGTGGCGAGCTTTCCCTGGGAGAGCATCTTCCTTATCAATCTGCCCATTGGCGTAATCTCGTTTATCGTGGGACTCTATACGCTGCCGCATGTGAAGCCGGAGGCTGGCGAACGCCCTATGCCGTTGACAGAGGCGGCGCGTCGCTGCTTTGCGAGCTCGGCTTTCACGATTAACCTGGCTTGCATGCTTATCGTGTTCGTGGGTATCGGTGCCTCCGAGTTTGTGCTGCCGTTCTACTTTCAGGATGCCCACGGCTTTAGCTCCGATATCTCCGGCCTGTTGTTTTTGGCGATGCCGGTCATGAATGCCTTTGTGGGCCCGCTTTCGGGCTCGGTGTCCGACCGTGTTGGTTGTGAAGCGCCCACGGCCGTTGGCCTGGGCGTGTACGTGTGCGGTCTCTTTGCGGTGAGCACGCTTGACGAGCACTCTTCCATCTTGATGATCGTGTGCTGCGTTGCGTTTATGTCGTGCGGCACGTCGATCTTCCAGAGTCCCAATAATTCGCTGTATATGGGTTCGGCTCCGCGTGAGGCGCTTGGCTTTGCGGGCAGCTTGAGCAGCTTGGCGCGCTATGCGGGCATAGCGCTGGGTATTACGGCGGCGTCGCGCATCCTGTATGGACAGACGAGCGCGGCGATGGGCAAGACGGTCACGAGCTATGTGGCGGGTCGTCCGGACGTGTTCCTCTTTGGCTTCCGTTTGGTATTCTACGTGCTGATGGCCGTTGCTACCGTGGGCTTTGCGCTCACATTGGTACGTTTGGTGAGGACGCGCGCCCGGCATTAGCGTGTTGGGAGGCTGTCTGCCACGAATCGGGCCTGTCTACTGGTCTTGCAGCTTTATGGTGCGATACGGCTTGTGGGGCGGTCGGGGGTCGGTCCGTGGTAGACTATCGAACAACGTTTATTAATCGCGCGGTATCGTTGCCGCGAGAAGGGGTTGCGCCATGCAGGAGCTTGAGGATCGTATTCGCCATGACGGCATCGTAAAGGCCGGTAACGTCCTTAAGGTTGATGCTTTCCTCAACCACCAGTGCGACGTTGAGCTGTTCGACCACATGGGCGCCGAATGGGCCCGTCTGTTCGAGGGCGTCGAGATCAACAAGATCCTGACGATCGAGGCTTCGGGCATTGGCATGGCTTGCATCGCGGCCCAGCATTTTGGCGGCGTGCCGGTTGTCTTTGCCAAGAAGGCGCAGTCCATCAACCTCGACGGCGAGCAGTATGCCACGACCATCTACTCCTTTACCAAGCAGAAGGAGTACCCGGTCATCGTTGGCAAGCGCTTCCTGTCCGAGGGCGACAAGGTCCTGATTATCGACGACTTTTTGGCCAACGGCTGCGCGCTCGAGGGTCTTATCAAGATCTGCGAGGCTGCGGGTGCCGAGGTATCCGGTATTGGCATTGCGGTGGAGAAGGGCTTCCAGGGCGGTGGCGATAAGCTCCGCGAGCGCGGCTTCCGCGTCGAGAGCCTGGCCCGTATCGCCGATATGGACTGCGAGACCGGCGAGATCACCTTCGCCTAAGTGCGCAACACAAGCGATTGGTATGCGATGTGACAAAGGGACTGTCCCTTTGTCACATTTTTTGTATGAGGGGAGGTGTTGATATGGATGAGAACAAGATGGGATGGCGTGAGTATGCGCACTATGCCGAGATGTCGGTCGAGGAGTTGGCACGCGATTGCGAGGTTCAGGTGTTTCGCGCGTCGGGTCCGGGCGGACAGGGCGTGAACACGACAGACTCTGCTGTGCGCATGAAGCATGGGCCCACGGGGATTACCGTGACGGCGCGCGAGAGCCGCAGCCAGTTCCAAAACCGCAGCAGCTGCCTGCGTAAGCTGCGCGCTGAGCTTGAGCGTCGCGGGCGTCCACCGCGCCGACGCGTAAAGACCAAGGTGCCTCAGCGCTCTCGCCAGCGCAGGCTCAATGATAAGCACTTTAACGCGATTAAAAAGGCCAACCGTCGCAAGCCGGGCGGGGAGGAATGATCTTCTCAATAAGTTGCGGTGAAATAGGGACTGTTTTGCGGCTTTATCTGCATAAACAGTCCCTATTTCACCGCAACTTAGGGATGGCTAGTGGGTGGGGTGCCAGACGTGGAGGGCGCCGGCGAGGATGTCGACCTCGATGCGCGAGGCGACAACGGGCTCGCCGTCGGCCTGGATGGGGTAGTCGGGCTCCTCAAAGGTAAGCTCGGCATGGCGACAGCGGCGCATGCGAACCGGTGGCAGCTTGGTATGGTGGCCATCTTTGGCCGAAAGGAACATGGGAAGCGCGACCGCGCGCGGAACGGGGCCGCAGGCGTAGCAGACGTCGAGTATGCCGTCACAGGGGTCGGCTTCGGGACAGATACGATAGCCCGAGCCATAGGTAGGACCCAGCTGAATCGCCATGACGATCGCCCTTACGCGCTCGGCGGGCGCGCCGTCAAAGCTGACTGTCATGGGGTAGTTGCGATAGCGTAGGCCAAACTGTTCTAGTCCCGAAAGAGTGTAGAGCGGCGCGCCGGTGAGACCCGTCTTTTTGCGCAGCTCGGTGGTGCCCAGGCCGATGGCGGCATCAATACCGACGGAGACCGTCTGGTCGTAATACTCGACGATTGCCTCGCCACTGCCGCTTGCGGGGTTCCATGAGCGAATCCGCCCGATGTCCTGACGCTGCAGCTCGCAGGTAAGCAGCGCACCAAAATCCTTGCCGTAGAAATCTTCGATGCCGAGCGTCTGGGCAAAATCGTTGCCGGAGCCCACGGGCAGGACGGCAAGAGCGGGGCGGGCGTCCGCCTTTTGCGTCATAAGCCCGTTGACGACTTCGTGGATCACGCCGTCGCCGCCGAGTGCGATAACAGTGCGATAGTCCGTTGCCTGGGCGGCAAGCTCCTTGGCGTGTCCCATGCGCTCGGTTAGCACCAAGTCAAACTGGGATGCGCGCGCGGTCATATCCAAAAAGCGCTGCAGGCGCTCGGCAACTTCGCGCGCCGCGCCCGACTGGGCGGCTGGGTTGGCGATGATGAGCGTGCGACCAAAATCAGTTGCGTGCATGGGGCGACTCCCGGCGTGTGACATGGCAGTGCGGTCGCGCTCAGGTCGAATTGCCCCCGATTGTGGCTGCACGGCGATTATTACATCTACTCTATCAGGTCGTTGTGGCGCTCGATAGCATCCGCTACCGTACCGCCCTCATCCACAATAAGCGAACGGCGCTTGGGTGAGATGATGCGCTGGGCGGGGTACACGCCGCGGTGTCCGCCGGTTAGGTAGCTGATAAAGGCCACGATGACAAAGAACCCGGCGGCTGTGCCGTGGAACAGGTCGATGGCCATCATGCAGGTGGTGATGGGTACGTTGAGGCCGGCGCAGAACACGCCGAGCATGCCGAGAGCCGCCAGAAAACTGGGGTCGAGCCCGGTAAGGCAACCGATCCAGCCGCCGAGCGCCGCACCGATGCCAAACAGGGGCGTGACCTCGCCGCCTTGGAAGCCCGCACCCAGGGTAAGCGCTGTGACGACCAACTTGATGACTGCGTCCGCCAGGGTGGTGTTGCCGGCAAATCCGGCGCCGGAAAGCCACGTGGAAAGGCCGGCGTAGTCCCAGGCGTCGAGGAGGGCATAGGCGGCCAAAACCACGAGTGCGCCTATGAGTGCGCGAACGAGGTAATTGGTGATAAAGCGACCGTACAGGCTCTTGACGGTTCGAACTGACCAGGCAAAGAGGCGTGCCGTCAGACCGAAGATAATGGCACTGATAACAACGATGACAACCGTCCGTGGTGTCATGTTGGGAACGCTGGCGATAACATTCGCCTCGTACTCGGTACCTAGGGCGAGTGATGTAAAGTAGCCGGTAAACGAGGCGACCAGGCAGTAGATGCCCGCGGTGTAGTCGATCTTGCCGATAAAGCACATCTCCATGCCAAAGAAAGCTCCGGCAAGGGGCGAACCGAATACGGCGCCAAAGGCCGACGAGATGCCGGCGAGCATGAGGTCGTGGTGGTCATGCTTTTTAAGGTGGGCGAGGCTCGAGATGTTGCTGGCGATGGTGCCGCCAATCTGAACCGCGGCTCCCTCGCGACCGGCCGATCCACCCGTTAGGTGCGTGAGCGTGGAGCAGACGAAGGTGAGGACGGCCATGCGCATATGGATGAGGCGTGTGCCCAGAGCGGAGTCGATGACCAGGTTGTTACCGCGTTTGGCGGCAAGACCGTGGTTTTTGTACACCCATGCGGTGGCAACGCCCACAACGGGAAGCAAGGCGTAGACCCACACATGGTGCTCGCGATAGTCGGTGGCGATATTCAGCGAGGCCAAAAACGCCCAAGCGGCGACGCCCATGGCGAGCGAGACAATGACGACGAGCGCGAGCAACTTGGCGCTCGCGAGTAGGTTGCGGGCGTTGCGGCGCGTGTCGGCAGCCAAGAGATGCTCGGAGCGGGTAAGTTGATGCCTGCCTGCCGTGATGACGTCGTTCAGGGAGAAAAAGCCGCCATCGTCGAGCGGCTGGGAATGATCCTGCGTTTCGTTTGCGCTTTCGGGTTTGTCGTTATGAGCCATACGTTCCTCTTTTAGGTTGCAACGCAAGCATTATAAAACGCGGCAAACGCGACGAGCCGGTGGGTTGGTTTCCATTCTGTTTCGCGGCTTGCGGCCGACAGGTGTATTTACTGGTACAGGCAAAGTCGCGGTCGCGCGTCGGGGGATTATACTGAGACAAGCATAAAGAATCGGCGCCCCTGTTGTGCGCCGTGGCATTAAGAGGTGCATATGGCAGAGAAACTCATTCCGCTGGAGGACGCGCAGTCGATTGTTCTGTCGCATGTTGCTCCGACCGATCTCGTCGAGATTCCCGTGTGGCAGGCCGCCGGCCTTCCCTTGGCCGAGGATGCGGTGGCCGATATCGACATCTCACCGTTTGCCAACAGCGCTATGGACGGATATGCCGTGCGCGCAGCCGATCTTGCTGCGGCCACCGGTGACACTCCGGTGACGCTCTCCGTCGTAGGGCACGAGGCCGCGGGCCATGTGTTTGAGGGCGCTCTTGGCCCGGGCGAGACGGTCCGCATCATGACGGGCGCGCCGGTACCCGAAGGTGCCGATGCCGTGGTGAAGTACGAGATCGTCGAGGTGCTTGACGGTGACGGCAACGAGGGTTCGCACGTGAGCTTCTCGATGCCCGCCAAGGTGGGGGAGAACGTTCGCTCTGCCGCCGAGGAGGCCCATGCCGGCGATGTCGTGATGCACGCCGGCGAGGTCGTGGCTCCGGCGGGCGCGGGTCTGCTGGCAAGTGCCGGATACGCGAGCGTGAAGGTCCATGCCGCTCCGCGCGTGGGCATTATCTCGCTGGGGACGGAACTGGTCGCGCCGAGTGAGCTGCCGGCGCGCGGGCAGATTCGCGACTCCAACTCGTCCGCGTTGATGGCCGAGGCACTCGATGCGGGAGCCGAGCCGGTGTTCTTTGGCATTGCGCCCGATGATGAGCAGACGATTGCCAAGCTGGTGCATCGTGCCGTGCAGGAGTGTGATTTTGTCATTACGAGCGGTGGTGCCTCGGCGGGCGACTACGACTATGTGACGGCTCTGGTCCAGCGCGAGGGTGAGGTGCTCTTCGACCGCATCTCGATGCGTCCCGGCAAGGCCATCACGTTTGGCTTGCTCGGAGGTAAGCCCTACCTGGGGCTTTCAGGCAATCCGGCCGCGGCGTATGTGGGCTTTGAGATGCTCGCCCGTCCGGCGATCCGCAAGATGCGCGGCTTTGCCGAGGGGGCGCGTCCCGTGCAGCAGGCGACGCTCACGCACGGCGTGAAAAAGCGACAGGACCGACGCTTCTTCGATCGCGCGACGGTTTTGCGCGACCCCGAGACCGGTGAGCTGTTGGTGACCGAGGCCAAGACGCAGAATTCGGCGCTGCTTGGAACCATGCAGCGTGCGAACTGCCTGTTGCGTATTCACGAAGGACCGTGCGACCTTGCGGCGGGCGACGTCGTGGATGTCGTGCGTGTCGACCTGCCTGAGGGAACGGTGCTATAGGAGGAACGCTATGGAGTTGAAGATTTCGATCGTGACGTGCTCGGATACGCGCGGCCTTGCCCAGGACGAGGCGGGTGCCGCGCTCGAGGAGCTCATCGAGGCGCAGGGGTGGACGGTCGCCTCACATGTGGTCGTGCGCGACGACGTTAGCGAAATCGGTGATGCCATCGTGGAAGCTGCCGATGCGTGCCACGCCAATGTCGTGCTCACCTGCGGCGGCACGGGTCTTTCGATGCGCGACGTGACACCCGAGGCGACGCGTGCCGTCTGTGACCGCGATGTGCCGGGTATTGCAGAGGCGATTCGCGCGTACTCGATGACCAAGACGCGCCGCGCCATGCTCTCGCGCGCTATTTGCATGCAACGAGGTCATACACTTGTCGTAAACTTTCCCGGTTCTACAAAGGCCGCTCGCGAAAGCTGGGAGGCCATAGCGGACCAGCTGGAGCATGCGGCTCAGATGACAGCGGGCGGCGGACATACCAACTAAGCGGTTTACCTGCGGCGGGGCGACCTGAACGGCTGCTCCGCTTTTGTTTTCCACCGAAGCGACGCCGAGGTGCACGGTAACTCGAAACTATATTCTCTGACGAGAATAATTTCTCACTATCATTATTCGCGCGAAAGTATAATCTGATTGCAGATTATAGCCCGCGGTGGGGTACCCGGGCACAAGGTCCGAAAGGGTTGAATATGTTCGATATGGTTTCTCGCCGCGGATTCGTCTCGCTTTCTGCTGTCGCCGCTGCCAGCCTTGGTCTTGCCGGCTGCTCGGGCAGCAAGACGTCTGAGCCCGCTGGTTCCGATGCCGGCTCCGCCAAGTCTTCCTCTAAGGAGAAAGCTGTCGAGCTGCAAGTCTTTGCTGCCAACTCGCTCGAGAAGGCTTTGCCCGAGGTCCAAGAGCTCTACACCGACCAGACCGGTACTACCTTTGCCGACACGCAGTTTAAGGCGTCTGGCGACCTTGTCGAGCAGATGCGCGCCGGTGCAGCCGTCGACGTGCTCATCACGGCCTCCAAGGGCACCATGGACGACGCCGAGACCGCCGAGCTCGTCGACGCCGATACGCGTGAGGACATGTTCGTCAACGACCTTGTGATCATTGGCGCCGAGGGCTCCGACACCAAGGTCGAGGCCATCGCCGACGTCGCGAATCTGGACGGCAAGATCGCCATTGGCGACGCCAAGACCGTTCCCGCCGGCAAGTATGCCAACCAGGCCCTGGCCTCCGTGGGCCTCTACACCGGCACCGAGGGCGACGATGGCGAGTATGCTCCCGAGATCGCCGACAAGGTCGCTCTGGCCGATAAGGTCGGCACCGCCGCCGCCTATGTCTCTACGGGCGACTGCGTAGCCGGTTTTGTCTACAGCTCCGATATCTTCCGCTACGATGGCATCGAGGAGGCCTTCGTGTGCCCCGAGGATTCGCACAAGCCCATCGTGTACCCGGGTGCCGTTGCCGAGAGCTCCGAGCACGCCGACGAGGCCAAGGCGTTCATCGATTTCTGTCTGACCAACAAGAAAGCTCAGAAGATTTGGGCTAAGTACGGCTTTGAACTTTCCGAGTAGTGCGGCTTGGCGCGATAATTCCATCGTTTTGTGTTTCACTCCGTCCTTGTATTCGCTTGGAGCTTTTCGTGCTTAATAGATTCCGCATGCTTGTCGCCTGTGCTTTGACCTTCGCGCTTTGCTGGGTTCCGGGATTTGCGTTTGCTGGGGACACTGAGGACGGGGCCCAGGTTGCTGCGACCGCTCATGGGCTTTCCTATGGGATCGAGGGTTTTGAGCGGTTGGCCAAGGGTACCGCCCGTACCATGGAGGGCCAGCCTGAGGGCTACCGGTTTCCCGTTGACGAGGACGTGGACCTTGTAGTGGCGCCTGCTGCCGATCGCGTTGTGGTGTGGATATCGCCCAAGGCGGTTGAGAAGTATGGATTGGATCCGCAGGATAACGAGTGCGTATCGGGTCTCAAGGCCCTCGTCTGTGAGCTCGACAGCGCAAACTGCATGGGAGGTGCGCAGCTAGGGGACGTGGATCTTCCTTGGTATGTCACGGCGGAAACAACGTTTGATGCCGGCGGGTATACCTATGGCTTTGACGAGCGCGGTGCGGATGGGGACCGCTATGTGGTGATTGCATCAGCCTCGGGTGATGCCAAGGGCGGCGCGCGTTGGCTTGATAGCGCTCAAATGGTAGAGGCATCGTCTGTCGCGTTGCGGGATGAGCAGGGGCCCTTGACCTTTCTGGCCTCCTTTTTGGGCGACATCGACTATCGCCCGTTTTGGGTGTCCATAAAAACGAGCGGCCTTGCCCTGCTGATCTCCTTTGCGCTGGGCCTGTTCGCCGCGTGGAAGACTATGGGTACCTCGAGCCGCATCAAGGGTCTGCTCGACTCGGTCTTTACCATCCCTATGGTGCTGCCGCCTACGGTCTGCGGCTTTCTACTCCTTATGCTGTTTGGCCGCTCGACCGGGGTCGGTCGGTGGCTTATCGCGCACGGCGTTTCGATCGTCTTTACCTGGCCCGCGGCGGTCATTTCGGCCGTCGTTGTGTCGTTTCCGCTGGTCTACCGCACGGCGCTCGGAGCCTTCGAGAGCCTCGACACGCAGATGCTCGACGCCGCGCGAACCCTGGGCTGGTCCGAGCGCCGCATCTTTACCAGGCTTATGATGCCGCTCGGCTGGCCCTCTATTGCCGCCGGCACGGTGCTCGCCTTCGCGCGTGCAATGGGCGAGTTTGGCTGCACCCTGTTCTTTGCGGGCAACTACGCCGGCATTACGCAGACCATCCCCATCGCCATCTACTTTGAGTGGATGGGCGGCAACACGTCGGTGGCCCTCTTTTGGGTCGTCGTCGTGATCGCGTTCAGTTTCCTGGTCATTCTGTTCATCAATATGTACACGGCGCATTCGCAAAAGTATCGCGAGCGCGGCCTGTCCCGCGCGGAGCGCAAGCAGGCCAAGCAGCTGGGCGGCCAGACCGATTCACTCGACCCAGTCGGCGGCGATGCGCTGCGTATCGATCGCGAGGCGCTGGCCGAGCTCATGCGCGATGACACGGTCGCAAAGGGAGGTCGATAAGCCATGTCGCTTGTTCTGGATATCAAAAAGCGCTATCCGGGGTTCACCCTCGACATGCAGCTTGAGGCCGGCGAGGAGCGTGTGGCGCTGCTGGGCGCCTCGGGTTGCGGCAAGAGCTGCACACTGCGCTGCATCGCCGGTGTGGAGACGCCCGACGAGGGCAAGATCGTCGTCAACGGCGTGACCTTTTTTGACTCGGCGGCGGGCATCAACCTGTCGCCCCAGGAACGAAAATGCGCCCTACTGTTCCAAAACTATCAGCTGTTTCCCAACATGACGGTGGCCGATAACGTATGCGCCGGTGTTAAGGATGCGGGCGACGCCGCCGCGCGTAGGCAACTTGCCGAGCGCTACCTGGGCATTTTCGGTCTGGCCGATTTTGCCGACCGCTACCCCGCGCGACTCTCGGGCGGGCAGCAGCAACGCGTGGCGCTTGCCCGTATGGTGGCGGCGCATCCGGGCATTTTTATATTCGACGAGCCCATGAGCGCACTCGATTCCTATCTTAAGAGCGCGCTCGAGCAGAACATGCTCGACCTGTTCGACGTGTGCAACCGCACCGTGCTCTACGTGAGCCACGACATCGACGAAGCGTGCCGCCTGTGCCAGCGTATCTGCGTGATGCACGACGGGCATGTTGAGGAGATCGGCTCCGTCGAGGACGTGGTCCGCCGTCCGCAGACGCTGGCGGCACTGCGCCTGACGGGCTGCAAGAACACAAGCCGGGCACGAAAGATCGGCGACGAAGAAGTTGAGGCCCTCGACTGGGGCATGACCTTTAACGTGGGCCATGAGGTTCCCGATAACGTGACGTACCTCGGTATTCGTGCGAGCTACTTCCATGTTGACAATCGCGCGGAGCGCGGTCGCAACAGCTACGATTTGCACGTGGCCCGTGTGAGCGATTCGCGCTTTGAGCGGCTGGTGCTGCTGGACGTGCCGCGTGCTGATGCGCCCACGCGTCTGCAGTGGAAGGTGAATAAGGTGAGTGTACCCGTGGAAGAGCTGCCGCAGGCGGGTGAGACTCTGCGCATGCATTTTGATGCAAGCAGGATTCATCTCGTTTGCCGATAATGCGGGTGCGATGCGGTCGAGGAGGTAGTCCTCGACCGCTTTGTTTTCACTTCGCCGTTCGCCGATTTCTACATGACTAAACCTTATCAGTCTGATAATTAATTATCAGACAGCGAGATGCTCACATCCCAACGTTGTCGTACGCGTGTCGACGGTGTTCGTCTTGACGACAACCGTTGATATAGTTACCTTCGACGAGAAAAGGAGGGCGCGCCGATGCTGCAGAAGACATATTCGCGTCGCGTTGCCGCGCGCGCCCTGTATATGGCTCGGAGCCGCATATGAGCAGGTATGTTCACGGCTCCGGGAGAGACGACGCACAACTAAATAATCGACCGCAAAGCGGGTTCCCCAAAATTCCGGGTTTGAGCACGGCTGGGTTTTCGCCACCCACCGTGCAGAAATACCGTAGCTATTCATTTTTGGTTCGAGAGGGGAACCGTCATGGCTGAAGAATTCGATTTCCATCCGATGTGGGAGAGCCTCGGCATGAATCTTGCCGACCACGACATGCTGCTGGGCGCCGTGGGCCAGATGTACGGCGATGTGTTCCTGACGCAGAACAATCGCCCCAAGTCTACGTCCTACCTGAATTTTGTCGCCACCAACATCCACAGCGGCCGTATTAAGGAGATGCTCGACAAGAAGGAGGCCGGCGAGGCCACCAAGATCGTCGGTTCGTTCTGCGTCTACGTGCCCGAGGAGATCGTGCTTGCCTGCGATGGCATCCCCGTGGGCCTGTGCTCGGGTGCCGACTGGGCAACGGACAAGGTCGAGGAGCACTTGCCGCGCAACACCTGTCCGCTCATCAAGAGCTTTGCCGGCTTTAAGCTGGGCGAGGTCTGCCCCTACATTGAGTCGAGTGATCTGGTGGTGGGCGAGAACACCTGCGATGGCAAGAAGAAGGCCTACGAGTTCTTTGCCACGCAAAAGAACATGTACGTCATGGATATCCCCAACGTGCACGACGAGTCGACGCTCGTGACCTGGAAGGCCGAGGTTAAAAAGCTTGCCGCCAAGATCGAGGAAGAGTGCGGCGTCAAGATTACGCCCGAGCGCCTGAAGGCTGCCATCCACGCCGTCAACGAGAAGCGTCGCGCCCTGCAGCGTCTGGCTGCCACGCGCGCTGCCGATCCGGCGCCCATCAGCGGTCTCGACAGCCTGCTGACCGTTCAGGCCGCCTTTATGGACGATACGCCGCGTCTGACCGGAGCCATCAACGAGATGGCCGCCGAGTGCGAGCAGCGCGTTGAGGCCGGCGAGGGCGTGGCGCCCAAGGGGACCAAGCGCATCCTGTACACCGGCACGCCCATGGCCGTGCCCAACTGGAAGCTGTTCAACCTCATCGAGAAGGCCGGCGGCGTTGTGGTAGGCGAGGAGTCCTGCACGGGCTCGCGCTACTACAAGGACCTGGTCGACGAGTCCGGTGAGACGGTCGACGAGATGCTCGACGCCATCGCCGAGCGCTACTTTAAGATTAACTGCGCCGTCTTTACGCCCAACGATCAGCGTATGAAGGACATTGTCCAGATGGCCAAGGACTTGCATGCCGACGGCATCGTCGACGTGGCCCTGCAGTTCTGCACGCTCTACGAGATGGAGTCGTTTGCCGTGGAGAAGGCTGCCGAGGAGGCCGGCATTCCGTTTATGCACATCACGACCGACTACGCCGGCGAGGATGCAGGCCAACTGCAAACCAGGATTGAGGCTTTCTTGGAAACCATTTAGGACTATTCGTCCCGGCGGCTTCCCCAGGCACCCGATCTTGCCGTTCAAACCGTCGCTTGCGTACCAAAGTACGCGACGCTCCTCTTTCACGGCAACCTCGGGCACCTGGGAAAGCCGTTTCCTTGGTTGGTTAAAAGGTTTGTTAAGGAGTTATATGTCGGATAATATTGAGCAGCCGTTGCCGTCCACGTTTGAGGAGTTCAACGAGCAACGCAAGGCGGCGTTTATTCGCGTCAAGGATTATAAGCAGGCGGGTAATCGCCTGGTCGGCTTTTTGTGCAGCTATACGCCGCTCGAGATTATCGATGCCGCGGGCGCCTCGAGCGTGGCTCTGTGTGGTACGTCCGACGAGGTGATTCCCGAGGCCGAGAAGGTGCTGCCGGCAAACCTGTGCCCGCTCATCAAGTCTACGTATGGTTTTGCCTATTCGCAAAAGTGCCCGTTTACGTACTTTAGCGACATGATCATCGGCGAGACCACCTGCGACGGCAAGAAGAAGATGTACGAACTGCTCAACGAGCTCAAGCGCACGCACATTCTGCATCTTCCGCAGGGTCGCGATCGTGCCTACGAGCGTGAAGGCTGGTACGAGGAGTGCCGCCTGCTCAAGGAGGAGCTCGAGGGCTTCTACGGCATCACGATTACCGACGATGACCTGCGCGCTGCCGTCCGTCGTCGCAACCGCTTGCGTGCGGCCCAGCTCGAGATGTTTGCACTGCAAGCCAACCAGCCGGCGGCCATGAGCGGCGTCGACCTGATGAGCACCATGTTTGCCGGTACGTTCAGCTTTGATATCGAGGCCTATACGCAGCAGCTGGAGCAAAAGGTCGCCAAGCTGCGCGAGGCCTACGACGCAGGCGAGCGCCCGGTTGCAGCGGATGCCAAGCGCATTCTGATCACTGGTTGCCCGGTGGGCGGCGTGATCAACAAGATCGGTCGTACCATCGAGTCCAATGGCGGCGTGGTCGTGTGCATGGACGATTGCTCGGGCGAGCGCACGGCGGCCATGATGATCGATCCGGAGGCTCCCGACATCCTGCGTGCCATCGCCGACCGCTACCTGGACATCAACTGCTCGGTCATGACGCCCAACGATGGTCGTATGGAAAACACGCTGGCCATGTGCGAGAAGTATCATGTCGATGGCGTGGTAGAGAGCGTGCTACAGGCCTGCCACACCTTTAACGTGGAGAGTGCGCGCATGCAGGAGGCTGTCGAGGGCGCGGGTATTCCGTATATGAAGATTGAGACCGACTACAGCAACGGTGACATGGGCCAGATCGAGACCCGAATCGCCGCCTTTATCGAGACGCTCTAGCTTCCTCAGGCACCGGATCTTGTCCCTCAAACCGTCGCTTGCGTACCAAAGTACGCTGCGCTCCTCTTTCGGGGCAATCTCCGGCACCTGAGAAACCTAGAGCTAAGGCGCCTGAACGCGCCACTGTCTTTGATGTTTAGATTGGGAGAGAGCCATGATGGGGATCGGGATCGATATCGGGTCTACGGCGGCAAAGGCTGCTGTGGTCGATGGAGAGGGTTCGGTGGCGTGGACGTGTGTGCAGCCAACCGGGTTCTCCTCGGTCGATGCGGCCGAGCGCCTGCGCGCAGAGCTTGCTGCGGCTGGTTATGACGTGGCGGCCGATGACGTGCGCGTGGTCGCGACTGGCTACGGCCGTGTTGCCGTGCCCTATGCGCACAAGGTCGTGACCGAGATCACCTGCCATGGTGCCGGCGCGGTCCGCCTGTTTGGCGAGCAGGGCACGGTGATCGACGTGGGCGGCCAGGATACCAAGGTCATCCAACTCAAGGGCGGCCGCGTGGCCAAGTTCGCCATGAACGACAAGTGTGCCGCCGGCACGGGGCGCTTTCTGGAGATCATGGCCGACCGCCTAGGCATTTCCCAGCAGCAGATGGCCGACCTGGCACGTTCCGGCGAACCCACCAAGATCAGCAGCATGTGCACGGTGTTTGCCGAAAGCGAGGTTATCAGCCTGATTGGTCGCGGTGAGCCGCGCGAGAACATTGCGCGTGGCGTGATCGACAGCGTGGTCTCGCGCGTGGCGACCATGGCCGGGCAGGCCGCGGGCGCCCCGTACTACCTGACCGGCGGCCTGTGCGAGAACGCCTTCGTGGTGGAGCGGTTGGGCGAGCTACTGGGGTCGCCGGTGACCACCTCGCCCCAGGCTCGCTTTGCCGGAGCGATCGGCGCGGCTGTCCGCGCCTCCGCCTTGGCCTAGGGGTGTACCGCGACATGCGCATCCTCAACATCTCGGCCCAAAAACCAGATAGCACCGGCAGCGGCACCTACCTTGCCGCGCTTGTGCGCGAGCAGATCGAGACGGGGCATCGCGCCGCCGTGCTTTGCGGCGCGGCACCGGGTGATACCCAAGGCGAGCTGGATCGGCGTGCTGCCGTGTTTGCCGTACCGTTCGAGTCGCCCGAGCTGCCGTTTCCCATCTGCGGTATGTCCGATGTCATGCCCTATTCCTCTACACGCTATCGTGACCTGACGCCTTCGATGCTCAGGGCATTTGAGCGGGTATTTGCTGCTGCTATCGATCGGGCGGTGGCTGAGTTTCGGCCCGATCTGGTGCTCTGTCATCACCTGTATCTGGTGACCGCATTGGCGCGCGAGTGCGTCCGGGGCGTGCCGGTTGTTGCCGTGTGCCATTCGACCGACCTGCGCCAGCTGCGTTCGCATGCGCTCGAGCGCGATCGCATCGTAAGTGCGGTTCGTCGGCTCGATGCCGTCTTTGCGCTCCATGCTGAGCAGGCTGAGCAGATTGGCCTGGTGTGCGGCGTCGATGTCGATCGCATCCATGTGATCGGGACGGGCTACGACCATCGCGTCTTCTGCCGCGACGCGAGCGTGGCGAGGCAGCCGGGATCGCTTGTGTACGTGGGCAAGATTTGCTTTAAAAAGGGCGTCGAGTCGCTGGTTCGAGCCGTGTCATTGCCGATTGACGATGGCGTCCGCCCATCTGGCTTGGTACTTGTGGGCGGCCGCGGGGACGATGCCGAGTACGCGCGTATCGAGCGCTTGACCGCGGCCTCGGATGTGCCGGTGACGCTGGCGGGGCGCCTGGATAGCGATGGGCTCGTGCGTGCCTACCGCAGTTCCGACGTCTTTGTGCTGCCTTCGTTTTACGAGGGTCTGCCGCTCGTGACGATCGAGGCCCTCGCGTGCGGCTGCAAAGTTGTGGCGACCGATTTGCCCGGCGTTCGTCCCTGGATGGAGGCGATGCTTCCCGGTGCTCCCGTGACGTGGGTGGCGTCGCCGCGTATGACGGATGTCGACACGCCCGTGGCGGCCGACCTTCCGTTGTTTGAGCGCGCACTGGCAGATGCTATCGCGCAGGCGCTTGCGGCGCCGCTTTCGACGTTCGAGCCGTCGGCGGTCTCTTGGAAAGCGTGCCTGGCGCGTAT
Source organism: Coriobacteriaceae bacterium (assembly GCA_025992855.1). Classification (NCBI taxonomy): domain Bacteria; kingdom Bacillati; phylum Actinomycetota; class Coriobacteriia; order Coriobacteriales; family Coriobacteriaceae; species Coriobacteriaceae bacterium. The sequence goes on from DAJPGB010000001.1 coordinate 1,343,177, forward strand.
ACTTAAAGTCGTTGATTTGTTGGAAGGGGGTTCGTATGGCTAAGGACACCATGAGGCTCACGTCTATGACGGCCGCGAGCGGTTGAGCCGCTAAGTTGGCCCCCGGAGCCCTCGCCCAGGTCCTGGGCGATTTACCCAATGTGCATAACGACAACTTGCTCGTGGGGTTCGATACCTCCGACGATGCGAGCGTCTTCCGCGTAGGGGAGAACCTTGGTCTCGTGCAGTCCATCGACTTCTTCCCGCCGATGGTCGACGACCCGTTCCTGTTTGGCCAGATCGCCGCGGCCAACTCGCTGTCGGACATCTACGCCATGGGCGGGCGGCCGAGCCATGCCATGAACTTGCTGTGCATCCCGAGCTGCCTGGGCATCGAGGTCGCCGGCCAGATTCTGGCGGGCGGCGCCGACAAGTGCGTCGAGGCGGGTTGCTCCATCGCGGGCGGCCATACCATCAACGATGACGAGCCCAAGTACGGCCTGTCCGTGAGTGGTTTTGTCGCGCTCGACCGCATGCTCGCCAACAGCGGCGCACGCGTGGGCGATGTTCTGCTGCTGACCAAGGCGATCGGCTCGGGCATCATCACCACGGCCATTAAGGGCGAGCTCATCGAGCAAGACGAGGCCGCAGCCATGTTTGACTCGATGTGCATCCTCAACGAGGCGCCGATTCGTCTGGCCGAGGGACTTGAGCTTCACGGCTGCACCGACATTACGGGCTTTGGTCTGATCGGGCATGCGTGCGAGATGGCCGAGGGCTCGGGCGTGCAGGTTGAGCTTGCCTCGGGAGCGGTGCCACTCTTTGATCAGGTGCTCGACATGGCGCGTCTGGGCATTATCCCCGCGGGCTCCTATCGCAACCAGGACTTCTTTGGCCCGCGCGTGGCTGCCGACGAGGACCTGGAGCCAGGTATGCTCGACGCGCTGTACGATCCACAGACGTCTGGTGGCCTGCTTATCGCGGCGCCTGCTGCCGATGTGGATGAGCTTGCGTGCCGTCTGCATGCCGAGGGGCGTGTTGCCGCCACAATCGGCCGCGTGTGCGAGCCGGTGCCGGACGGTCCTGCCGTCCACGTTGTCCGTTAACGACACGTTTATTGAGCTATGTACAGTTCTAAAACGATTTATTCGAAAGGAAAAAATATGTCTACCAAGATTGAAGTCAATGCCATGGGCGATGCCTGCCCGCTGCCCGTCGTCAAGACGCTCAAAGCTCTGAAGCAGCTCGATGGCGAGGGCACCGTCGTGACCTCGGTCGATAACGAGACCGCCGTCAAGAACATCTCCAAGATGGCGCAGGAGAAGGGCTGCACGGCCTCGGTCGAGAAGGTTTCTGACGCCGAGTGGCACGTGACCGTGGCGACCTCTGGCGCCGTTGCCGTGGCCGATCCCGAGCAGGATGGCACTGCCTTCTGTGATGCCAGCGCCGGCAAGGGCAAGCTCGTCATCTCCGTCTACACCGACTGCATGGGCCGCGGCGACGACGAGCTGGGCCACAAGCTCATGAAGGCCTTCATCTTTGCCGTGACACAGCAGGAGGAGCTGCCCTCGACCATGCTGTTCTATAACGGCGGCGCCAAGCTCACCGTCGAGGGCTCACCGGTGCTCGACGACCTGAAGGGTCTGGCCGAGCAGGGCGTCGAGATCCTTACCTGCGGCACCTGCCTGGACCACTATGGCATTAAAGACCAGCTTGCGGTGGGCGAGGTCACCAACATGTACGTGATCGTGGAGAAGATGGAGCAGGCCGTGCGCGTCGTGCGCCCGTAGCGTATTGGTTGGAGTTGCCATGAGGGAGAAGCGCCCGGCGCTTGTCATCACGTTTCCCACCACGGCGGCCGCCATGGGCTGCGAGTCCCTGTGCGTCGAGCGCGGCCTTCCCGGGCGAACGATTCCCGTGCCCGGGGAGGTCGCCGCTGGCTGCGGTCTGGCGTGGAAAGCCCTGCCTGCAGATGAGGAACTGCTACGCGGCGAGCTTGCCGCGGCAGGCGTTCCCACCGAGGGCTTTACCGTGATCGATATGTGGGAGGTCGTGCGATGATCTACCTGGATAACGCGGCGACGACCATGCACAAGCCGCAGACGGTCATCGATGCGGTGACGCAGGCGATGTGCTCGCTCGGCAATGCCGGGCGCGGTGCCACGTCGGGTGCCCTCGATGCCGCTCGTACGATTCACGCTTGCCGCGCCAAGCTTGCGCGCCTTTTTGGTTGCCCGAGGGCGGACCATGTGTGTTTTACGCCCAACTCCACGGCGGCGCTCAACACCGCCATCAACGGGGTGGTGCGCCCCGGCGACCGCGTGGTCACGACGGTGCTTGAGCACAATTCCGTGCTGCGTCCGCTCAATCGCTTGGCGACGGAGCAGGGTGTGACGGTTGAGCATGCGGGTTGCGATGCGAGCGGCGTGCTCGACTACGACGAGCTCGAGCGGCTGGTCACGTCCGGTACGCGCGCCGTGGTGGTGACGCACGCCTCCAATGTGACCGGTAACGCGGTCGACATTGCGCGCGTGGTGGCCATCGCGCATGCGGCCGGCGCGCTGTTGATCGTCGATGCCTCTCAGTCTGCCGGCACGGCGCATATCGATATGCAGGCCATGGGGCTCGACGTCGTGTGCTTTACCGGCCACAAGGGGCTCATGGGTCCGCAAGGGACCGGCGGGCTGGCCGTGGCGGAGGGCATTGACGTGGCTCCGTGGGCCATGGGCGGCACGGGTGTGCACAGCTTCGATGCACTGCAGCCGCTTGAGTGGCCCACGCGCCTTGAGGCGGGCACGCTCAACGGTCACGGCATCGCGGGACTTTCTGCCGGCCTCGACTTTATCGACGCCCAGGGTGGGGTCGAGGCGATTGCTGCCCACGAGCGTGCGCTCGCTGATCGCTTCCTTGCCGGTGTGCGCGAAATCCCCGGCATTGCGCTCTACGGTGCGTTTGATCAGCCCGTGCGCTCGGCGATCGTCTCACTCAACGTGGGCGATATCGATTCGGCCGAGATCTCGGACGCGCTCATGCAAGGGTGGGGGATTGCGACGCGCCCCGGCGCCCATTGCGCTCCGCTCATGCACCGCGCGCTGGGAACCGAGCGCCAGGGTGTCGTCCGATTCTCGTTTGGCTATTTCAATACGGCCGAGGAAGTCGACACCGCGATTGACGCTTTGCGCGATTTAGCCTGCTAGAGCGTATATACTTGCGGGACGGGTGTTTTTGCCCGTCCCGTTTTTGTTTCGACCCGAAAGGTGTGCCCATGGCCTCATCCGCCCCGCGCGGCCTGCGCTCCGACCATGTCGTTACCGTCGGCATTGCGCTGTTCTCGATGCTCTTTGGCGCCGGTAACCTCATCATTCCGCCGTTGCTGGCACTTCAGGCCGGTACCGCCACGCCACTTGCCATGATTGGCTTTTTGATTGCTGCCATCGGCCTGCCTGTTATGGGCTTTATCGCCGTGGCGCTCGCCGGAACGGCGCGTGAGCTTGCCGGCCGCGTGCACCCCAAGTTCGGTGAGTTCTTTGTCGCGGCGGTGTATCTGGCCATCGGCCCGTGCCTGGCTATTCCGCGCACGAGCTCCACGGCCTTCGAGATGCTGGTGCCGCTGCTGCCCGAGGGCGTCTCGCTCGGTACGGCTCGCCTGGTGTTTGCCGTTGGCTTCTTTGTCGTCGCGTTTGCGCTCACGCTGCGCCCGGGTGTCATCACACGCGTGCTCGGCCGCATTACGGGCCCCGCGCTCATTGCGCTCATTGTGCTGGTCGTGGGTGCTGCCGTGATCTCGCCGCTGGGACCGGCTGCCGCGCCTCTGGCTCCTTACGATGCAGGCGCCGCCGTGCAGGGCTTTCTGACTGGCTATCAGACCATGGACCTGCTCGCGTCGCTCGCCTTCGGCATCATCATCGCCGAGACCATCCACGAGTTGGGTGTTACCGATGACAAGCGCGTGGCCTTTGAGATTTCGCGCTCCGGTGTGATTGCCGGCGTACTCATGGCCATCATCTACTGCGGCCTGGCGCTTGCCGGCACGCAGCTCGGCACCGTGATGCCCGACGCTACCAACGGCGCCGCCATCCTCGCCCGTTCGGCCTCCATGCACTTTGGCCTTGCCGGCACGGTCGTGGTCTTTGCGATCTTTTTCCTTGCCTGCATGAACGTGTGCATCGGTCTTATTAGCTGCTGCTCGCGTTACTTCTGCGAGACGTACGTGGTTGAAGGGGGAGTGGAGGCCTCCGAGGAGGCCATGCGCCGCCCCTTCGCGATTCTCGCCTTTGTGTTCGCGGCGTTTTCGTGCGTACTCTCCAACGTGGGCCTCGACGTGATCCTTATGTTCTCGGTGCCCATGCTCAACGCCTTGTATCCCGTTGCCATCGTGCTGGTGCTTATGGGCCTGGTGCACGGTTTTTGCGACGCGCATCCGCAGGTGTGGGTTTGGGTCGGCGGCGTTGTCGCGGTGCAGAGCGTGATTACCTCGGTTCGAGACGCGTTCTTTGCGGGTGCGTGGCTGCCGTTCGATGCGCTGCCGCTGGCGGACATTGGAGCCGCGTGGGCGCCGGTTGCCGTGGTGGCGTTTGTGATCGGTCTGCTCCATAGTCGTTTTGTCGCACATTCGAGGAGCTAAGGCATCAATGCTTGCACAGGCGGGGAGTCTCCCCTATAATTTCCTTCGCTTTGGGACACGCAAGGTTTAGACCTTAGCTGCTCAACACCTTCGGGACGTGGCGCAGTTTGGTAGCGCGCCTGCTTTGGGAGCAGGATGTCGCAGGTTCAAATCCTGTCGTCCCGACCATATCTTGCGGGCGTAGTTCAATGGTAGAACCCCAGCCTTCCAAGCTGATGACGCGGGTTCGATTCCCGTCGCCCGCTCCATAAGAATTGTTTTAACGGCTTTGGTTTCCTTTGGGGATCAGAGCTGTTTTTGTTTACGCGCCGGGCGACGGGAATCGAACCCGCTCCGCGCCCACCTAAGTTGCGGTTAAATACGGACTGTCTTTTGGCTTTTGCGAACCCATTGAAGTCCGGGGTAGCTAATTTGGAGCGGGTTTTTGACTGCTCTAGCGATCGGCTGGCAAATGTGGCAAAAAAAGCCCTGCCCCAAAATGACTGGTCTGGTGCTGAGCCACGAAAACGGCCCATTTACTACGTTTGGCCCGCAGGGGTCGACCATAGCAGCATTTTCGGAAAATCAGCAAGCCGTCTACCAGCGGTTTTGATTATTCTGATTTTGGTATGGTCGAGGGCAATCGGTTAAACGTAGTAGATGGGTCCATTTCGTGGCGAACGGTGGCATTCGCGGTCCAAAGCTGCCGGTTTCGGATGGCCAACCTGGAAGTTGCGGTGAATTAATTTCTGAAAAGCTCGAATAAGCCTAAATCCAGGAACTATTTCACCGCAACTTAAGAGGGGATGGGGCTGAGTGGCGGGCGATGCCGTTGCCTGTCGGTTAGTGGCGGGATTGGTGGCGGAGCTTGTCGATGGTGGAGTCGGTGCTTCGGCTGCGGGCTTCGGCGGCGCGGTCGCGGGCGTCGGCGGCGGTTTGGCGCTGGCGGCGGTAGTCGATCATGCCTTGGATGATGGGCTTGCCAAAGCTCACGACATCATCGTTGTAGATGGCGGTTCGGGCTGCGAGGAGGCAGTCGGTAAAGTCCATATGGGTCTTGCCAAAGAGTTTGACGGCAAGGGCGACAACGGTGGGCTCGTCGACCATGACGTCATCGAGCAACCTCTTCATGGCCGCAGTAATCTCAACGCGGGGAACCTTATAGACGTCGCGCAGTGTGACCACGACGCGCGTGATGATTTCGGGGTAGACGCGAGCGGTGCGCGTGGCGATGACCTTGGCGGCGCGCGGTGACAGAACCTCGTCGTCGTCAAGCAGGTAGCGCAGGATGACGGTCTCGTCGATGATGGTGCTACTCATGGATATCTACTTCCTCGGGACCCAAAATCGAATCGTCGCTTTCTGTGGCAAGGTACTCAATCCAGGCATTGCGCTCTTCGGAGCGGCGATTGGGGTCACCATATGCTTTGAGCGATCCATAGGCGGCGGTGCCGTTCTCTGAGCGCACGGCGACCGGCTGAAAGGGGAGCTTGCGCATCAAAATGCTTTGCGCGACAAATAAGCGGACAGCCTCGGCGAGCGATGTGCCCATGGCATCGTAGAGATGCTCGGCATGCTGCTTGTCTTCCTCGCGAATGCGCACCTGCAGGATGGCTCTTTTTTGAGTCGATGACATCACTGGCCCCCTTAATGAGCGTGCAATATAGTCGGTCAAATGCGGCATGTGCCGATACTTGAGCATCTTATAACGATTACTTTATTTCACTCAAGTTGATAACCATAAACACGAATACAAGCGTAGTACATCCAAAATGAGAGCGCATAAAAATCTCTGAGGCGTACGCATGTAATACACTTACCTTTATAGCTTCTAGAGAATAATTCCAACCTGCCAAAACCCCTGCAATACACCCGTATTGCAGGGCCTATGCTCAAGTTTGCCACCTGCAACTGCGTATATTTAACCTGTATATCGTTGGAGGAATTCTATCGAAGTGCCTGTTTCGCCGCATGCACTCGATACGCCGATGCCGGACCACGGGCGGTCCGGGGCAACGTCGACAGGGTCTCTCCGGCATGGGATTCAGGAGGGAGTGAACAACATGGGCAATAAACGAGTCGTAGCCGATTCCTCACGCTGCATTGGGTGCCAAACCTGTATGGCGGCGTGCATCGAGGCGCACGACATCCCCGGCAACATCGCCGCGCCGCGCCTGCGCGTGACGCGTACGTACGAGATCTCCGCACCGGTGGCTTGCCATCACTGCGAGGATGCCCCGTGCGCGAAGGCCTGTCCTACGGGCGCCTTGTTCTTTGATCCAAAGAACCATCGTATCGGCGTCAACGAGGACAACTGCATCGGCTGCAAGAGCTGCGTCATGGCATGCCCCTTTGGCGCCGTGAGCGTGGCGACCACGCAGGTTCCGGTCTTGATGGGCGACGTTCGCGTGGGTTCGCAGACCAAGAGCTTCGTGCTCAAGTGCGACCTGTGCGTGGACCGTCCCGGCGGTCCGGCGTGTGCCGAGGCGTGCCCGACCAAGGGCCTCACCCTGGTAGACGAGGAGCGCCTGGCAGAACTGACTGCCGAGCGTGCCCGCGCCACCATCGAAAACGAGGCGTAAGCGTTGGGGCGACAGGCCCAATGATTGTCAAATAAGTACCGAGTAATCGGTAGCAGAAAAAGGAAGGAGGGTGTCATGGAGAAGCATAAAGTGATCTGCCCGTACTGCGGCGCCGGTTGCCAGTTTAACCTCCTGGTCCAAAACGGCCAGGTCGTGGGCACCGAGCCGCTCAACGGCATCACCAACCAGAGCGAGCTGTGCCTTAAGGGCATGAGCGGCTATGACTTCATCAACGACACCAAGATCTTGACTCCTCGCGTACTGCACCCGATGATCCGCCGCACCAAGGGCGCGGATCTTGAGCGCGTAAGCTGGGACGAGGCACTGGATTTCACCGCATCTAAGATGCAGGCCATAATTGACGAATATGGTCCTAACGCTGTCATGACCACCGGCTCTTCGCGAGGCGGCGCAATGAGGCGAACTACGTCATGCAGAAGTTTACGCGTGCGTGCATCGGCACCCACAGCGTAGACAACTGCGCCCGTACTTGACACGGCCCTACTGTCCTCGGTCTGATGGACACGGTTGGTTCAGGTTGCATGTCATGCTCCATCCCCGGTATGGAGGATGCGGGCTGCATTTTCCTCTTCGGCTATAACCCTGCCGATTCGCACCCCATCGTCGCAAGGCGTATCGTGCGAGCCAAAGAAAAGGGTTGCAAGATCATCGTCGCCGACCCGCGCCATATCGAAACCGCGCGTATCGCCGATCTCTACCTTCCGATCAAGAACGGTTGCAACGTCGCGTTCCTCAACGCCTTTGCCAACTGCTTGGTCAACGATGGCCTCTACGACAAGGAATTCGTCGCCGAGCACACGAACGGCTTTGACGAGTGGTGGGAGACCATCAAGAACTACACTCCCGAATCCGTACAGGACATCACGGGTGTCGAGCCCGCGTTGATCCACCAAGCTGCCGAGATGTACGCCACGGCGAAGCCCTCCGCCATCATTGGCTGGGGCATGGGCGTATGCCAGCAGAAGCAGAACCTGAAGACGGTGCACACCATCGCCTCCATCGCCTGCGTTGCCGGCCAGATCGGCAAACCCAATTCCGGCCTCGCGCCCGTGCGTGGTCAGAACAACGTCCAGGGCTCCTGCGATATGGGCATGCTGCCTAACCTGTACCCTGGCTACCAGAAAGTCACCGACCCCGCCGTGCGCGCCAAGTTTGCAAAGGCTTGGGGCGTGCCCGAGGAAAAGCTCCCGCTCGAGGAGGGCTACAAGCTCACCGACCTGGGCCACCTGGTCGACGAGGGCAAGGTGCACTGCTTCTACAACTACGGCGAGGACCCGGTGCAGACCGAGCCCGATTCGGCCGGTATGCGCAAGACGCTCTCCGAGCTGGATCTGTTCATTTGCCAGGACATCTTTATGACGCAGACGACCATGCTCGCCGACGTCATCCTGCCCGCTACCTCTTGGGGCGAGCACGAGGGTGTCTTTACCGCATCCGACCGTAGCTTCCAGCACTTTGACGCGGCTGTTCCGCCCAAGGGCGAGTGCCGCCACGACTGGGAGATCTTCGCGGACCTGTCCACGCGTATGGGCTATCCCATGCACTACGACAACACCGAGCAGATCTGGAACGAGTGCATTAGCCTGTGCCCCAACTTTGTGGGCGCGACCTACGAGAAGATGGCTCCCGAGGGCGGTTACGCCCAGTGGCCGGTCAAGAGCACCGATGTGAACGACCACGGTACGCCCGACATGTTCGCTGGTGGCAAGTTCACCACCAAGGACGGCCGCGCCAACCTGATGGCGCACGACTGGGAGGCGCCCTCCGAGCTTCCCGACGATGAGTACCCGCTCATTCTGTGCACCGTCCGCGAGGTCGGTCACTACAGCTGCCGCTCGATGACCGGCAACTGCAAGACGCTGGCGCTGCTCGCCGACGAGCCCGGCTTTGTCCGCATGAATCCCGCGGACGCCCAGGCGCGCGGCATCAAGAACGGCGACATCGTCTCGATTCACAGCCGCCGCGGCCAGGTATACAGCCGCGCCGACGTGAGCGATCGCATCAATAAGGGCACGGTCTACATGACCTACCAGTGGTGGATCGGCAAGTGCAACGAGCTGACCATTCACAAGGTCGACCCGGTCTCGCATACGCCCGAGGACAAGTTCTCCGCCTGCCAGGTCGACGCCATTGCCGACCAGGTTTGGGCAGAGGGCGAGGTAGAGCGTCAGTACACCGAGCTCAAGCAGGCTCTGGTGGACGCCGCTGCCCCCCAGGACGTTGAGCCTGGCGCCGCCAAGTTCGACGACGAGACGCACGTGAACCAAATCGTGTAGTCCCGTTCTCGTTGGCTTTTTGGGCCGGGCGTCCCGTACGTTCGGGAGCCCGGCCCGTTATTTTGAAAGGAAGTGGGGATGAACCGCTTCATCGACATCAACCCGGAGAGGTGCATCGGCTGCGGAACATGCCAGTCCGCCTGTGCCGACGCCCACCGGATGCAGGGTCTTCAGGATACGCCGCGCCTGGCGCTCGTGAAGACCGGCGGTATTTCGGCCGCCCTTGCCTGCCACCATTGCGAGGGTGCTCCCTGCGCCGAGGTTTGCCCGGTGAATGCCATCGAGCACGATGGCGATCGCATTCACGTCAAGGAGCAGGAGTGCATCGGGTGCAGGCTGTGCGCCATCGCGTGCCCCTTCGGAGCCATCCATCCCGATGGCACGTCTATCGCCGGTGTCGCAGGCATGTGCGACCCGACGCCTTCGTATCCTAAGTCCCTGAGCAGCCTGCTTACGTGGGCTCCTGGCCAGTACACCTGCGCCGTCAAGTGCGACCTGTGTGCCTTCGATCCGGACGGCCCGCATTGTGTGGCGGCGTGCCCCACCAAGGCGCTGACCGTCATGGGCGGCGCGGCCGATCGCGAGCTCGACGAGGCCAAGCGCCTGCGCTCGATTGAAAACGGTCCGTCCGTTGACGTTACCGCTGTGGCCCAGGGCCTGTCCGAGAAAGCAGAAGGGAGCGTAAACAATGGATAGCATGACGCTGTTTATCGCATCGCTTGCCGTCTCGTGCATCGGTGCGCTCGCCTCGGTTCTGCTGATCAAGGCCGATAACGCCGCCAAGACCGCCGGCTGCCTTATCGGCGCCGTCGCCGCGGTGCTTTCGTTTGTGGCTGGTATCCAGGCCGTGCTGGGCGATGTCACGTCGGTCGACACCATCGTGTTCTTCCCGTTTGCCCATTTCCAGCTGCTGCTCAATCAGCTGTCCGGTCTGTTCGTGGCGCTCATCTCGGTGCTCGCGTTTGCCGGTTCGATCTACGGTCTCAACTACTTTGATGAGTACCCGGGCAAAAAGGGCCGCGCCGGCTTCTTCTTTAACACCTTCGTGGCGTCCATGATGCTCGTCATCACCGCCGACAACGTGTTTTGGTTCTTGGTCGCCTTTGAGCTCATGTCGCTGACCTCGTACTTCCTGGTCGTGATCGAGGAGAACGAGAACTCCATCCACGGCGGTTGGCTCTACTTTGTGATCGCGCATGTGGGCTTTGTGCTCATCATGGCGAGCTTCCTCACCATGACCAACTTCGCCGGTGGCTCGTTTGCCTTTGCGGATTTCCGCGCCACGCAGTTTAGCCCCGCGGTCGCATCCGTGTGCTTCGTGCTCGCCTTCTTTGGCTTTGGCGCCAAGGCCGGTATCATCCCGCTGCACGGCTGGCTGCCCAAGGCACATCCCGAGGCGCCGTCCAACGTGTCTGCCCTCATGTCCGGCGGCATGATCAAGATCGGTATCTTCGGCATCCTCAAGGTTGGTCTCGACCTGCTCTCCGCCTCGGGCGTTCAGGTCTGGTGGGGCCTTATGGTCATGGTCTTCGGTGCGATCTCGTCGGTCCTCGGCGTGGCCTTCGCCCTGCAGGAGCATGACATCAAGCGCCTGCTGGCCTATCACTCCGTCGAGAACATCGGCATCATTCTGCTCGGCGTCGGCGCTTCCATGGCCGCCATGGCGCTCAACTCTGTCGGCATCGCCGTCCTGGCTTTGATGGCCGCCCTCTACCACACGTTTAACCACGCGATGTTTAAGGGCGAGCTGTTCTTGGGCGCCGGTGCGCTGCTGTACTCCACGGGTACGCGCAATATGGAGAAGATGGGCGGCCTGTTCCGTCGTATGCCGGCAACGGCCATCTGCTTCCTTATTGGCGCGCTTGCCATCTCGGCCATCCCGCCCTTCAACGGATTTGTGTCCGAGTGGTTTACCTACCAGTCGCTGTTTAACGCCGCCATGCAGGGCGACAAGGCCGTCATGATCGTGGCCGTGTTCGCTGCCGTCGCGCTCGCAATTACCGGCGCACTGGCCGTCACGTGCTTCGTCAAGGCCTATGGCGTCTCCTTTGCCTCCGCGCCCCGCTCCGAGGCCGCGTCCAATGCCAAGGAGGTTCCTGCCCCCATGGTGTTTGCACAGGGCCTGCTCGCGGCCATCTGCGTCGTGCTGGGCATTGGCGCTCCCGTGATCGCGCCCGTGCTGGTCGATGTCGCCGCGTCCGTGCTGCATCCGTACGGTGGCGTGTTTGCCGCCGAGGGCATGGAGCTCATGAACCAGTACTCCGGCGCTGCCACCTCCACGCCCGCGATCGCCATTGCGCTCGTGGTGCTCGTCGGCCTTGCCTGCGGTTATCGCAAGCTCAAGACCGTCGGCAAGGTGCAGAAGTCCCAGCCGTGGGCATGCGGTTATGCTCCCAACGAGCATATGCCCGTCGTGGCCACGACCTTTGCCTCCGAGGTGTCCTGGTTTATGCAGCCGCTCTACACGCTGCGCGACCGCTGCACGGCCGTCTGCTGGTCCATCGCGCACTTCTTCCAGAAGCTCATCGGTGTGGCCGAGGCTGTGGAGCCCGTACCCGACAAGGTTCTCGTCGATGCCCCGCATAAGGGTGTCGAGAAGCTCGCCGACCTCGCGACTAAGCTCGAAGGCGGCAACTACAGCATCTATATCTGCTACATCGTCGCGGCACTCGTGGTGTTCCTCGTGCTCGCCGTGCAAATGGGTTAAGGAGGGGAGAGCATGAACAACATCGTACTTGCCGTTCTGCAGGGCGTGGTCGTTATGGCCGTCGCGCCGTTCTTCTCCGGTCTCGGCCGCGTGATCCGCGCCAAGATGCACAACCGTCGCGGCCCCAGCATCATGCAGGACTATCGCGACCTGGCCAAGCTCTTTGCGCGCCCCGAGTCCCAGAGCGAGGACGCGAGCTTTGCGCTGCGCATTATGCCGCCGCTGTTCTTCGCCGTCGCCTTTATGCTCGCGATGGGCCTGCCGCTCTTTACGGCACAAAGCCCCATCCCGGTCTTTGGTGACGCCATCACCATCATGTACAGCCTGGCGCTCGCCCGCTTCTTCTTCGCCCTCTGCGGTGTGGATTCGTCCAACGCCTACGCCGGTATCGGCGGCGTCCGCGAGCTGCTCATGAGCGTGCTCATCGAGCCGTCCATGCTACTGGCGCTGTTTGCCGCCGCCCTGGTGTGCGGCTCCACCGACATCGCCACCATGGGTCAGCACATCATGACGGGCGCCGTCGACGCGCCGGTCGCCGTGATCCTCGCCGGCATCGCCTTTGCGATTGCCTGCTACATGGAACTCGGCAAGCTGCCGTTTGATCAGGCCGAGGCCGAGCAAGAGCTTCAGGAAGGTCCGCTCGCCGAGCTTTCCGGCCCGTCGCTCGCCATGGCCAAGCTCGCCATGTCCATGAAGCAGGTCCTGGTCGTCGCCTGGTTCTGCGCGATCTTCGTCCCCTGGGGCGAGCCCGCGACTGTGGGCGCCGCCGCCGTTCTGGGCGCGGTCATCTTCCTGGTGAAGTGCCTTATCGACTTTGTCGTATGCGGCGTGATCGAGAACTCCTGCTCGCGCTCGCGTTTTAAGGTGCTCGGCAATCAGACCTGGGCCGTCGTGGGCATCGCCGTTCTGGCGTTTGTCTTCGTGGTCGTCGGCGTGTAAGAGAAGGGAGAAACAATGTCATTTGCAGTCAGTCTGTCCCTTCTCGGCTTGGTCGCTATCGCGGCCCCGATGGTGGCTTCGGTGCTCGTCGCCCTGTTCCCCCGTCCGTACGCCAAGTGGTTCAGCGTTTTGGGTGCCGCCGTCTCGACGGTCTGCACCATCGCCCTCGCCGCGAATTTCGCTGGCGCCGGCATGCCCGACACGCAGGTCCCCCTGATCTCGTTTGGGCAGACCCTCGTCATGGGATTCACCTTCGATCGCATGAGCACGCTGCTCGCGCCCGCCTTTGTGGGTATCGGCCTGCTTGTCGTGATCTATTCGATTCCCTATATGAGCGAGAATAACCGTGAGCATCCCGACGCGCCGCGTCGTCGCTTCTACGCGTACCTCGCGACCTTCATCGGCGCCATGGCCGGCCTCGTGTACAGCTCGACCCTTTTGGGGCAGCTCGTGTTCTTTGAGATCACGGGTGCGTGCTCTTGGGGCCTCATTAGCTACTACATGACGCCTACGGCCAAGAAGGCCGGCATGAAGGCCCTGATCATTACGCATATCGGTGCGCTCGGCCTGTATCTGGGCGCCGCCATCGTGTTTGCCCACACTGGCACCTTCGCCATTACCGCGATTGCCGGCCTCGACGCCAAGCTCAAGGCTATCGTCCTTTTGCTCGTGCTGTTTGCGGCCTGGGCCAAGTCCGCACAGGTTCCCATGTACATGTGGCTGCCTTCGGCCATGGAGGCGCCGACGCCTGTTTCGGCCTACCTGCATGGTGCCTCGATGGTCAAGGTCGGCGTGTGCGTGTTCGCGCGCGCACTCGTCTCTGCCGGCGAGGTTCCCGAGATCGTTGGCTGGGTTGCCATTATCGACGCCATGGTCACCATGCTCTTTGGTTTCCTTATGTACCTGCCGCAAAAGGACATGAAGCGCCTGCTGGCCTTCTCCACGATCGCCCAGCTCTCCTATGTGTTCTTTGGTCTGGGCCTTTCGGTCTTTGGCAGCCAGCTGGCCTTTGATGGCGCCGTGTGTCACATCTTTAACCACGCTTTCGCCAAGACGCTGTTCTTCCTGATCGCCGGTTCGTTCTCCTTCACGCTCGGCACGCGTATGCTGCCCAAGCTTCGCGGCATCGTAAAGAAGTACCCGATCTCGGGCGTGGGCTTTGGTGTCGCCGCGCTCGCCATTGCCGGCGTGCCGCCCATGAACACGTTCTTCTCGAAGTTCCAGATCATCGCCGGCGGCTTCTCTGTTGGTGCCGGCAACGTTGCGATCCTGGTGCTCGTGTGCATCATGGTTGCCGAGACCGTCGCCACCTTCGCCTGGTTCCTCAAGTGGATGGGCTATTGCCTGCCCGGCGAGCCGAGCGACGAGGTCGCTGCGGGAGCCCCGCTTCCCCGCGCGATGGCGTTCGTGTTCATCGTGCTCATCATCATGGTTATCGTCAGCGGCCCGCTTTCGGCCAGCTGGATCGGTTAGGAGGTAGAACGACATGGGTTATTCGATCGTCAACATCCTTGGCGGCCTTCTGATCGTCACGTCCACCATGGTGGTCGTCTCAAAGAACATCAAGCATGCCATCAGCTGGTATGCGGTGCAGTCGCTGGTGCTCGTGGGACTGCTCGCCACGCTCGGTGCCACTACCGGTGCGCAGGAGCTGCTTATGTGGGCTGGATCTGCCTTTATCACCAAGGTCGTCCTGGTCCCTTATATCCTTAACCGCGCATACAAGAAGATGGGCGAGCCGAGCGACGCATCGCTCAAGGCCGGCCTTAAGCCCGCGTGGGCCATCTGCATCATCGCCGTCGAGGTCGCGATCTGCTTTGCCGTCGTGACGCAGATCAGCCTGCCCACGGCCGAGGTCGCAACGCCTGCGCTCGCTATTAGCTTCGCTCACTTCTTTGTGGGCCTCACCTGCATCATCTCGCAGCGCAACATCATGAAGCAGATCTTTGGATACTGCCTTATGGAAAACGGCAGCCATGTGACGCTCGCGCTTTTGGCCCCCACCGCTCCCGAGATTATCGAGATCGGTATCGCCACCGACGCCATCTTTGCCGTCATCATCATGTCCATCGTCGTGCGTCGCATTTGGGACGACTCCCACTCGCTCGATGCGCGCGACCTGTCCGAGCTGAGGGGGTAGTCCATGGAAACGTTGATTCTCGCCCTGCTCGCGACTCCTTTGGTGTTCTCGCTGGTCATGGCATTTTTGCCCAAGAACACGTCCTATAACGTGTTTGCCGGTCTCAACCTGGTCTCCGTCGCAGCCGTCCTGGTGCTGTCGATTATGACGGCCGGTGACGTCCTTATGAGCGGCGAAACCGCGAGCGCTCTTGGCCTGTGGTTCCACCTCGATTCACTGGGCGCCATCTTTGTGCTGCTCATCGGCTTTATTGGTTTTCTTACGGGGCTGTTCTCGCTGCCCTATGTAAAGGCCGATATCGAGGAGGGCTCCATGCCCGCCGAGCGCGCAAAGCAGTATTTTGCGCTGTTTAGCCTGTTTGTGTTCACCATGCTGCTCGCGTGCCTGTCCAACAACATGATCCTCACGTGGGCCGCCGTGGAGGCAACCACGCTTTCCACCGTGTTCCTCGTGGGTATCTACAAGAACAAGACGGCCCTCGAGGCTTCTTGGAAGTATGCGATGGTCTGCACCGCCGGCGTGGCCTTTGGCTTGTTCGGTACGCTGCTGATCTACGCCAACGCCGCCGACGTGATTCCCAATGCCCACGAGGCCGCATTCCTGTCGTGCGTGCTGCCGTATGCCGACCAGTTCGACCCGACGCTCATGCGCCTCGCCTTTGCGTTTATCGTGATCGGCTTTGGCACCAAGGCCGGTCTGTTCCCCATGCACACTTGGCTGCCCGATGCCCACTCCCAGGCCCCGAGCCCTGTCTCGGCCCTGCTCTCGGGTGTGCTGCTTAAGTGCGCCATGCTCGTGATCATGCGCTTCTACGGCTTTACCATCCAGGCCGTGGGCGCCGAGTATCCGCAACTTTTGCTGCTGATCGTCGGCACGCTGTCCATTTTGGTGGCGGCACTTTCGATGTTTCGCCAGGACGACCTCAAGCGCCGCTTTGCGTACTCGTCTGTGGAGAACGTGGGCGTTATCGCCCTGTGCCTGGGTATCGGTGGCCCGCTGGGTATCGCCGCGGCCCTGCTGCACTGCGTGTTCCACGGCTTTACCAAGACGCTTGCCTTCTGCGTGTCCGGCAACATTCAGCACGCCTTTGGCACGCGTAGCCTGGCTAAGATCCAGGGTGTCGTCGAGGTTGCCCCCGCAACCGCCGCGCTCGCCGTCCTGGCGCTGCTCGGCCTTGGTGCCTTCCCGCCCTTCGGTATGTTTATCTCCGAGTTCCTGACTTTTGTCGCCGGTGTTACCGCCGGTCCCATGTGGCTGGTCGTCGTGGTCGCCCTCGGTCTTACCGTGGCCATCTCCGCGCTCACCCGCATCGCACTCAAGTCGGTATTCGGCCATGCACCCCAGGGCATGGGCAAGCATGAGGCCCCGGCGCTCATGCTTATCCCCGAAATCATCCTGGCTGTCATGATCTTGTGGTTTGGCATCGCCACCCCGCTGCCTCTCGTACACGGTGTGGAGACCGCGACCGGCATCGTGCTCGAGCAGAGCACCGAGGAGCTTCACGCGACGCCGATGTACCGCGCTGTGTTCGGTACCGAGACCGCTCAGAGCGAGGTGGAGTAACGAATGATTGAAACTGAGAACAAGGTGTATGCCCGTCGCTGCGAGAGCCATGTCGAGGCCCTGCGCCGCGCCGTTCCGGGCTGCATCGAGAAGGTCGAGTGGCAGTGTGAGGACCAGCTGACGATTACCGTTAAGCAGGACAAGCTGCCCGAGGCCGTCCACTACCTGTATTACGAGCGCTACGGCTGGATTCCCGTGATCATCGGCAACGACGAGCGCAGTCTGTGCGGCCGTTACGCCGTGTACTACGTCATCTCCATGGAGGGGGAGGACCCCGGCTGGGTGACCGTGCGCACCGAGGTCGATCCCGCCAAGATGACGTTCCCGTCCGTGACGCCGTTCGTCCCCGCCTGCGTGTGGGGCGAGCGCGAGCTGCGCGATATGTTCGGCCTGATTCCCGAGGGCCTTCCCGATCGTCGTCGCCTGGTGCTGCCCGACGATTGGCCAAGCGGCCTGTACCCGCTGCGCAAGGACTCCATGGACTACCGCTTCCGTCCCGCTCCCGCGAGCGACATGGAAAACTACGAGTTCTTGGCCGATACCAAGGGCAAGGAGACGACGCTCGTCCCCATGGGCCCGTTGCACATTACCTCCGACGAGCCCGGCCACTTCCGCCTGTTCGTTGAGGGCGAGACGATCGTGGACGCCGACTACCGTCTGTTCTACGTGCACCGCGGTATGGAGAAGGTCGCCGAGACGCGCCTGAACTATGACGCCGTGACGTTCCTCGCCGACCGCATCTGCGGCATCTGCGGCTGCGCCCACTCGGTGGCCTATGCCGAGGCCGTCGAGCGCGCCCAGGGCATTCATGTCCCGCCGCGCGCCCAGTACATCCGCGCTATCATGCTCGAGGTCGAGCGCCTGCACTCGCATCTGCTCAACATTGGCCTGGCGTCGCACTACACAGGCTTCGACTCCGGCTTCCAGCAGTTCTTCCGCGTCCGCGAGAAGTCCATGGACCTGGCCGAGAAGCTCTCCGGTCACCGCAAGACCTACGGCCTCAACGTGATCGGCGGCGTGCGTCGCGACATTTTGGCCGAGCAGAAGCTCTCCACCCTTACGACCATCCACCAGCTGCGCTCCGAGGTTCAGGAGCTCGTCGACGTCTTGCTCTCCACGCCCAACTTTATTGAGCGTACGAGTGGCATCGGCATCTTGGACCGCAAGATCGCACGCGATTTCTCGCCGGTCGGCCCGCTCATGCGTGGCTCGGGCTATGCCCGCGACGTGCGCTTTGACCATCCCTTCGACGGCTACGCCGATCCGGACGTCCAAAAGATGCACGCCGCCACGGCCGACACCTGCGATGCCTTCGGCCGTACCGCCGTTCGCATCCAGGAGGTCTACGATTCGATCGACATGATCGAGACCATGCTCGAGAACTGCCCGTCGGGCCCCATCCTCACCACGGATTGGGAGTACACCCCGCACAAGTACGCCATCGGCGCCACCGAGGCGCCGCGCGGCGAGGACGTGCACTGGGCCATGCTCGGCAATAACCAGAAGTGCTACCGCTGGCGCGCCAAGGCCGCCACGTACAGCAACTGGCCGGTCCTGCGCTACATGTTCCGCGGCAACACCGTGGGTGACGCGGCGCTGATCGTCGGATCGCTCGACCCGTGCTACTCCTGCACCGACCGCGTGACGGTGACCGATGTCGCCGCCAAGCGCGACCACGTGCTCGACAAGGAGCAGTTCGAGAACGTCTGGCGCGACAAGTCGCCGCTTGCGGGCGAGGGCACCATGGCCGCTCCGCTCGATGAGGAGGCGCTCTAATATGCTGAAGCTTTGGAAGGTTAACGCCAAGGCCGGCGACGCGACGGTCAAGTACCCGTTTGCGCCGTTTCCCACCAACAAGGACATGCGCGGCAAGCCCGAGCATAATGCTGAGCTCTGCATCGCCTGCGGTGCCTGCGGCGTGGCGTGCCCGGCCGATGCCATTCGCATGGACACCGACCTTGCGGCCGATACCATCACCTGGTCGATCGACTACGGTCGCTGCATCTTTTGCGGCCGCTGCGAGGAAGCCTGCCCCATGGAGGCCATCAAGCTCACCGAGGAGTTTGAGCTGGCCGTCATGAGCAAGGACGACCTCACCAGCAAGAGCGTCTATACGCTCGAGCACTGCTCGCGCTGCGGCAAGCCGTTTGCCCCGCACAAGGAGATCGACTACGCCAAGCGCCTGCTGCAAAAGGCCGGCGGCATGGAGGCCATCCAGGCCGCCCGTACCGTCGGTATGTGCCAGGAGTGCAAGCGCGAGCTCGACGCCCTGCGCGCCGCCTCGGCCGTAAAGACCGGCAACGCGCACGGCATGGCTGCCAACGAGACGCTTGCGTCCGGTGAGCCCCAGGGCCCCGGCATGGAGTATCTGGGCGGCCACGGCGTGAACCCGGAGTATATCGACCGCGAGCTCAACCCCGATGCGCCCGAAATTCCCGCCGGTCCGGCGCCGGTCGAGGGCATCATCATGGATTTTGATACGAAGGAGGAGTAACCATGGCCGAACCCACGCTTTTGCCCGAGCGGCTTCAGTACCGCCCGACCAAGATCGAGCTCGACGAGAGCATCGAGAAGGCCAAGGCGACCCTTCTTAAGAAGATTAAGCGCTCGGTGTACGTCTACCGTGTTGACTGCGGCGGCTGCAACGGCTGCGAGATCGAGATCTTCGGTTCCATCACGCCCGTCTTTGACGTCGAGCGCTTTGGCATCAAGGTCGTGCCCTCGCCCCGTCATGCCGATGTGCTGCTGTACACCGGCGCCGTGACGCGTGCCATGCGCATGCCGGCCCTGCGCGCCTTTGAGGCCGCACCCGATCCCAAGATCGTGGTGTCCTATGGCGCGTGCGGCTGCACCGGCGGCATCTTCTACGACAACTACTGCGTCTGGGGCGGCACGGACAAGATTCTGCCGGTCGATGTCTACATCCCCGGCTGCCCGCCCAGCCCCGCGCAGACCATCTACGGCTTTGCCATGGCACTTGGCCTGCTGGACCAAAAGCTCCATGCCGAGACCACGGTGGAGGCCGCCGGCGAGCAGGCCGATATCCTGCACCCCGGCGTGCCGTACAAGCTGCGTGTGGCCATCGAGCGTGAGGCTCGCGCCATGAGCGGCTACCGTTACGGCCGCGACCTGGCCAACGAGTTTATGGACACGCTCGAGGGTGCGCCCAAGGGCGATATCCGCGGTGCCATGGCGCTGCTCATCGACAAGCAGGACGATCCGCGCCGCGTCGAGGTGTACTCGGCGCTGCAGGATCTGGTGCTGGCCGGAGGTCGCTAGATGGAGCTCACGGACCGCTCTGGTTACTTTGCGGGCCCCGGCATGCTCGGCGGCTCCTTTGGCGATGCCTCGCGCGCAAGCGACGAGGCCGCCGAGGGCGTCGCCGACCCCTGCCTGGGCCACGCGCCCGACCAGGTGGTCTTCTACGAGCTCACGCGTAAGTTTGTGGAGACCGAGGAAGACGTTCCCCAGGAGGCCTGCGACGTGCTGTACTACACGCTCGCCGTGGGCCACCACACCGGTGTGCTCGACTGCTTTGAGCCGCGCCTGTCGGTGCCGGTGAACGTCTTCTATTCGCTCGTCGACGCGCTGCCGGAGGGGGAGGCCAAGACCAAGTTCGAGGCCATCCGCTCCTTTGGCGAGTGCCAGCTCGACAAGGCGGCGGTGCCGTCGCTGCTCGAGGCCTGCGATGCGCTGCTCGACGAACGCGGTTTTCGTGGGTCGGCCAAGGCCGGCATCTCGGTGTTCGACGACGACTTTGGCCTGCATGCCCAGCAGGTCGCGTTTCTGATGAAGTTCCGCGATCTGGTTGAGCGCGTGCGCGATGTGTCGGGCGTGTATCTGACGGGGAGGTTGCAGTAATGGGTTGCGTTGTGGATGGACGTGTGAACGGCGCCCCGTTTGCGGGCATTGTGCTCACGGCGGGAAGCGTGCTGCGTGCTGACGATGCCGCCGGCCCCGTGCTCTCCAAAAAGATGGAGGACGCGCCGCTTGCCGGCTGGTACACCATCGATGGCGGTCAGACGCCCGAGGATGACATCATCGAGGTCAAGCGTGAGCGTCCGCCGCGTTTGGTTTTGGTCGATGCCGCCGATATGGCGCTGCCCGTCGGCGCCATTCGCCTGCTCGACAAACGTGATGTGGCCCGCAAGTCGATGTTCACCACGCATTCGCTCCCTTTGTCGATTCTGATCGAAGAGATTGAGCAATCGTGCGAAGATATCGTCTTCGTCGGAATTCAGCCGGGCGATACGGAGTTCTATAACCCCATGTCCCCGGAGGTCTTTGAGGCCGTCGACGCCGTGTACGACGCCGTGGCCGCCAACGACTTTTCCCACTTTGTCCGCTTGGGGCAGGAGCTATAGCAGCGCTTGCCTCTGCTGAATAGGAAAGAAGTGATTGACATGGCAGATTCCAAGGTGGAGTACCCCGCTCCCGATTGCCTGGCGCCCGCCGCGATCGAGGCCAAGACCGAGACCGCCGGCGTGACCAAGGCTAACCTGCCGGTCGCAAAGGCCTTTGTTTTGGCGATGTTCGCCGGTGCGTTTATCGCCTTCGGCGGCCTGTTCTTTACGGTGTTTTTGAGCGACAGCACGCTGGGCTGGGGTGCCCAGCGCGTCGTGGGCGGCCTGTGCTTTTGCCTGGGCCTGGTGCTGGTGCTGGTTTGCGGCGCCGAGCTGTTTACCGGCAATTCGCTTATGGTCTGCGCGCTCAAGAGCAAAAAGATCACTCTGGCCCAGATGCTCAAGGCCTGGGTCGTCGTGTGGGTCGGCAATTTTGTCGGTGCCCTGTTCATCGTCTTTTTGGTGTACATGGCCGGCATCTATAAGCTCAACGGCGAGGCGGTCGCCAACTCCATGGTGAGCGTCGCCGCCGGCAAGGTGACGATCGACTGGGTGACGATTTTCTTCCGCGGCATCCTGTGCAACATCTTTGTGTGCCTGGCCGTGTGGATCGGTACTGCCGGCAAGACCGTGGTCGATAAGGTCGTGGGCATTCTGCTGCCCATCGCAGCCTTTGTGGCCTGCGGTTTTGAGCACTGCGTTGCCAACATGTACTTTTTGCCCATGGGCGCCGTGATGCATGCATGCGGTTATGGTGCCGACGTCGCCGGCGCCGATGCGCTCAACGCCGCGGGCATTGCGTTTAACCTGTCCGCCGCCACGCTGGGCAACATCGTGGGCGGCGCGGTTCTAGTCGCGCTCGGCTACTGGTTTATCTATGCCAAGAAGTCCGAGGCGTAAAGTACCGCCTGTTTGACGTTGGCCTCCCGCGGGGCGTTGCCGTACGGGAGGCTTTTTGGGTCTGGGGCTCGTTGCCGGGCTGTTGGCCTGTTGTGTTTGGCTGATGAAAGGGGTAATCGAGATGGCATCTGCTGTGAAGCGTGACGGTCGCGCCGTGGTGACCACATGCGGGGGATGCTATGCCGATTGTGCCTTTGTAGCCCATGTTGAGGATGGGCGTGTGGTGGCCGAGTTGCCGGTGCCGGGGCATCCGTGCGCGGCGCGTGCCCTGTGCGCCCGCGGGCGCCATCGTCTGGACATGCCGTTTGACGAGCGCGATCGCATTGTGCACCCCATGCGACGCCGCCGGGATGGCTCGGGGTTCGATGCGATTACCTGGGACGAGGCGTTCGCGCAGATCGCTGCGCGCCTTGGGGGGATTGTTGACGGGCATGGTCCGCGCGCGCTGGGCATGACGCTCGGCGTGCCCTCGTTCGACCGCTACTGGGCCTATCGCCTTATGCACGCGCTGGGTTCGCCCAACGTGTACGGCGCCGATGGTGCCTGCGAGGTAAGTCGTCTCACCGGATGGGAGCACAGCCTGGGCTACAGCCCCGCCTCCGACCTAGCGCATACCGACTGCATCATGTATCTGGGGCGTTCCATCGTCGATTCATCGACGATGGGGGCCGTCGATGCGCTCAACGATGCCCGTCGCCGTGGGGCGAAGATTATCGTGGTCGACCCCCGGCGCAGCGGCTCGGCTGCGCTTGCCGACCGCTGGCTGCGCGTGCGCCCGGGCTGCGACCTGGCCTTGCTGCTGGGCATTGCGCATGTGCTCATTGCCGAGGACTTATACGACCACGAGTTTGTTGCCCGCTATACCACGGGTTTTGATGAGCTGGCGCAGGCGGCTGCTGTTTGGACGCCTGAGTGGGCCGAGTCGATGTGCGACGTGCCGGCCGCAGAGATTGTCGCCACGGCGCGCGATCTCGCTGCCGCCGCGCCTGCCGCCGTGGTAGATGCTGGCTTTCATGGCGGCATCGGTATCGCGTATGCCAATAGCACCCAGACCGCGCGCGCTATCTGCTTGGTCGATGTGCTGCTGGGCTGTATTGGACATGCGGGCGGCGCGCTCAATCCACCCACACCGCTTGCGCTGGGCGACCTTGATCCCGCACGCTTTGCGACGCCGCCGGTGCCGCGCATGTCCAAGCTGGGGTCCGAGCGCTATCCACTGGTCGATCCGGTGCGCGGCCTGTGTACGACCATCGGTCAGTCGATTCTTGCCGGCGATTTGCGTGGGCTCATCGTCTATGCTAGTAACCCCGGTGCGGGCTATGGCAATGCACAGGCTTGGTTGAGTATTTTGCAGCAGCTCGACTTGCTCGTGACGATTGATATTCGCTGGTCCGAGACGGCGCGTGCTTCTGACTTCGTACTGCCCGACGTGACGTATCTGGAGGCCGACCGCGGCGTGGGTACGGTCGTGGGCCGCAACGACGCGCGCGTGTTCTACCGCAACGCCGTGCTGCCTGTGCAGCATGACGACACGCGTCCCGGTCGGGAGATTTTTGCTGGTCTGGCGCAGGCGTGTGGCGTGGGCGAGTACTTCCAGTTTACGTCTGACGACCTTGCGGCTGCCCAGGTGGCGCCGTTTGGGATCAATCTGGACGAGCTCAAGGAGCGCGGTTGGGCCGATACGGGCGTGGCGCTGCCGTCGCGTACGGGCGAGCCGGTGATTCCGCTTGCCGGCGGCAAGATCGTGCTGGCAAGCGACGTATGGGAACGAGCCGGCCTGGGTCGTGTACCCAACTGGATCGCGCCCATGGTGGAGCCCGGTCCGCGGATGTTTCGCCTCATTAGCGGCAATCGACCCTTTGAGTCGCATACCTCGCGCAGGCTCGCGGCCCAAGGTGCCGCCGAGGCTGGATCGGACCTGGATGCCGTGCAGATGAATGCTGATGTCGCCGCTCGCATGGGTATCGCCGATGGCGAGGTCGTTGAGCTCGTGAGCGATATGGGCCGCGACCGCGTGCGCGTGGAGACGACGCCGTATCTGCATCCGGCGTGCATCTTCACCTCGGCCGCCCCCGGTGGGCGTTCGTTTGGCCGCGATGCCGGTGACGCTCAAGCCTTGGGCGTGGGCCCGCTCGACCATACGCCGCTGCGCTGGGATCCCATTACGGGCGCCGCACTCACCCAGGAAAACGCCGTTCGCGTGGAAAAGATCGCCGCGCATGGGGATAATGACGAGTAATTGACTCAGCTGATGTATTCGACTGATCCACGTTTCTTTTGAAAGGCCGCACATGAGCGATAGCCAGAACATGTCCGATGAGGTACGCGCCCGCCTGCGCGCCATTCCTTCCGTCAACGAGCTGCTTGCCGAGTGGCCGGTGGTGAAGGCAGCGGGGGAGACCTGCGACGCGGTGGTGCATGCCGCCGTCACGGCCGAGCTCGACGAGGAGCGCGCCGCGATTCGTGCCGGTGCCGATCCGCGCTCCAAGCGCGAGCTGGCATCGGCCATTGAATTTCGCGCACATCGCTCTGCACTGCCGAGCCTGCGCCCTGCCGTTAACGCCACAGGTGTGGTCATCCATACCAACTTGGGTCGCGCCCCGCTCGCGGAGTCGGCCGCCAAGGCCGTGGCCGAGGTTGCGCGCGGCTACAGCACGCTCGAGTACAGCGTCGACACCTGCTCGCGCGGGTCGCGCAAGGAGCATGCCGCGCAGCTGATCCGCTCACTCACCGGTGCCGAGGACGCGCTCGTGGTCAACAACAACGCCGCCGCGGTGCTGCTGGTGCTGGCGACTCATGCCGCGGGCAAAGAGGTTATCGTCAGCCGCGGCGAGCTTGTCGAGATTGGCGGCAGCTTCCGCATCCCCGATGTCATGGCGGCCTCGGGCGCCAAACTCGTCGAGGTCGGCGCCACCAACCGCACACACCTGGGCGACTACGAGCGCGCCATCACGCCCGAAACGGCCATGATCTTGAAGGTCCATCCTTCCAACTATCGCATCGAGGGTTTTCACGAGGAAGTGAGCTCAAGGGAGCTCGCCGCTCTGGCCCATAAGCACGGCCTGCTGTTCTATGAAGACCAGGGGTCGGGCGCGCTGCTGCCCGATGACATCCTGGTGCGCGGCGGCGAGGAGCCCACGCCGGCTTCGGTCGCGGCGGGGCTCGATCTGGTGTCGTGCTCGGGCGATAAATTGCTCGGTGCCGCGCAGGCGGGCATTATCATGGGCCGTCGCGATCTGGTCCAGGCCTGTGGCGCACATCCGCTCATGCGCGCTCTGCGTCCGGGCAAACTGGCTCTGTCGGCGCTCGAGGCCACGCTGCGTATCTACATGGACGGTGCCGACGTGGCCCATCGTGATATTCCGGTGCTCAGCATGCTTACGCTGCCGCAGGCCCATTTGGAGCGACGTGCCCGCAAGCTGCGCGAGCTGATGGTGGCGGGCCTCGATAAGGCTGGCTGCCCGTGTGCCGTGAAGGCGGAAATCGTCGAGGAGTCCTCGACGCCCGGCGGCGGCTCGCTGCCTACCGTGGAGCTGCCCACGATGTGCGTTGCCGTGCGTCTTGTTGACGAGCGCCTGACGGTCGACGCGCTCAAGCGCTCGCTTGTCCAGGACTTCGACACTCCGGTTGTCACGCGAACCTCGCACGATCGCATTTTGTTTGATGTGCGCACGCTCGTGGGCGACCGCGATATCGAGACGGCGGCGTCGACGCTTGCCGCATGCGTTGAGAAGGCGGTGCGCCGATGAGTGGGGCCGAAGCGTTGGTGGAATGCCCCGTTATCGTAGGTACGGCGGGACATGTCGATCACGGTAAGTCGGCGCTCATCGAGGCGCTGACGGGTAAAAACCCCGACCGCCTGGAAGTTGAGCGCCGTCGCGGCATGACCGTTGAGCTTGGCTTTGGCGAGCTGGCGCTGCCGAGTGGCAAGATCGTTGGCCTGGTTGACGTGCCGGGCCATGCGCATTACTTGCGCGCCATGGTGCAGGGTGCCACAGGTATCGACGTGGCCGTGCTGGTGGTTTCGGCCGTCGAGGGCGTGATGCCGCAGACCCGCGAGCACGTGCATGTGCTGGAGCTGCTGGGCGTCACGCATATGGTGGTGGCGCTGACTATGTGTGATCTGGCCGACGCCGAGATGACCGAGCTTGCCGAGCTCGATGTCGATGACTTTTTGTCGGGTACCGTGTTTGCGGACGCGCCGATCGTGCCCGTGTCGTCCAAGACCGGCGCGGGGATCGATGACCTACTGGTTGCGCTTGACGAGCAGGTTGCCGCTTGCTGGGATTCCTGCCGCGACCGTGCTGAGCTCACCGATGCCGCACCGCGTCTGCCAATCGACCGCTGCTTTACGATCAAGGGCGCCGGTACCGTGGTGACGGGAACGTTGCACGATGCGCCCGTCGCGGTGGGGGATGAGCTCGTCGCGCTGCCGTCGCGTACGGTCTGTCGCGTGCGCGGGATTCAGGTGCATGGCGATACGCCGCGAGCACTGCCCGGGCAGCGTGTGGCGCTCAACTTGGTGGGCGATGGTGTCGCGGCGCTTGATCGTGGCGAGATGCTGGGCGTGGCGGACCGCTTTGGTCAGACGTTGCGCTTTAT
The DNA here is from genome assembly GCA_025992855.1 of Coriobacteriaceae bacterium. Lineage (NCBI taxonomy): Bacteria > Bacillati > Actinomycetota > Coriobacteriia > Coriobacteriales > Coriobacteriaceae > Coriobacteriaceae bacterium. The sequence goes on from DAJPGB010000001.1 coordinate 1,369,832, forward strand.
GATGTCGTTTACGTATTTGGGTCGCGAGGGAGCCAAGCCGCGTGTGCTCGAGTCGGGTGCGCGTGTGCACGTGATGGCGGGTACGGCCGAGGTAGTCGGTCGCATCATGTTCATGGAGGGCGAGGTCCCCATGGCGGTGGGCGAGACGCGAGTTGTGCAGGTACGCTTGGAGGAACCGTTGCCGCTGCGCGCCGGCGACCATGTCGTGGTGCTGTCCTATTCACCGGTCATGCTTATTGGCGGCGGGCGCGTGCTGCTTTCGCGCTGCCGTCGCTCGCGCGAGCTTGTTGAAGGGGGGCGTGCGCTGTACGCGGCGCTCGAGTCCGGCGATATCGCGGGCGGTGTGGGCGCTTGGTTGGCGCTGCAGACGCTGCCGGTTGCGGCGATTGATGTTGCCGAGGCTTTGGATCTTGGTATCGGCGAGGTCGATGCCGCACTGCGCGGGTTGGTGGCGAAGGGCGCTGCTCGCGCGCTAGCTGGCTCGGATGGCTCGCTGTATGCAGATGCTTCCGCGCTCGACGCCGCGATGGATGCGCTGGCGGCGACTTTGTCAGCCATGCACGCGGCGGCTCCCAAGGAGACGGGCTTTACGCCCGGCGCCGTTGCCCATGCTGCGTGGCCTGCTGCTGATGAAGACGTTGCCGCGGCTCTGATTGCCGAGGGCTGCTCGCGTGGCGTTTGCGCCGCCGAGGGCGCCGAAGTGTTCGACCTGCACTCCGCTGCCGCCGCGGCGCGCGTGGTGCACGAGGCTTGCGAGCGCATCGTTTCCTTGCTGGATGAAGCCGGCCTCGATGCACCGACGTTGCCCGAGGTGGGCGAGCAATTGCAGCTCGATCGCGACACCATGACGCGTGCCCTGCGCGAGCTTTCGCTCAACCGCGCGATCGTTAAGGTCGAGCGCGACGTTGCCCTGTCTGCTGCTGCCGAGGCCCATGCGCGTGAGCTCGTCGCCGCCGCCATTGAGGCAGCCGGCGGTGCTGCCACCACGAGCGCTCTGCGCGAGGCCCTGGGCGTGTCGCGCAAGCGCGCCATCAGCATCCTTGAGCATCTAGATGCCGTACGCTTCACAGTCCTTGACAAGGATGCCGGCGGCCTGCGCTCCCTGCGCTAGGCCGGTCACCTGCCCCCGTCTCCTCTGTTGCGGTGAAATAGTTCCTAGTTGGGGGCTTTGGCAGCAAAAACAGGAACTATTCCACCGCAACTTCTTGCTCGTCTTTTTGGGATGGAGCCGTTTCGGTTTGGTAAAATACCGGCGCACTTGGGAACGGATGGGCTCCGGTGGGCTCCGCGGTCCTCAAAACCGTTGCGAGGCGTGCAAAACGTCTTGGATGTGTTCGATTCACATACGTTCCCGCCATACGCTACCAGCGCTTTTGTGCTCGCGGTCTTGCTGCGTGCCGCAAAGGCGCTGTTTTGTTTTTGCACGAGCTTTTCGTAGCGCTGCTATTTCGGTGGCTGTATTTAGCTTCGTGCACCGGGTTTCGAGCATGCCGATGGAGGTGTTTTGCCGTATGACTACCGTAAGACGTGCCGATCTTTCTTGTGTCGTCCAAGCGGGCGGGCTGTCCTCGCGCATGGGCTGCGATAAGGCTCGCATGGCGTTTTGCGGCGAGCCGCTCATCGAACGCGTGCTGGGTCGGCTGGCGCCAGTTGCCGGCGAGTTGGTCGTGACGACTTCGCGTCCCAGCGAGCTTGTCTACCTTGAGGAGCGCGCGTTTGGCGGCCTGGTGCCGCGAATAGTGTCGGACCTTGAGGGGCCGGCGGGCGCCATGCGCGGCATCGCGAGCTCGCTGGCTGCGGCTCGGCTTCCTCTCGTGGCGATCGTCGCCTGCGATATGCCGTTTGTCTCGCCGGAACTCATCGGCGCGCTTGCCGATCGTGTTGAGGCCGAGGCACTCGATGTGTCCGTGCCGCGCGAGGAGCGGGGGATTGAGCCGCTTTGCGCCGTCTGGCGCCGTGACGCGTGTGCGCCGGTCGCTCATGAGCTGCTCGCCTGCGACCGCCAGCGCATTCGCTGCCTGATCAATCGCGTTCAGGCTGGTTATATGGATGAGCCGCAGATCGTTAAGGCCGCGGGCTCGACGCTCTGCTTCGAGAACGTCAATACGCCCGAGGAGTTTGCGGCGGCCGAGTTACTCGCCTAGACGATTGGAGTTGCCATGTCTCACGATATTTGCCCCGACACGGGAGAGCCTTGCACTTGCGATGGTTCCGAGCCCTGTACCTGCGGCTGCGGTGGCTGTGGACATACTGCGGAAGAGGAAGCGGCCGCCGCGGCGTATCGTGAGGCGCACCGCGAAGGCCCGTCCGGTGATGCCCTCGACCACGAGCGCAAGATTATCGTGTCGTTCGACAGCACCTTCGATGTGATGGAATGCGAGCAGCTGTGCCTGGATGCCGATGTGCCTGGGCGCATCATGCCGCTGCCCGGCTCCATCACCGCCGGCTGCGGGCTGTGCTGGGCCATGCCGTTCTCCGGCGATGCCCTCGCCGCCTTCCGCGCTGCCACCGAAGGCCGCATAACCCCCGCAGACTACCATCAGCTCGTCCTGTAACCACCAACACCACCACAAAGGTGCCTGTCCCCTTTGTGGTGGTTTGGAACACGTGGACGAAACAGGTTTGAAACACGGGTTTTGCACGTCAGACTCTCAAAAACGCTTCTACCTGCATCGTAATCAAAACGAAACATCTGCTCGTCGGCTTATACGTAACTTTGCTGCAACAGTGCGATATTATTCATACTCGATAAAGCTCGCGGCGCATGGGGCGCCGCGAACGACACCTTTCTTTTCCATCAATTGGAGGAAGCATGAGCTACACGCAGAAAGTTCTCGAAGAGCTCAAGGCCCGCTATCCCGAGCAGCCTGAGTTCATCCAGGCCGCGACCGAGATCCTCGGCACCATTCAGCCGGCGCTCGACGCCCACCCCGAGTACGAGGAGGCCGCCCTGCTGGAGCGCCTCGTCGAGCCCGAGCGCATCGTCATGTTCCGTGTTCCCTGGGTCGACGACCAGGGCAAGGTTCAGGTCAACCGCGGCTACCGCGTCGAGTTCAACTCTGCCATTGGACCCTACAAGGGCGGCCTGCGCTTTAACCCGACGGTCACCCTGGGCATGCTCAAGTTCCTGGGCCTGGAGCAGATTCTCAAGAACAGCCTGACCACCCTTCCCATGGGCGGCGGCAAGGGCGGCTCCGACTTTGACCCCAAGGGCAAGTCCAACAACGAGATCATGCACTTCTGCCAGTCCTTCATGACCGAGCTCTATCGCCACATTGGCCCCAACACCGACGTTCCCGCCGGCGACCTGGGCGTTGGCGGCCGCGAGGTTGCCTACCTGTTCGGTCAGTACAAGCGCCTGACCAACGAGTGGACCGGCGTCCTTACCGGCAAGGGCCTCTCCTTTGGCGGCTCGCTCGCCCGTACCGAGGCCACCGGCTACGGTCTGGTCTACTTTGTGGACGAGTACCTCAAGAGCCGCGGCGACTCCTTCGAGGGCAAGAACGTCGTCGTTCATGGCTCCGGCAACGTCGCTATCTACGCGGTCCAGAAGGTCGCCCAGCTCGGCGGCAAGGTGCTTGCCTGCTCCGACACCCACGGCTGGGTCGAGGATCCCGACGGCATCGACTACACCGTGCTCGAGCACGTCTACAACAAGAAGCGCTCCGGCCACGACAAGGGTGTCACGCTCGCCATGTACGTTGACGAGAAGCCCAACGCCGTGTGGCACGAGGGCGACGGCCGCGGCGTGTGGCAGCTGCCCTGCGACATCGCGCTGCCCTGCGCTCGCGAGAACACGCTGCTGCTCGAGGACGCCCAGGCGCTCGTCGCCAACGGCTGCAAGGTGGTCGGCGAGGGCGCGAACATGCCCACGACCATCGAGGCCACGACCTACTTCCAGGAGAACGGCGTCGCCTTCATGCCCGGTAAGGCTGCTAACGCCGGCGGCGTGCTCGTGTCCGGCCTTGAGATGAGCCAGAACGCCGAGCACCTGTCTTGGACCTTCGAGGAGGTCGACGGCAAGCTCGAGCAGCTCATGCGCGGCATGTTCCACAACGTGGACGACACCGCCAAGGAGTATGGCCAGGAGGGCAACTTTGTCATGGGCGCCAACATCGCCGGCTTCCTGAAGGTCGCCGACGCTATGCTCGCCCAGGGCGTCTGCTAAATCTTCGCTCGACATAGCATGTGATGAGGCTCCCAGCTATTCGGCTGGGAGCCTTTTTCTATGGTGACGATGGCGGCGCCCCCTCGTTTGGTACACTTAAAAGTACTGGACAAGTGGAGAGATGGGGGAGAACGTGCTCAAGTTCGGTACCTACGTCCGTGTTGGAAACGCGGCCGAAGCCTATGAGCTCTTGCAGAAGAACCGCAACAACAAGATTGTGGGCGGCGGCATCTGGATGCGTCTGGGTTCGCGTCGTGTGGCGACGGCGATTGACCTTTCGGCCTGCGGACTCGATCAGATCGAGGAGACCGAGACCGAGTTTCGCATCGGTGCCATGTGTACCCTGCGCCAGCTCGAGCGTCATGCCGGGCTCAACGCGCTTGTCAACAATGTCTTTGAGTTCGCCGTCCACGACATCGTGGGCGTGCAGCTGCGCAATACCGCCACGGTGGGCGGCAGCATCTACGGCCGCTTTGGCTTCTCGGACGTGCTCTCTGCCTTCCTCGCGCTCGATTCCTATGTTGAGCTGACGGGTGCCGGCCGCGTGCCGCTCGCCGAGTTCGTTGACATGGGCTACGTGCGTGACGTGATCGAGCACGTCGTGGTCGTTAAGCACGACTACCGCGCGAGCTATGAGGCCGTGCGCAAGGCCGCGACCGACTTCCCCTCGCTCAATGTCACCGCCGCCTGGTGGGACAACAGCTGGCATGTCACCGTGGGTGCCCGTCCGCTGCGCGCGACCCTGCTGCAGGGCGAGGCATGCGGCTTGGTGAACGAGCAGCCTTCCGAGGATGAGCTGCGTGCCCTTGCCGCGTCCGTGCACGCGCTGAGCTACGGCACCAACCTGTGGGGCTCAGCCGAGTACCGCCGTCGCATCTCGGCGCCGCTTGCCGTGCAGGCCGTGCGCCGCGCCGCCGGCATCGAGCTTTCGGCCGCGCTTGCCCGCGAGCTCGAGACCGTGCAGATTCCCAAGTTTGCCACGGACGAGTATTCCTGCCGCCGCGTGCCCGGCGTCGATTCTAGCGAGGTGCGCTAATGGCTGCCAAACTCATCGATCTTTCCTTTACGCTCAACGGCCGCAAGGTCAAGGTTCAGATTGCCCCCGATACCATGCTCTTTGCTCTGCTGCGCGAGCAGGGTTGCGCGTCGGTGCGCTGCGCCTGCGAGACCACCAACTGCGGCCTGTGCACGGTGTGGCTCGACGGCGACCCGGTGCTGAGCTGCTCGGTTCCCGCCGCCTGTGTTGAGGGACACACCATCACTACGCTTGAGGGCCTTAAGGCCGAGTCCGAGGCTCTCGCCCGTGCGATGGCTGCCGAAGGTGCCGAGCAGTGCGGTTTTTGCGCCCCCGGCCTCATCATGAACGTGCTGGCGCTTGCCCGCGCCGCCAAGGAGGACCCAAGCCTCGTCGCCACGCGCGAGGAGCTCTCGCGCCAGCTCGCCGGCAACCTCTGCCGTTGCAGCGGCTACGAGAGCCAGCTGCGCGCCATCGTCCGCTTCCTTAACGAGTCCGGCGTGCAGGTGGGCTTCGAGATGCCCGAGCTGCCCGTCAACGACACGAGCTCCGACGGTGTCGCGTACAAGCAGATTACCCACAAGCAGCCCAAGAAGGACTCGAAGGCCCTGCTCGAGGGTCGTCCCGTCTACACGGGTGACCTTGTGCCCGCCGGCGCCCTGATCGTCAAGCTCAAGCGCAGCCCCTATGCCCGCGCCAAGATCCGCTCCATCGACACGTCTCGCGCCCTGAAGGTGCCCGGCGTCGTGGGCGTCTATACCTACGAGGACGTGCCCAAGCGTCGCTTCACCATCGCCGGCCAGAGCTATCCGCAGCCGAGTCCCTACGACCGCCTGATCCTCGAGAACCTCGTGCGCTATCAAAACGAGGAGGTGGCGATCGTCGCCGCCGAGACCGAGGAGGCCGCCGACAAGGCACTCAAGCTCATCAAGGTCGACTACGAGGTGCTCGAGCCGCTGCTCGACTTTACCCAGGCACTCGATAACGACATCGTGGTCCACCCCGAGGGCGACGTGACCTTTATGTTCCCGCAGGGCGGCGACGTCCCGCGCAACTTGGTGTGCAGCGGCACGAGCGACTTTGGCGACCTGGACGAGGCCTTCGCCCAGAGCGACATCGTCTTTGAGCGCACTTACACCAGCCAGGCCACGCAGACCGCGCCCATGGAGACCTTCCGTGCCTTCGCGACGACCGACGCGTTCGGCCGCATCTCGGTGACCACCTCTACGCAGGTGCCCTTCCACGTGCGTCGCATGGTCGCGCAGTCGCTCGACATTCCGCAGTCGCAGGTGCAGGTTATTAAGCCGCGCATCGGCGGCGGCTTTGGCTCCAAGCAGACGGGTTGCTGCGAGATCTTCGTGGCGTTCGTGACCCAGCAGACTGGCCGTCCGAGCTATTGCTGCTACACCCGCGAGGAGACCATCACCGCGGGCAACTCGCGCCATCAGATGCAGATGACCGTCAAGCTGGGCGCCATGAACGACGGCACCATCACGGCCATCGACCTGCATACGCTGTCCAACGCCGGCGCCTATGGCGAGCATGCCACCACGACGATCGGCCTTTCGGGCCACAAGAGCCTGCCCATCTACAACCATGTGAAGGCGAGCCGCTTTAGCTGGGACGCCGTCTACACCAACACTAACCGCGGCGGCGCGTATCGCGGCTACGGTGCCACCCAGGGCCAGTTTGCCGTGGAGAGTGCCGTCAACGAGCTCGCCGACATGCTGCACATGGACCCCGCCGACCTGCGCCTTAAGAACATTGTGCGCGAGGGCGAGGTCATGCCACAGTACTACAACGAGAAGCTCAACGCCTGCGCACTCGACCGCTGCCTGCTGCGCGCGATGGACATGATCGGCTGGCGCGACAAGCCGCTGGCCGTGGACTTGGGCGACCGCGTGCGCGCCCTGGGCTGCGCGCTCACCATGCAGGGCTCGGGCATCTCCAACGTGGACATCGCCGGCATCGACATGCGCCTGGAGGAGGACGGCTTCATTACCATCGGCACCGGCGCCACCGATAACGGCATGGGCGTCGATACGATTCTGGCGCAGATTGCTGCCGAGGAGCTGGGCGTGGAGAGCTCGCAGATCGTGGTGCGCGGCGTAGACACCGATGTGTCGCCGTTCGACGCCGGCTCGTACGCGAGCTCCGGTACCTATGTGACGGGCCTTGCCGCCAAGAACGCCGCGACCGAGCTGCGCGAGAAGATTTGCGCCAAGGCCGCCCAGATGTGGGACGTGGACGCCGCCGACGTGGTCTTCGACGGCCAGTACGTGCGCCTGTCCGACGAGCGCGTCGCGCGTGAGCAGAACCGCTACCTTACGCTGCGCGACTTTGCCAACCTGTGTGTCAAGAACATCGAGGGCGGCGACGCGCTGACCTCGCACGCTTCTGCCTGCCTGCCCGTTTCGCCTCCGCCGTTTATGGCCGGTATTGCCGAGGTCGAGGTCGACAAGGCCACCGGCAAGGTGACTGTGGTGGACTACGCGGCGGCCGTCGACTGCGGCACCGTGATCAACGAAGCGCTTGCGCGCGTCCAGGCCGAGGGCGGCATTGCCCAGGGTATCGGTCACGCGCTCTACGAGATCGTCGAGCACGACGACCGTGGCCGCCTGCGCACCGGCAACTTTATGAGCTACAAGCTGCCCACGCGCCTGGATATCGGCAGCATTCGCGTGGCCTTTGAGCCGAGCTACGAGCCGACGGGTCCGTTTGGCGCCAAGTCGATCGGCGAGGTCGTCATCAACACGCCGCTCGCCGCAGTGGCCTCGGCCGTGGCACACGCCACCGGCCATCAGGTTCGCTCGCTGCCCATCACGCCGGAGAAAGCACTGCTGGGGGAGTAGCGGGTCAGCGAACAAGTCGTAATTGGCGGGGCGGGGCAACTCGCTCCGCCTTTTGCACTCGTGGTGAGGTCGTGAGCCTGTAAAACGTGTGCGTGCGCTTGCCGTTCGTATCTGCTATCATTCCTAGTCTGTGCGCTCATGCGGGCGTGGCGGAATTGGTAGACGCGCCAGATTTAGGTTCTGGTGGGATTCCCGTGAAGGTTCGAGTCCTTTCGCCCGCACCAACGCACCTGCGTCGGCTCCCGCCGTCGCGACTCTTTGTTGCATAAAGGTACCAGCACCTCAGATAAGCTGGGCAGTATGAGGAGGAACGTGTTGAACATCACCGCTTCTGACGTCAAGGACGCCAAGCTCACCGCTACGGTCACCATCCCGGCCGCCGACGTCGACGCCGCGATCAAGAAGGCCTACAAGGACACCGCCAAGAAGTACCGCTTCCCGGGCTTCCGCGCCGGCAAGGCTCCCCGTCCGGTCATCGACTCTGCTCTTGGCGCCGAGGCTACCCTCGCTCAGGCCACCAACGACCTGATTGCCGCCAACGAGCCCGTCGTCCTCAACGAGCTGGACATCGTCCCCACCAAGAGCGGTGACTACAAGGAGCTCGACCTCGCCAAGGATCACGAGGACTACACCTACACCGTCGAGTTCTCCCTGCGTCCTGCCGCTGAGCTCTCCTCCTTCGACGCCGTCGAGATCGAGATGCCTCCCGCGGAGGTCACCGATTCCGAGATCAACAACCAGGTCGAGATGCTCCTCAACTACCGTGCCACCTTCGAGGACGTCGAGGGTCGCGCCGTCGAGGCCGAGGACTACGTTACCGTCGACCTCAAGGCCGTCGAGAACGCCGACAACTTCGCCGCCGAGGGCCGCATGCTCATCGCCGGTAGCGACAGCAACCCCAAGGAGTTCAACGAGGCCCTGATCGGCGCTAACGTTGACGACGTCAAGACCGTCACCTGGACCGACGAGGTCGAGGAGGGCGAGGAGGCTGAGACCCACACCGTCGAGGTCACCGTCAAGGGCATCAAGGTCCGCAACACCCCCGAGCTCACCGACGAGCTCGTCAAGTCCGACTTTGGCTTCGACAGCATCGACGCTATGCGCGACGCCATCAAGATTGAGATCGAGCAGGACAAGGCTTCCCGCCTGCCGGCCGAGAAGGAGAACCGTTGCGTCTCCGCTCTCGCTGAGCGTCTGCAGCTCGAGGAGATGGACGCCGACTACGAGCAGTCCGTCTTTGAGGAGCTTGGCCAGAACTTCCTGTCCAACCTTGCTGCCCGCGGCATGACGCTGGACACCTGGCTGCCCGCTTCCGGCCTGACCATGGAGCAGTTCATCGGCGACCTGCACAAGCAGGCCAACGACGTTGCCCGTGAGTCCCTGGCTCTCGACGCCCTCGCCCGTGAGCTAAAGATCGAGGTCACCGAGGACGACATCAACGCCGAGTTCGAGAAGGCCGGCGTCAAGGACGTCGAGGCTTCCAAGGCCGAGTTCATCGCCGATGGCCGCATGCCTGCCGTCCGCGAGTCCATCCGTCGCTCCAAGGCCGTCGATCACCTGGTCGAGAACGCCAAGGTGACCGAGGTCGACGAGACCGCCAAGGACGCTGAGTAATTCTCGCCACCTTTCTTGCGAGCGCATGGATGCGCTCGTGATGGGGTAAAGTTATAAGCCGGTTATCCGGTTGCTTCGTACGGTGCCAGCCAATGCATAGCATGCGGGCACCGTACGTTTGTCTAGAACCACTATTGGTCCGTAAGAGAAATGGAGATGCGTATGATCGCTAAGTTCGATTCCGCCCTCGTGCCATACGTTATCGAGCAGACGCCGCGCGGCGAGCGCAGCTACGATATCTATTCGCGCCTGCTCAACGACCGCATCATCTTTTTGGGCGAGGAGATCAACTCCGTCAGCGCCAACCTGGTCGTTGCCCAGCTGCTGCATCTTGAGAGCCAGGATGCCGAGAAGGATATCTCGCTCTACATCAATTCGCCCGGTGGCGAGGTCTACTCCGGCCTGGCGATTCTGGACACCATGAACTTCATTAAGCCGCAGGTCTCCACCATTTGCGTGGGTATGGCCGCGTCTATGGCTGCCGTGCTGCTTTCGGCCGGCGCCAAGGGCAAGCGCTTCTGCCTGCCGCACTCCAAGGTCATGATTCACCAGCCCAGCGGCGGTGCCCAGGGCCAGCAGACCGAGATCGAGATCGTGGCCGAGGAGATCAAGAAGACCCGCCGCGAGCTCAACCAGATCCTGTCCGACGCGTCGGGCCAGCCCATCGAGAAGGTCCAGGCCGATACCGAGCGCGATAACTACCTGACCGCTGCCGAGGCCCTCGACTACGGCCTGATCGACCGTATCGTCACCTCGCGCGATCTCGCCGCGAAGGACGCCTAGGATGGCAGGTAACATGCAGGACAACTTTGACGAGAACGGCAACCCCATCCGCTGCTCCTTCTGCGGAAAAGAGCAGGGCCAGGTTCGCCGCCTTGTTAAGGGCCCGACCAACATCTTTATCTGCGACGAGTGCGTCGCCGCCTGCTCCGAGATCCTTGAGGAGTCGCTGGCTTCGGACTTTATGGACGCTGCCCGCAACGGCAATCTCCCGGGTTTCCTCAACGACCACGGCCAGGCTGCCTCTCAGCCCGCCGTTGACCCCGAGACGGAGGGTTTTGAGCTTGAGGACGACCGCCAGGTCATCACGCACGTGCCGACGCCGCACGAGATCTATGACGAGCTTTCGGCCTATGTTATGGGCCAAGAGGACGCTAAGCGCGCTATGTCGGTGGCCGTGTACAACCACTACCGTCGCGTGATCGAAGGCGGTGCCGCGGTGTCCGCCCTTGACGAGGCATCGGGCATGGGCGCCCAGTTTGACGACGATATGGACGAGGTGGAGCTCGCCAAGTCCAATATTTTGCTGCTCGGTCCCACCGGTACCGGCAAGACGCTGCTGGCCCAGACGCTCGCACGCATCCTCGAGGTGCCGTTTGCCATCGCCGACGCCACCGCGCTCACCGAGGCCGGTTACGTGGGCGAGGACGTGGAGAACATCCTACTCAAGCTCATCAACGCCGCCGATGGCGATATCGAGCGCGCGCAGGTGGGCATCATCTACGTGGACGAGATCGACAAGATTGCCCGCAAGGCCGAGAATCTCTCTATCACTCGCGATGTTTCGGGCGAGGGCGTTCAGCAGGCACTGCTTAAGATTCTTGAGGGCACGGTGGCCAGTGTTCCGCCCACCGGCGGCCGCAAGCATCCCCAGCAGGAGCTGCTGCAGATTGACACGACCAACATCCTGTTCATCTGCGGCGGTGCCTTTGTGGGTCTGGATAAGATCATCGCCGACCGCGTGGGCAACAAGGGCGTGGGCTTTAACTCCGAGATCGCCGGCCCCACCTCGGTCGACGAGAACGACCTGCTGCGTCAGGTGCTCCCGCAGGACCTCAACGCCTTTGGCATGATTCCCGAGTTCGTGGGCCGTACGCCCGTCGTCACCCAGACGCAGGCGCTCGACGAGGACGACCTGGTGTCGATCCTGACCGAGCCCAAGAACGCTGTGGTGCGTCAGTACCGCAAGATGTTCCAGCTCGAGGACGTCGAGCTTGAGTTTGAGGACGCCGCCCTGCACGAGATCGCCCGCATGGCGCTTGCCCGCAAGACCGGCGCCCGCGGTCTGCGCGCCATCTGCGAGGACGTGCTGCAGCAGACGATGTTCGACCTCCCCAGCGAGGAGGGCGTTGCCAAGGTCGTCGTAACCGAAGCGGCCGTCAAGGGCGAAGAGCAGCCCCAGCGCATCTACGGCTAGACCGGCCTTAAACGTGTTTGCAAATAGCCTCCGACCACCCGCGGTCGGAGGCTATTTTATATATACGCAATAACCCCAACTACCTGTGTTATTCTGTGTGTTTGTTTAAGCCAAAGCGAAGTCAATTCAGACTGAAGTAATCGATACCTAAGGCGCGTCCGCCTGCTTGGTTTTCGTAGATTCCGCACGAGCCGAAGAGCACTTAATGTGCTCTTCGTGCGAGCCAGGACCTGACCGAGCGAAAACCAAGCAGGCGGACGCGCCGGCGGGACAGGGAGAGATATATGGAAGAAATGCCCAAGAACTACGATCCGTCGACCAACGAGCCGGCGATCCTGCAGAAGTGGCTCGACGGCGGCTACTACAAGCGCCGTGAGGGCGTGGGCGACTGCACCGTCACCATTCCGCCTCCCAACGTGACTGGCAAGCTCCACATGGGCCATGCCACCGATGACTCCATCCAGGACGCCATCGTCCGTATGGCCCGCATGCGCGGCAAGTCCACGCGCTGGGTGCTGGGCACCGATCACGCCGGTATCGCCACGCAGACCAAGGTCGACAAGAAGCTCAAGAGCGAGGATATCAGCCGCCTGGAGATCGGTCGCGACAAGTTTGTTGACGCCTGCTGGGACTGGACCCACGAGTACGGCGGCATCATCGTCGAGCAGATCAAGCGCATGGGCTGCTCCGTCGACTTCGACAACGAGCGCTTCACCATGGACGAGGATTACGCCCAGGCCGTGCGTAAGGTCTTCTGCGACTGGTACCACGACGGCCTGATCTACCGTGGCAAGCGTATCGTCAACTGGTGCCCCAACTGCACCACCGCCATCTCGGACGACGAGGCCGAGTATAAGGACGAGAAGGGCCACCTGTGGCACCTGCGCTACCCGCTGACCGAGCCGGTCAACGGCCAGGACTACATCGTCGTCGCCACCACGCGTCCCGAGACCATGCTCGGCGACACGGGCGTCGCCGTCTCCCCGAAGGACCCCGAGAAGGCCGCCTTCGTGGGTAAGACCGTCAAGCTCCCCATCGTCGACCGCGAGATCCCTATCTTTGAGGATTGGCATGTCGACGCCAACTTTGGCTCCGGCTTCGTCAAGGTCACCCCTGCTCACGACCCCAACGACTACGCCATGGGTCAGGCCCACGACCTGCCGCAGATCAACATCTTCGACGAGCACGCGGTGGTCGTCGAGGGCTACGGCGAGTTTACCGGCATGAACCGCGACGAGTGCCGTGAGGCCGTCATCAAGTGGTTCGAGGAGCACGACCTGCTCGATCATGTCGAAGAGCTCGACCACTCCGTCATGCACTGCTACCGTTGCGACTCCGCTCTGGAGCCGTGGCTGTCCGAGCAGTGGTTTGTGGCCGTCGACAAGCTCAAGGGGCCGGCGCTCGAAGCCGTCAACTCCGGCAAGGTCACCTTCCACCCCGCGCGCTGGACGCAGACCTACACCACCTGGATGGAGAACCTCAAGGACTGGTGCATCTCGCGTCAGCTGTGGTGGGGCCACCGCATCCCCGTGTTCTACTGCGAGGACTGCGGCTGGGAGGACGCCCTGACCGAGGACACCGACGTGTGCCCCAAGTGCGGCGGCCATCACGTGCATCAGGACGAGAACGTGCTGGACACCTGGTTCAGCTCGCAGCTGTGGACCTTCGCCACGCAGGGCTGGCCGCAAAAGCCGGAGCTGCTCGAGGGGCATCACCCCACGACGGCGCTCGTCACCGCGCGCGACATCATTGCGCTGTGGGTCGCCCGCATGGTTATGAGCTCGCTGTACTTCTTGGACGAGGTGCCGTTTAAGGACGTCGTCATCTACCCGACGATCCTGGCCAAGGACGGCAGCCGCATGTCCAAGTCCAAGGGCAACGGCGTTGACCCCATGGATCTCATTGGCATGTACGGCGCCGACGCCATGCGTTACAACCTGCTCACGCTGTGCACCAACAACCAGGATGTTAAGTTCGACGCGAACATCGATAAGAAGACCAAGAAGCTCATCGACAGCCCGCGCACCGACCAGGCCAAGTCGTTTGTGACCAAGATCTGGAACGCCAGCCGCTTCCTGCTTATGAACATGGAGGGCTATACGCCCGGCGAGCCCGTCGTGGAGACGCCGGCCGACGCCTGGATGTTCAGCCGCCTGGCCAAGGCCGTGAAGATGGTCACCGAGGGCATCGAGAACTACACCTTTGGTGACATGGCCCGCGGCGTGCAGCAGTTCTTCTGGAACGAGGTCTGCGACTGGTACGTTGAGGTCACCAAGGCCCGCCTGAAGGGCGAGGGCCGTCTGCAGGCTCAGCGCAACCTGATCTTTGTGCTCGATACCTCCATTCGCCTGATGCACCCGCTTATGCCGTTTGTCACCGAGGAGATCTGGGACAACATGCCGGCGAGCGTGCTTGACCTGGACGCCGAGGGCAACGTGAACCGCGCCGAGGCGCTCATGATCGCCAAGTGGCCGGAGCCCGCCGACTACGCCAAGTATGTCGACGAGGACGCCGAGCGCGCGTTTGAGCTGTGCCGTACCGTGGTGTCTGCTGCCCGAGCCACCCGTTCGCGTTATCGCTTGAGCCCCAAGGCCGAGCTCGACGTGGTCGTGCGCGCCGGTGCCGAGGATATTGAGAAGCTCGAGAGTCTGCGCTCGACCATCGAGCCGCTGGCCAACACCGCTTCGCTGGTTATGGGTACCGACGTTGAGAAGCCGGCTGCGAGCATTGCCGTGGTCGATAGCGGCGTCGAGGTCTTTGTGGTGCTCGAGGGCAAGGTTGATCTTTCGGCCGAGAAGGCGCGCCTGGAGAAGGAGATCGCCGCTGCTCAGAAGGAGCTCGCCGGCTGCGAGAAGACGCTGGCCAATGAGGGCTTTGTGGCCAAGGCCGCGCCCGCGGTGGTCCAGAAGAAGAGGGACCGTGCAGCTGAGCTCAAGGAGATCCTGGCGGCGCTGACTGCTCAGGTTGCTGACTTCTCGTAAGGGTTACTCGGGGGCGCGTCCCGACGCTTTGCTCTCCGCTGCGGACAGTCCTGCGCAAGACGGACAGCACATTAAGTGCTGTCCTTTGCGTGCGGAACTTGCGGCGAGCAAAGCGTCGGGCCGCTCCTGGTGCGGTTCCGTGGCGTCCGCTGTCTGCCTGATAGGGCCACATGGCTGATGTCTTGATTCTGCTGCAAGCGGGTAGTGGCTGATATTTTTGAACGCGAGGGGCTCATTCTATTTAATGGGCCTCTTTTTCTGTAATTGGAGACTTTGGTTATGGCGAAGCGTATTGGCTCTTATGTCGTCCCTTTCTCGTTTGATTTGCTTTCGTTTGGTGAGGCTGTTGGGCTGGCTGCTGATACGGGGCGGATTTCTGGGGATGCTGGGCCGTTGTTGGAGACGGTTGTCGACATGCTTGATGAGCTGGGACGTCCGGACGAGTATTTCGATTGCATTCAGGTTGCCGGTACCAATGGCAAGACTTCGACCACGCGTTTTTCGGCTGCCATCCTTCGTGGTGAGGGGTTAAAGACCGCGCTGTATACGTCGCCGCAGCTGGTGCGCTATCCCGAGCGCATGGAGGTTGATGGGCGCGTTGTGAGCGACGAGGCCTTTGCCCGTGGTGTTTCTGCTGCTGTTGAGGCGGGACATCGTGTGAATGCCCGTCGTGTGGCGGCGGGGGAGCGCGCCTATACCATCACGCCGTTTGACCTGCTGACGGCTGCCGCACTGGTGGTGTTTGCCGAGGCCGCGGTGGATGTTGCCGTGCTCGAGGTCGGCATGGGCGGCCGTTGGGACGCTACGAGTGCGACCGATCCCGTCGCCGTTGCCATTACAGGTATCGGACTCGACCATACACGCATTTTGGGCGACACGCTCGAGGCAATTGCGGGGGAGAAGGCTGCGGTTATCAAACCCGGGCGCTTGGTTGTTTTGGGCGAGGGCACACACGAGGCGAGCGTTCAACGCGTGATGGATGCCCGTTGCCGCGAGTGCGGTATCGTGCCGCTTGTGGTGAGCCACGCCACGACTAAGGTGCCGGCGCATGTGGGCGATACCGTGGAGTTTAGCTGTACTACGCCGCGTGCCATCTATACGTCGCGTATGGTTAAGCCGGCGTATCAGCCGCAGAATGCTGCGTGCGCGATTATGCTGTGCGAGGGGTATCTGGGTCGCGAGCTCGATCATGACAAGCTTGATGCATCGCTTATGGGCTGTCCCACGCCGGGCCGTTTTGACGTGCTGGGAACCGACCCGCTCAAGTTGATCGACGCCTGCCATAACCCTCAGAGCTGCGAGAACTTTGTGAGCGCGCTGGACGAGATCGATCCGTGCGTGGAGAATCGCCCCACGCTGCTGTGCGCCGCGCTGGCCGACAAGGACGTGGCAGGTATCGTTGACGTTTTGGTTCCGGCGTTCCCCCGCGTGGTCGTGACCCAGACCGATTCCGATCGCGCCCTGCCGGCAGAGGAACTCGCTGCCCTGGTGGGTGCCGATAAGCTCGCTGGCGTTTACCCGAGCGTGTCCGAGGCCCTCGCTGCCTTCGATGCCGCGGGCGAGCCCTTCGTAGCAGCCGGCACCATCACCCTAGCAGGCGAAGTAGCGGGGCTGCTCCGTTAACCCATCCCCTCATCAGTTGCGGTGAAATACGGACTGCTTTACAACCCAGAAGCCTCAAACGGTCCGTATATTACCGCAACTCAAAAGCAGTCAATTTGGGACAGGGCTATTTTGACTACCCTGCTCCTCGAGTTGACTTGCTCGCCACGAAATGGGCCTATTTACTACGTTTGGCTGGTAACCCTCGACCATACCGAGAATTGCGAAATCAAAATCGCAGGTAAAGGGCTTGCCATTTTTTAAAAAAGACCCGCATGGTCGACCCATGCGGGTTAAACGTAGTAGATAGGCCGTTTTTGTGGCGCGGTGTTGGTGGGATGCGGCAAAGGGACTGTCCCTTTGGCGCATTGCCTAGTCTAGACGGACCGGATCGTGGGGGTAGGCGTTGAGAATCTCGACGCCGTTCTCGGTCACCAGGGCCAGGTCCTCGATGCGGACACCGGTGCGGCCGGGGAGGTAGATGCCCGGTTCGATGGAGAACGTCATGCCTGGCTCTACGACCTGCTCGTTGACCAGCGAGACGTCGCCCGGCTCGTGGTCCTGTAGACCAATCGAGTGGCCCAGGCGATGCGTAAAGTATTTGCCGTAGCCCGCATCCTCAATCACGTCGCGTGCGGCGCGGTCCAGGTCGCACATGCGCACGCCCGGTGCGATGAGAGCCTCGGCGGCCTCGTTGGCGCGGCGCACGATATCGTAGATACGCGCCGTCTCTTCGTCTGGCTCGCCCCAAAAGAACGTGCGCGTCATGTCCGAGCAATAGTTGCAGCGGCGTCCGCCAATGTCGAACAGCACCACGTCGCCGCGTTTAAGCTCGGTATCGTCGGGCTCGTGATGCGGGTCGCCGGCGTTGGCGCCAAAGCTCACGATGGGCGGAAAGCTAAAGCCCTCGCAGCCGTGCTTGCGATACAGACTGAGCATCTGGTCGGCAATTTCGCGCTCCGTTACGCCCTCGTGGACGAGCTTGATGGCGTCGGCCATCACGGCGTCGTTAGCGGCCGAGGACGCGCGCATTAGCTCCTGCTCGGCTTCGTCCTTGTGGGCGCGTGCGACGGTGACGGCAAAGTCGCCCAGGAAGAACTCGCTTGCGGCGTGACGATCCATAAGGGGCATCAAAAAGCCGGAGCGCATAACGGTGTCGATGCCGAGTGGTTTGGTCGGATCGACCTCGCGAGCGATGGCGTCGGTCACGACGTCGGTATCGGTGTGGTACGCGACGCGGGCATTGTCGTACTCGGGCAGCTGATGCAGGGCGTTGACCAAGATCACGGGCTCGCAATTGCGTGCGAGCAGCACGCCACAAAAACGCTCGAACATATCGGCATAAAAGCCGGTCAGGTAGTAAATCGACCACGGATCGTTTACGAGCAGCTGTGCGCCGGGGTGCTGGGTCTCGAGCGTATCGAGCACGCGCGCCACACGCTGGTCATCGACATATGCCATGAAACATCCTTTCGCTAGGGTGCCACCATGGTATCCCAAGCCCGGCAGATAGGGACGTTCCTTTTATGCCGGCACCTTGGGACACTCCTTTGCATATCCCATGCGGCCCTCATAAGTTGCGGTGAAATACGGACTGTTTAGCGGCTTGAAGCCATAAAACAGTCCGTATTTCACCGCAACTGCGGAGGAGGACCGGGCGGATGGTGGAGTAGCTAAAAGAGCCCCGTCCCTAATTAGTTACTTAGGCTGGGTCGATGTCCATGCTGGCGATGAGGTCGATGTTGGTGTCTAGGAGGTTCTCCAGCACGACGTCGCCCATGCGGATGGGGGCGTCGATGACTAGGCCTCGGATGAGGTTCATGGCTTGGGCGTGGAGTGCCAGCGGGATGGCTTCGGCCGTGCGCACAGGCAGAAGCGCTTCGTCGCCGCCGGAGGCGGCCACGGTCGTCGTGAGCACGCGCATGGGGCAGGTGAGCTCCTGATGTGCGAACTTATCGCCGCGCGGGCAGTTGTTGCCGGTTACGGAGCGCACTTCCACCACGGCGCCATTGGCGACGCGCTCCACCTCTACGGTCAGAAGGCATTCGGATGGGCAGGTCGTGCAGTTGAACTGCAGCGTTTCGGTCGCATTGGTGCTCATGAGCTATGCCTCCTCAACGGGGTCGACGGACAGGACAATCTCGCTGACACCCAGGTCGAGTATACGTTGAATCACCTTTGCCGGGAGTGGGAAGCTTTCCATAACGCTTGGCTTAAACGCGCGGACCTTGCCGGTGAACAGTTCCTCGCCGTCGGCCAAGATTCTCACGCGGGCGGCGTCGACGGGTCGGCGCACGCGGAAGTTCAGCTTGGTGAGTGCTACAGCCGTAATGCGTCCCGGCAGCGCGTAGCCCGCAATGCCGGCAGGGGAGACCGTGAGCTGGCAACCCGCGCCCGGAGCGCCCGCCTCGGCATCCGCGCCGCCGCCCAGCGCGTACGCCGCCGCAGCTGCGCCAACTCTCTCGGACTCACACGTCACGTTGTCGGCCAAGTCGTGCACGTGCAGGACGTTGCCGCAGGCAAAGATGCCCGGCACGCCCGTCTGCAGACTCTGGTCCACCACGGCGCCGCGCGTGCGCGGGTCAAGCTCTACGCCCGCGGCAACCGAAAGCTCGTTCTCGGGAATCAAGCCCACCGAAAGCAGCAGTGTGTCACACGGAACAATGCGCTCGGTTCCCGGAATGGGCGCCAGGTGCTCGTCGACCTGGCTCACCTCGACGGCTTCCACGCGGTCGTGCCCGATCACGCGCGTCACCGTGGTGGACAGGTGCAACGGGATGCCAAAGTCGTCCAGGCAGTTCTTTACATTGCGGCGCAGTCCGTTGGCGTACGGCATGAGCTCGTACACGCCCTCGACGGAAATCCCCTCGAGCGCGCAGCGACGTGCCATGATCAGCCCGATATCGCCCGAACCCAAAATGACGGCGCGCGAGCCGGGTTTGAGGTTCTCGATATTGATGTATCGCTGCGCAAGGCCGGCCGTAAACACGCCGGCGGGACGACTGCCGGGGATCTTGATCTCGCTGCGGGTGCGCTCACGGCACCCCATGGCAAGGACGACCGCACGCCCGGTGAGCCGCAGCATGCCTGTACGGCTCATGAGCGTGACGGTATGTGCCGAGGTATCGCTTGCCGCGTCACTTACGCCCGTGCCCGGGCCGCCTTCGCCCTCGCTCGAATCGATCCCAATCACCATGCTGCCCAAGAACAGTGCAATATCGGTCGCGCGGACCTGGTCAATAAAGCGCTGCGCGTACTCGGGACCGGTGAGCTCCTGTTTAAAGTGCGAAAGGCCAAAACCGGGGTGGATGCATTGGCGCAGGATGCCGCCCAGATGCTGCTCGCGCTCCGCGATGGCCACGCGCGCGCCGGCCTTATGCGCGGCAAGTGCGGCAGCCATGCCGGCAGGTCCGCCGCCGATAACGACTACGTCGAACGCCTGCGTCGACACCGAAGCTACAGTTCTGGCCTCCGCGCGTCTTTCGCGTATATCAAACGTCGCCATGCTAGCGCACCCCCTTCAGCGGTCCCTCAACCAGCCAAGATCCGGCATCCTCTAACAGCACCTCGCTGGGGTCGCAGCCTAGCTCGCGCGCCAGGATCGCCACCACGCGGCTCTGGCAAAAGCCACTCTGGCACCGACCCATGCCGGCGCGGCAGCGGCGCTTGACGCCTTCTGCCGAAACCGCGCCCGGGCGGCGTCGGATCGCTGCCACGATCTCGGCCTCGGGTACTGTCTCGCAGCGGCAGACGATCTGTCCCCACGCGGAGTCAGCCTCAATGAGCTCTTCCTTGCGCGTAAGCGGGGCGCGGTCAAAGTCGTCCGGCGCGCGGCGAATCGGGTCCCAATCGTCCCGTTCGCGCAGGGCCACGCCTGCATCGCGCAGCGCCTGCTCCATGCGTTCGGCAATGGCCGGCGCGCTTGCCACGCCCGGCGACTGAATGCCCGCCGCCTGGAACAGCCCCGGCACCACGGCCGACTGTCCGATAAAGAAGTCGTTCGTACCCTGAATGACCGGACGACCGCCGGCAAATGCGCGCACCACGCGGCGCGTATCCAGATCGGGCACCAGCTTGCGCGCGCCGGTCAGCAGCGCGTTCACATCGCTCGCATAGGTCTGCGTGTCACCCGGCTCGCGCACAGCGGCGGTTGCGGTGATCACGGTGTTGCCGTGCACGGTGCCCGTCACGATAACGCCCTTCGACACCGGCGTAGGCACGGGGTAGAGCGGCATGAGCGTGCGCGGCTCCTTGTCCAGCACCACGATGTTGCCCTGACGCCAGACCATCTGGAATTCCTCGGCTCCGGCCATATGCGAGATTTCGGCGGCGCCGTTGCCCGCGGCGTTGATCAGGTAGCGGCAGCGCACGTTGCCAGCGGGGGTCGCCAGCGTAAAGCGTGCGTCACCGTCTGAGCCCGCGACTTGAATCGCTTCTACCGACGCGGACCGCATAAACGTCACGCCGTTGGTCACGGCGTTCTCCAGCGCGGCGATGGCAACCTCAAACGGGTCGACGTAACCGGTCGAAGGGCACCACAACGCGTACGTCGCCTTAGCACTCGCGCGCGGCTCCAGCTTGTGGATGCGCTCGGGGCCAATGATCGCCAGTTCGGGAACGCCGTTGGCCAGGGCATTCTGGCGCAGCTTCTCCAGGTGCGCGCGGTCTTCATCGTTGAAGCCCAGCACCATCGACCCGGTTCGGCAAAACAAAAATCCCAGCTCCTGGGCCCACGTGCCATATAGCTCGCAACCACGGGCGTTGACCTGCGCCTTTACGGTGCCCGGCGCCGGATCGTAGCCTGCGTGCACCAGGCCGCCGTTGGCTTTCGACGCTCCCAGTGCGATGTCGTTGCCCGCCTCGATCGCGCAAATGGACAGGTCATAGCGCGCGAGCTGCCTCGCGATGGCGCATCCCGTGATGCCTGCGCCTACAATCGCGATATCAAACGTTTCTGCCACGGTGCCTCCCAGACAAGTTGACAGGCTGTCAATAGGACTATCCTACGGTCTGCACACCCCCGGTGCGGCGGCAATGCGGCGAACAGCCCCGCTGTATCCGCCAACGGCAGGCGATGGGAGACTCAGGACCATCGGTGACCTTGTCTGTCGCTCCTGGTGTCAGAGGTTTGTCTCGTTCTGTAACAGTAAGCAGAAGAACTGGGTTCTAGATGTTACAGATCGAGATGTTTGCCAGACGGCCCCTCCGTTTGTCTTGATTTGTAACAGTAAGAGGGGGAAATCGGGCCTACGTGTTACAGATTGAGATTCAAAGTCAGGGAGAGATCTTCTGTCTCGATCTGTAACATCTAGGGACCGTTTTGGGGTCTAGATGTTACAGATTTAGATGAACCTATCAGTCGGTTTCGAATGTCTAAATCTGTAACATCTGGGACTGTCTTTGCCGAGTAACTGTTACAGATTGAGACATTCGGCCTGGACGTTTTCTTTTGTCTCAATCTGTAACAGTTAGCCGATGATTTGGGTTGCAGATGTTACAGATCAAGACAAATCTTCCGACGGATTTTGAATGTCTCGATCTGTAACAGTAAGAGGGGTTTTGGGGCCCATGATGTTACAGATCGAGATTGAAATCGGGGAGGGATCCCTGTGTCTCAATCTGTAACAGCAAGATGGGAAATTTGTTCCCAGTTGTTACAGATTGAGACGTTTGCTCGGCGGCCCTCCCGTTCGTCTCGATCTGTAACACCTAGACCCTTATTTGCCGAGTAACTGTTACAGATTGAGATGTTTGTGTCCGCGCCAGCCCCGTACCCAACCGTAGTCCCATATAAACAAACCCCGTGGTAAACTTGACCGGACTGTTAATATTCCGAAAGGTACCCCTAATGTCCAAGTACATCTCCGAGCTCATGTCGCCGCAGCTTATGGGCGTCATCTACGCCTTCATTGGCTTTATCATCGCCCTGTATGTGCTGTCGGTCGTCTATGTGTTCATCGACGCTCGCCGCCGCGGCGCCAGCGCCTACGTTGCATGGGGCATCATCGCACTCATCCCGTTTGTGGGCCTCATCGCGTACCTGGTCCTGCGCCCGCACTCCTACGCGTCCGACCGCGAGGAGCAGGAGCTGGACATGGCCCTGCGCGAGCGCCAGCTTGCCCAGTACGGTACCTGCCCGCAGTGCGGCGCGCCCATCGAGAAAGACTTCGTCGTCTGCCCGGTGTGCGACACCCAGGTTCGCAACGTCTGCCCCAGCTGCCATCGCCCGCTCGATGCGCACTGGAAGGTCTGCCCCTACTGCCGAACTCGCATCCAGTAACGCATCCATCGCAGGGCCGGCCGCAAGCCCCGGGCGCCGCGCATCCCGCGCAAGCGCCCCGCACCCCGCCACCACACGATGAAGCATGCGTAAAAAAACGCCCGCCGTGCCATTAAGGTTCGGCGGGCGCTTGTATACCAAGGCAACCTGCCTATAATGATGCAAGTTAAAACGCCGAGCGCATCGCACGCACTTGCATCAGGCATCCGAGAGGAGAAAACATACCCATGAAGGCACTCTACAATGACGGTTCGGTGGCCGAGCTCCCGCAGGACGAGGTCACGCACGTCATCCGCCACTCCGCCGCGCACATCATGGCGCAGGCCATCAAGCGCCTGTACCCCGAGGCCGACTTTGCCTACGGCCCCGCGACCGACAACGGCTTCTACTACGACGTCGACCTGCCCGAGGGCGTCAAGATCAGCGAGGACGACTTCCCCGCGATCGAGGCCGAGATGAAAAAGATCGTCAAGGAGAACCTCAAGTTCTCCGTGTACGAGAAACCCCGCGCCGAGGCCATCGCCCTTATGGAGGAGCGCGGCGAGAAGTACAAGGTCGAGCACATCGGCGACCTGGACGACGACGCCCGCATCACCTTCTACCAGCAGGGCGACTACATCGACATGTGCGTCGGCCCCCACATCTGCTACACCAAGGCCCTCAAGGCCTTTAAGCTCACCGGCGTCTCGGGCGCCTACTGGAAGGGCGACAAGGACAACAAGATGCTCACCCGCATCAACGGCGTCGCCTTTGCCACCAAGGAAGAGCTCGACGAGCACATGCACATGCTGGAGGAGGCCAAGAAGCGCGACCACCGCAAGATCGGCCGCGAGATGGACCTCTTTATGATGCGTGACGAGGCCCCCGGCTTCCCGTTCTTCCTGCCTAACGGCATGATCCTTAAGAACACGCTGCTGGACTACTGGCGCGAGATCCACCACAAGGCCGGCTACGTGGAGATCTCCACGCCGCTCATCATGAACAAGCAGCTGTGGAAGACCAGTGGCCACTGGGACCACTACAAGGACAACATGTACTCCACCGTCATCGACGACGAAGAGTACTGCATTAAGCCCATGAACTGCCCGGGCGGCGTGCTGGTGTACGCCTCCAAGCCGCACTCTTACCGCGAGTTGCCCATCCGCGCCGGCGAGATTGGCCTGGTACACCGCCACGAGCTGCGCGGCGCTCTGCACGGCCTGTTCCGCGTGCGCTGCTTTAACCAGGACGACGCCCACCTGTTTGTGCGCCCCGACCAGCTGACCGACGAGATCGTGGGCGTGGTCAACCTCATCGACTCCGTGTACCAAAAGTTTGGCTTTAAGTACCACGTTGAGCTTTCCACCCGCCCCGAGGACTCCATGGGTTCCGACGAGGACTGGGCGCGCGCCGAGGAGGGCCTGCGCACCGCTCTGGAGCAGCTGCACATGGACTACGAGGTCAACGAGGGCGACGGCGCCTTCTACGGCCCCAAGATCGACTTCCACCTGGAGGACTCGCTCGGCCGTACCTGGCAGTGCGGTACCGTGCAGCTCGACTTCCAGATGCCGCTTAACTTTGACCTGGAGTACGTGGACGCCGACGGCACCAAGAAGCGCCCCATCATGCTGCACCGCGTATGCTTTGGCTCCATCGAGCGCTTTATCGGCATTTTGATTGAGCACTTTGCGGGTAAGTTCCCCACCTGGCTGGCTCCCGTGCAGGTCAAGGCCCTGCCCGTGTCCGAGAAGAGCCGCGACTACGCCCACGAGGTGTGCGCCAAGCTGGAGGAGGCCGGCATTCGCGTGGTCTGCGACGACCGCGACGAGAAGATCGGCTACAAGATCCGCGAGGCCCGCAGCATCGACCGCGTGCCCTACATGCTCATCCTGGGCGAGAAGGAGGTCGAGGCCGGCAACATCTCCGTCCGCGATCGCTCCAACGAGACCGTCCAGATGGGCGTTGACGAGTTTGTTGCCAAGGTGCTCGAGGAGATCAAGACTCGCGCCTAAGGCAAGCTGCACAACAATTAACAAAGGCGACCGTCCACGAGGGCGGTCGCCTTTTTGTTAGCTATAGAAGAAAAGCCGCTGGTTAGAGCGGCTTTTTTGTTGTGCAAAAAGGTACAGGTTTTTGTATCTTTCGACGGAGTTCATTATACGAGCAAACTGCTCGCGTTTTCCCAGATTGCACAAAATGCGCCGCGAATGGGTGCATCTCCATACGCCTCTACAAAAACCTGTACTTTTGCGACTGCGCCTAGCTGCGAGCGAGAAGCCTGTTCTTAACGCCCCTGCATCCGCGTGCGTCGCGGAGACAAGAAAAGGGGGCTAGAGATGGAACAGACAATGCGGCGCCAAGAGCAGCTGCCCGGTGCCTTTAACGGTGCCACTACCAACAGCCAGCATGGCCGCGTCCGCTGGTATCTGGTTCACACCCCCAACGGTAAAGAGCGCGAGACCTGCGAAAAGGTCCGCCGCATTATCCCGCATGAGCTGATGCAGGACGCTTTTGTGATGCAAAAGGAGTTCTGGTTTAAGCGGGACGGTGCCTGGTCGCTCCAAACCAAACCCATGTACAAGGAATACTTCTTCGTCGCCACGCGCGATGCCGCCCTGCTCGATAAGGCTTTGGCCCAGTTGAGCTTTGGCTGCCGTATTGCCGGCAGCAGGGAGCGCGCCTATGCGCCCATGCCGGACGATGCGCAGGACTGGTACCGCAGCGTACTCGACGACGACGGCGTGGTGCGCAACAGCGTAGCCCGCATAGAAGACGGCGTGCTGCACATAGAGCAAGGCCCGTTGGTGGGTCAAGAGGCTCGCGTGCACAAGATCGATCGTCGCAAACGTTGGTGCTTGGTAGACGTGGGCGAGGGCGATTTCCGCTTTAGGGAAGTTCTTCCGCTCGACGTGCCGATCAAAACGTAAGGGGCGTTGCACCGGCAATTCATTCGCATTTTGAATTCATCGATGGGGGGGGGATCCCTGTAATCAGGGACGTGGATTTGAACTTGACTACTAAAGAGATGACTGAATGCAGTGCTTCTGTGGGGGAGTCGCTAGCCGTTCAGAAGATACAACCGAGCGGTACGCTGGCTTACCGTTTTTTGAAGAGGCTGTTTGATTTTGTTTTTAGCCTTTGCGTGAGCGTTGTGCTGGTAATTCCAGTGGCCATTGTCTGCGCGTTCATTTGTCTTGAATCTCCCGGAAACCCGCTGTATGCACAGGAGCGCGTCGGCAAGGGCGGTAAGGCTATCAGGATCCTTAAGCTTCGCAGTATGGTCGCCGACGCCGGCAACGTGCAGAAGTATCTGAGTCCTGAGCAGCTACATCAGTGGGAAGTCGAGCGCAAGGTCGATGACGATCCTCGCATTACCAAAGTCGGCCAGTTTATCCGTAAGTGCTCGATTGACGAGATGCCGCAGTTCCTGAACGTTCTGAACGGCGACCTTTCCGTCATCGGACCGCGCCCCATTACAAGAGACGAACTTGAACAGCACTTTTCCGATGAGGAAAAGGCTGAACTGCTTTCTGTCCAGCCCGGCATAACGGGCCTGTGGCAGGCGACTGACCGCAACGCTGCGACCTTCGAGAGCGGCCTGCGTCAAAAAATTGAACTTCATTACGTGCGCAACCGATGCTTCCGTATGGACTGGAAATGCTTTACCGGCACCTTTGGTGCCATGTTCGGCAAGAAGAGGACGGGACGATAGATGGCTAATCCTATTCGTGTCGCACAGATAGTTGGAAAAATGAACGGCGGCGGCGTCGAGGCTGTTGTCATGAATTACTACCGCCATATTGACAAAAGCAAGGTGCAGTTCGATTTTCTTATTGATTCAGACTCGACCCTGGTTCCGCGTGAAGAGATTGAATCGCTCGGTGGCAGGGTCTTTGAGATTCCGCCCTATCAGCATGTAATTGAATACCAGCGAGAGCTTCAACGTATCTTTAAACAAGAGGGCTGGAAGATTGTGCACAGTCACATTAATGCACTTTCGGTCTACCCTCTTCGTGCCGCTGCGAAGGCCGGTGTTCCGGTGCGCATCGCCCACAGTCATTCTACGAGTGGTAAGGGTGAGTATGCCAAGAATGCTCTTAAGGCTGTGCTGAAAACGCAATCTAACCGGTATCCGACGCATCGCTTTGCATGTAGCCGGTTTGCCGGTGAGTGGCTTTTCGGCAAAGATGCTAACTTCGAGGTTGTATACAACGCTATTGATTTGAACAGCTTCCGCTTCAATGCAGAGGCTCGCGAACAAGCACGAACCGACCTGGGCCTTGTTGGCGGTCAGTTTGTAATTGGGCATGTTGGTCGGTTTATGGCGCAGAAGAATCATCCGTTCTTGATTGATGTTTTCGCCGAAGTCGCAAAACGCCGCGACGACGCCGTCCTGTTGCTTGTCGGCTCCGGTGAAGACAAGGACTCCATAAAGGCATTGGTGGATGAACACGGCCTTTCAGACTGCGTTAAATTCTTGGGACAGAGAAACGATGTAAATCGACTATACCAGGCATTTGATGTGTTCGTTCTTCCAAGCCTTTATGAAGGTCTGGGCCTCGTTGGTGTCGAGGCTCAGGTGTCTGGTTTGCCATGTCTGCTAAGTGATGTTATTCCGCGTGAGGTGGATGTAACAGGGGAGTGTACGTTTCTGCCCATTGATACTCCTGTCGAATGGGCTGATGCGATTTGCTCTCTTTCAAAAAAGTCTTATGAGGGACGTAAATCCACTTCTCTTGATTCATTTGCAAATTACAACATTGATCAACAGGCTGATTGGCTTTCAAGGCGATATTTGCAGCTAGCAAACGGAGACATAATTTGATGGACAAAAGAGTCAAAAACGTCATTATTGTTGATGACACTGCTGATAATTTTGGTGGAACTGCCCAAATCGCCTATATCACTGCCGTGGTTCTTCGTGACTGCGGATATAACGTTGTTTACTTTGCTGGTTGCGGGCCAATACATAGCCGCCTTAACGGTTTTAGGGTTGTTGTCGCAAATGAGAGGCCGTTTCTCGAATCGGCTAATAAGGTTTCCGGTGCCATTAACGGACTGCACAGCGGTAAAACTTATAAGAAGTTTTGCTCTCTATTAAACGAATTTAATCCTGATGACACTGTCGTGCATGTTCATTCATGGACTCATGCGCTTTCATCTTCAATTTTTGATGCTATTGCCGATTTAGGCTTTAACGTGCTCGTTACGCTCCATGAATATTTTCTTGTATGCCCTAATGGTGGGTTTTATGATTTTAAGAAGCATGAAATCTGCCATTTGAAACCATGTTCCGCAAAGTGCATCCAATGCAATTGTGATAAGAGAAGCTATGGACAGAAGCTGTATCGAGTAGCTCGCATTGCTCTTCAAATTCGCTCAATCAGGCGTGCTCATCCAAAGTTCTGTTACCTTTCGGATTTTACCTACGATATTATGCGCGGGAGTGAATTCGATGATGGTATGCCATGTATTCTTCCAAACCCTATTTCTGTTGAAGGGGAGTTTTCGCCTGGCATACCGTCTGAAAAGTTCGGCTACTTGTTCGTGGGCCGTTTCGATAAGGAGAAGAACCCTGAGTTGTTTTGCAGAGCTCTCACTTCGTTGGGTTTGCCAGGAACGTTATGCGGATCTGGTCCTGAGTTCGAGAGGCTAAGAGACGCTTATCCAAATCTAAATTTTTTGGGTTGGTGTGATAAGGATATTCTCGCTGAACAGTTCAAAACAACTAAAGCCTTGGTGATGACTTCATCTTGGTATGAAGCTTCGCCTTTGGTGTGCCTTGAAGCCATGCTCACCTCTGGTATTCCATCAATCGTTCCGGATACCTGTGGAGCTATTGCATATATCAAGGATGGTGAAAATGGTCTCCTATTTAAAAATGGCGATGTTTCCTCTCTTTGCGAGGCGATTTCCAAGCTAGAAGACAGCAGATACTACGAAATGCTTTGTGAATCAACCAGCCTCTCGGTGCCTTCTCTCCAAGAAGACCGAAGCTATGAGACTTACGCAAAGAGGGTTATCAATCTTTACGAGGGGTTATATGTTTAAGAGGATTATATATATCGTTAAGTCGGACTTAGCGTTCTATCCCCCCTGCATGTCACAAATAAGAATGATTAAAGATTTGGGCGTGCAGATTGAAGTCTGGTTTGGTTCCAGCAAGGATACGGCTAAGGAAATTCTAAAAGGCGAGGGCATTCCTTTTACAGAGCTCGTTGATCCGCATCTGAGCGTTGGCGGAAAACTGGATACGTTGAATAACTGGACTCATTTCCGCAAAGCCGTTCTCGCCCGCCTAAAAAAAGAGCCAATGGATTATCTTATCTGGTTTGGAACTGCTGAATCTGCGCTTCCGCTTTACGGGGCACTTTCCGGTATTCCCTATGTGGCCACGGCGCTTGAGCTGTGTGATGATCAACCGACAAAAGAACGACTATTTGCGGCGGTTTGTCGCAAGGCTCTTGCAGTTACGTGTTGCGAGTTAAATCGTGCCTACTATATGAAAATTAAATGGGGGCTGAATTCGCTTCCCTCAGTTTTCCCGAATAAGCCTTACGGGCTAAAAGCGGGTGAAATCCCCTCTGTTTCGACAAACGTCACAAAGCAGATCTTGGATGAGCTTGACGGAAGAAAGATCCTTCTTTACCAGGGGCTATTCCAGCGTCCTGAATATGTTGCGCCCATCGCTGAGGCTCTTCGTATGATGGAGTCTGATTACGCTTTCGTTCTTATGGGAAAAGATCGCTACGGTACGACTGAACGAATGAAGGAGATTTACCCGGATACTTTTGTGTATGGTTTTGTTCCAGCGCCAAAGCATTTGGAAATTACTGCAAGGTCGCGAATTGGCGTCGTGCTTTATGATGACACATCGCTTAATAAGGCCTTTTGCGCGCCTAATAAAATATATGAGTATGCAGCATTTGGCCTCCCTACGCTTGCCAATCGTTTGCCGGGCTTGGTTACAACTGTTGAGGCCAGCGGCAGCGGTAAGTGCGTTGACTTTGAACCCGAATCAATAGCCGATGCTATTAAGCAAATCGATCATGAATATAGTCAATTTAGATCTTGTGCATATGATTTCTTTAATGGAACAGATAATCTTGCTGTTATGAAATCGCTGCTGCAGAGTCTTGGTGCATTTGATGAGGCGGACGATTAATGGAGCTTTGGCGAGTTGCCCTTGACTGGATGCTGATCCTGCTTTCTTCATTTTATTTGTGCGTAATTTATAATCGATTAATTATGAAGCCGCAGGTTTCTATTGCAAACTATGTATATTTAATTTTATGGGCGTTCTGTTGTCTACCTATTTTGCTCGATTATGCAATTGGTAGGCCAAGTTACCAGACAGTTTACTGGTATAAACCTTTTATAGCCCCAATGGCCAATGACTATGTGTCGGCCATTTATGACCTCTTGCTTATATCGGCCTGCACTTCATTGTTTTTCTACTCAAATTACTATCAAAAAAAGAAGATTAAAGTTCAAAAAAAATGGGGAGGGGTGATATTTGACAATAAAGTTGTAATGTGTTTGTTTATTATCTCTCCATATTTATATATTTTGCTTACCGGCAATGTCAGCTCTTATCTAACTTATGGTGACTCGGTTTCTCGTGGAGTTGCGTCTAGCGGCGTGAGTATGATCGTTGCGGAGCTGCTTCTGCTAAGTGTAATTTCTTTTTGCTCCCTGTTCTTTCGTCAGGACAGGCTGGGGACGGTTGCCAATTTAGTTCTTATTGTCTGTTACTCGATTGTTACTGGTTGGATTTCTGGCAAACGATTCATGCTTGCGATATTAATCGTCCTGTATTTGTTTTTCTATCTAAGAAGAAATCCTGCTCTTGAACAGAGAAAAAAGTTGAGGGTCTTCTTTCCGCTCGTGCTTTGCGCGCTCCTTTTCTTCTCATCCTTTTATCTAATTGTTGTTCGACCGTTGCGGGATACGGGTTTCAATAGCGTCTATGAGATGCTCCGCGTTGATTTTGGCAGAGATGATGTTACAAAATATGTAATCTATCATGAGTTCTTTTTAGGTGATCATATACTCGATTATTACGGTCAGTCGTTTCTCTCGACTCTATTTATTTGGGTCCCTAGATCAATTTGGCCTAGCAAACCATATCAGGATTACCAATACCTAACATCTTCTATTCTAGGATTGCCAATATCCGAGCTTCCGGCTGGCACAACGCCATGCTGGTTCGAGATGTGCATCATTAACTTCTCATATTTTGGTCTTCTCTTGAGCTGTGTGCTGATCGTTGCTCTTTGCCATCTTACGGACTGTGTTAAAAGCGCTTCGACAGAAGCGATGCTATTCGTTGTCATTCTTGCCTTGCTCACGCAGAGCATTGATGTATATCTCGTTTTTGTTTTCCTCATTTTCCTCCAAAAAGTAATTAGTTTCGTTATGCCGACAAACAACACGCGTCTTAGGAGTGGGTATGGACATAAAGGCTGCAGTACTGCCTGCATACAATAAAATTCGAAGAATGTCGTTTGCTGTTAAATCGAATCGCTTGCTTGCTTGCGAAGACTTTAGGTCTTTAGACACCTTGTACAGAGACTCTCTTCTTATTGCTCATTCTTTCGAGAAGGCTCTTTGTATTGAAAGCTGCCGCGATGATTTCGGAACACAAAAGGCCGACCGTCTTCTTGATTATTTAACACTTGCAGCAAAAGATCCTTCTTTTGATAATCATTCGTATGCTTTTGTTGAATCTATGGCGGCACTTGAGAATTGGCTTTCTCGTAGAGCCCGACTTGGACTTGATTGCTCTAAATGGCAGCATGATTTTGAATCGCTAGCTAAGCAGGCTTCATATGAAGTTGGCCGAACTGACATGAGTGATAGGTCTGGAATTGTTTCTGATTCTTTTGCTTCTGTCTCTGATTGCGATAAGAATGCGATCAATTTTATTAACGGGAGACATAGTGTTCGGTCATTTGATTCAACCCCTGTTCCTCAGGAAACGCTGACGCAAGTTGTTGAGCTTGCGCAGAGCGCGCCTTCGGCGTGCAACCGCCAACCAAGCCGCGTGTATTTTTCCGGTCCAAAATCTGCTCAGGTTGTTTCTGCTGCCGTGCGTGGCAATAAAGGGTTTGAGCGATCAATTTTCCAATGGGCCGTTATTACTGCTGACACTTCTCTGTTTTCCTGCGCCGAATATGACCAATGGTTTATCAACGGCGGTATCTATCTCCAGTCCTTCGTTTTGGCCTTAAAGGCCTATGGGATTGGTTCATGTATTTTCCAGTGGGTTGTCGGTGACTTTGGAAAAGAAATGCGTTCGTCCTTAGGCATTTCAGCAAATGAAGTGATCATTGCGGTCGTCGGATTTGGCTATCCAAAAGAAACGTTCGCGAGACCTGTTGCTCGGAGAATGCCTGTTTCCGAAGTCGCGAGTTGGGCTGATTAACGTTGAAATGCTCGCTGGAGTATTATTTGATTGGAAATTAACAAATGAAAATTGGAATCATTACTTACCATTTTGCCCGCAACTACGGTGTGATTTTGCAGTGCTACGCGCTACAAGAGCAGCTTCGCTCTATGGGTCATGATGTTTGGGTGCTTAACTTCCAAAATGATCGTCAGGAGCGCAATAACTCCCTTCATCACAAAAGGGACGGTTTTCTACCTAATTTAGCGGTTAATGTCGCGTTGCTTCCTTTTGAAGGCAAAAGGCGTTCTAAGGAGCGCAAATTTGCTGAATATGAGTCGTCTCACCTTCACTTGACGCCTCGGTTTTACGCTATTGAAGAGATGCGAGACTTTGTTAATAAGGAAGGTTTTGATCTTCTTATCTCTGGCAGTGACCAAGTATTCAATCCTAATATTGCCGATTTCGATGAAGCATTCCTTTTTCCCTTTGAAACATCAGCTCGTAAGGGTAGTTTTGCGGCAAGTCTTGGCAGCGCGACCGAAACCGATCTAATTCCTTTCTCTGACGACTTGACTTCTTTTGATGTCCTCTGTGTAAGAGAGAATACTGATGCGCCCGTGGTTAATCGCTTATGCGGGCGGTCGCCTGAGGTGGTTGACGACCCTGTGTTCCTTTTGGATTCAAAGCGTTGGGCGCAAGCTGTTGATACTTCGGTTGAAGACCGTGGGTATGTTTTGGGCTACTACATTAATAAAGAGGCTTCTGTTCGATATTTAGAGCTTACTGAGCAGGCTGCATCTGAGCTTGGATTGCCATTGAAGGTTATAAATGTGCGTTATGGGCGGGACTCATTTAAGCCCGAGATGATTACTGATGCTGGCCCTGAGGATTTCCTTAAGCTGTTCGCGGGCGCTTCTTTTGTCTGTACGGACTCTTTCCATGGAACGGCGTTTTCGCTGCTATTCGGAAAGCGTTTTGTATCTTTTGAACCCAAATCAAATTCTAGTGACTTCCGCAAGAGGGATCTATTAAGCAAGGTAGGAGAACCTTGGAGAAGCGTTGCGGTCGATTCTACTTCTGCGAGCGCCCTTGTCAGTGAGTTGTGTGGGCGTTCTGCTCCCGCTGCTCAGGAAGGAATCGGGCGTGTTCGCGAGGCACAACTGCTGTTCCTCGAGAAGATGACGAAGGAGAATTAGTTTGGCTTTTAAAGAGAAAAAGCTTCTTCAGAATACTGGCTGGCTGCTTGCGTTACAGGCAATTAACATTGTGTTGCCTTTTGTTACGGTGCCTTACGTTACCCGTGTGTTTGGTGCTGAGCGGTATGGAGTATTCTCTATTGCTCTTAATTGGATAACTTATTTTCAGCTTGTTGTCGAGTTTGGTTTCAACCTGAGCGCAACGAAAAAGGTCGTTGAGGTTAAAGATGGGGAAGAGCTTAACGACCTCGTGTCCGCTGTCGTTATTGCACGACTGGGACTTGTTGTCGCCTGCTTTGTCGTAGTAATAATTCTCGGTATTACGTCGGCTGCAACCGGGGACCAGCTATCCTGTATGCTTGCGTTGTTTTCTATGCTTGTTGGCATTGCTTTACAACTTAACTGGCTTTTTCAGGGTTTGCAGGATATGAAGGTCATCACTATTGCCACGGCGGCTGCGCGAGGGCTTTCTGTCATCCTTATTTTCCTCCTTATAAATAACCCCGGTCAATTGATGCTTTACTCGTTCCTGTATTCAATTACTTTCCTTGCTTCGGGTGTTATTACTCATGTATTTGCTTGGAAGCGCTATGGGATCAAAATGGGTTTTGCGTCTATAAAGCAGATACTATGTGAGATGCGAGACGGAATGCCGATTTTTCTTTCATCTGCCGCCGGCAAGATAATTGGAAATGTTGGCGTTACGGTGCTCGGCGGTTGCCAGCCAAGTGCGGTCGTTGGCTCGTATGCTGCCATTTTGAAGGTGCCGCAAATGGCGAGCCTGATGTTTACTCCTGTTGGCCAAGCGCTGTATCCGCGTGTAAACGAAGAACGAATGAAATCTCGGCGCTCCGCGGCGCGGCTTGTTGCCAAGTTTGGTATTCCCGTGGTCGTATTGTTTGCGGCTGGTTTATTTGGCATGGCGATCCTTCGCAATCCAGTAGTCGAGATTCTCTATGGCAAAGAGTATCTAGTTTGCGCCGATACACTCATTCCGCTTGCCATTTGGGTGTTGCTGGGCATCGTAAACAATTTTCTCGGTGTTCAGCTTCTCATTCCTTTTGGGTATCAATCTCTTTACAGCCTGCTCATGATAGTCGATTCCATCCTTTCCTTGGTGCTCAACGTTTGGCTTGGTCATGGTTGGGGCGCTATGGGCGTGGCATCGGCGATTGCGATATCCGAGGCCGTCCTAACGATAGCCTTGTTTTTAGCTCTTCTTTCTGTAGTGAGGCAATCGTCCGCTGTTTCTTATAGCCCTCATGCCCATAAGGCTCAGCACATGAGAAAGGACCGATAATGAAAAAAATCATGCTCGTCTTCGGCACCCGCCCGGAGGCCATCAAGATGTGCCCGCTCGTCAACGAGCTGAGGGCGCGCAAGGATGAGTTCGAGACCGTCGTGACCGTGACGGGCCAGCACCGCGAGATGCTTGACCAGGTGCTGCGCGTCTTTGACGTAAATCCCGACCACGACCTGGCGATCATGAAGCCGGGCCAGACGCTGTTCGACGTGACGTGCGACGTGCTGCTCAAGCTCAAGGCCGTCCTCGAGGACGAAAAACCCGACGTGGTCCTGGTCCACGGCGACACCACGACCAGTTTCGCGGCGGCGCTCGCGTGCTTCTACCTGCAGATCCCCGTGGGGCATGTGGAGGCCGGCCTTCGCACGCACGACATCTACAGCCCCTGGCCGGAGGAGTTCAACCGTCAGGCGGTTGACATCGTGAGCGAGTACTACTTCGCTCCCACGGAGGCCAGCAAGCAGAACCTGCTCGATGAGGGCAAGCCCGAGTCCAGGATCTGGGTCACCGGCAACACCGGCATCGACGCCCTACGCACCACCGTGCGCGAGGGCTACTCCCACCCTGAGCTCGCTTGGGCCGAGGGCTCCCGCCTCATCCTCATCACGGCGCACCGCCGCGAGAACCTGGGCGAGCCGATGCACCGCATGTTCCGCGCCATCCGCCGCGTGATGGAGGAGCACCCCGACACCAAGGCGATCTACCCCATCCACATGAACCCGCTCGTCCGCAAGGCAGCGCACGAGGAGCTCGACGGCTTCGACAGGCTCCACATCATCGACCCGCTCGAGGTGCTCGACTTCCACAACTTCATGGCCGCGAGCCACCTCATCCTCACCGACTCCGGCGGCATCCAGGAGGAAGCCCCGAGCCTGGGCAAGCCGGTGCTCGTCATGCGAGACACCACCGAGCGCCCCGAGGGCGTGGCCGCTGGCACACTGAAGCTCGTCGGCACCGAGGAGGACGTCATCTACCGCGAGTTCAGCCGCCTGCTCAGCGATCAGGCCGAGTACGAGGCCATGAGTCATGCGTCGAACCCCTATGGTGATGGGCATGCGAGCGAACGCATCGCGGACGTGCTGGCGCAGTAGTTTTCTCTGAGCTGTTTTATGAAGCTGCTTTTTTGGAACATAAATAATAAAGACAATGCCGACCTTGCCCTCGCGTGCATGCGTGAGGATGAGGTCGGCATTGCGGTTTTTGCTGAGTTTTGGAACTGACTTCTCAAATGAGCTGGTAAATAGAACTGCTGTGTTCCAAACAGTTCGATCATCAGACTACCGTTTGGCGGAAAAAAATAGACTGCTGCGCTCTTCTAAAGTGTCGGGGAGTAATATTGTTTCAGGCGTTCACTGCCTGGTGCATGACGTTAACATCCACTTGTTGACCATTGAATTTGGTCGACTGATTAATGAGGGTTGTCATGTTGTTAAACAATAGAGCTATACAAAATACCGGAAGTAATAAGTTGGTTGCCGGCTCGTCCAATTGATTGCGCAGATTGTCACACTTTTTTCTTTTGAAATTGTGGTCCGGCATGCTTGTGCTTTTGAGAGGCGCGTTACTCATATTGTTTGTTTTGCGTTAGGGGATACAATGGCTGATAAAGATTCCAGCACTAGAGAGTCCCGATTTTATGCTAATCATCCGATTATTTTCGGTATATTATTTGCAATAATACCGTGCCTCCTGTCGGCGTATCTTGGTGATTTGCATGGTCAGTCTGCTATGGTCGGCGAGTTGTCTAAGCGCTTTGATTCCGTAGAAGAAAGCATGAGCCTTAACGAGGCTCTTGAAAGCGCGTATAGAGATTATGCTAACGCCGAGGCGGAACTCAATGCCCTCAAGGATGAGGAAGCGGGTAAACAGGTTCTTGCTGACGCTACCGCTGCCTGGGATTCCGGTAAACATGAGGAAGCCTTGACTTCGCTGTCAAAGGCTTCTAAGAAATCTGGAGACTGCGCTGTTGCATTTGCTGAATACTCGTCTACTTACACTGAAGAGGTCTTAGCCAAAGCTAACAAGCTGGTGTCATCTAAAAAGTATGATGATGCGAAAAGTGTTTTGAAAGCTGCTTCGAAGATTGTGAAAGATCCGGCAAGAATCAATGACCTCTTGGATGAACTTGAAGGCGTTTCTGAAGTGGCGTTGACCTCTCTTACGGTTGCTTCTTCCAGCCGTTTTGAGTTGATTGAAGGCTCTCAAAAAGACACTGCTGGCAATAGTTATTCAAGTGACGACACTTGGGTTGGTCGTCCTAATAGTGCTGATTCTCCTTCGGTTATATCATTTTATATCGTCAAGAAGTACCGTTCGTTGAATGGCAAAATTGCTGTTGAATACGTAGAGGACACGAGCATCTTGAAGGACTATGAGGCGAGACTTGAACTAAGGGGCTCTGTCGACGGGTCCGATTCAAAAGTAATTTGGCAAAAGGACCACATTACGATGAATACCGCACCTACTGACATTCCGTCGAATGAAATTGATCTATCTGATTTCGATTGGCTTGAGTTCAGGGTTTACTCCACTAAGGGATATACCGGTAATGGTATTCCGGTTTTGCTTAGTAACGTCAAGCTGATTAAAGAGTGAGTGGCCGCTTGAGCTGGCATTGCGTATTTGTTTATTTAAGGAACGCACGTTATCGGATGCAGCATTGTCGGTATTGCTTATGGGCACTGGGGCTAATGCGGGCCCCAGTGCCCTTTTGTTGTTCTAACTCATTTCGACCATGTCGGCCGTGGTCCTACTTCAGATTATTGAATGGTTCGGTGTGCTCCTGTTCATTATTGTGCTCTAAACGATGGGCAATTCGGGTCAATCAATGGGGCTATATAAATCAGCGCATACGCATGTCCGATTCAATGCTTCGACGCTCCCTTCGCCTGCCGGGCGGACTGATTGAGTACGGCCCCCAAGTCGTTTTTCGACAGTTTGATTTACAGACTACCGTTTGACGAAAAGAGTTAGACCGATGCCCTCTACAAAAGTACCGGGGAGTACTATTACTTCAAACATTCACTGGCTGGTGCATGACGTTTTTCGTAGACACGGGTTCCTTCCTGCCGAGGGGATCAGGACTCGTGTTTGTATCGGCAACGAGTACGGAGTCGCGTACTCATTACCGCTAGATGGTTTAAGCATTGAAGTGGAAATAAAGCTCGGGGTTGATCCGATTTGGTTGTAAGGGGATTTGCGTGATGAAAACTCAGATATTGGTATTTAATAAATCAAATTGCGGTTTTACGGAAACAAGTGACTTGACGATAAAGGAATTCGGTAAAGCAATCGCGTTCGATGCGTTCGAACTTACGGTCATTGACTTGCAGGATAGATATTTATGGAAAAGCGATTTCTCGAACGATAAGATTCTGCAAGATCATGCAGACATTTCCTCTATCCGACAAATGATGCTGCAGTCAAATAGTGCTAAATGCATTGTTGTGCTCCCTCAAAACTACTTGTATTCCTGTTCTTATGGATATAATTCAGAGACTCATAAGATGGGATACAAGAATAAGAAGCCTCTAAAGGATTTTATTAAAGATTTTGCTGTCTCTCCGATAGGCGAGCTGTTTTCCTTCTCACTTCGTATTTGTTTTGGAAAGTCGATAACTCTTGTTTCTAATAAAGAGCTTCACTCTGATTTTTCTTTCAGCATGCCAATTACCTCTCCCCTCAAGCCGCTATTAACTTCGAACGCTTCTACGATCTCAACGGTACAGATATCTGTGACCCTTGCAGCTACAACTCTTGAGATTAACAACAATGAGGATTTATCGGCGGTTATTGATGCTATTTTCCCGTCTGCAGTTCAGCGCGCTCGCATGCCTGTTTGGCTTGATGAGGTTAACTATCATGATGAAGCGGCGCAAAGGGCGCGAATAAGAGAGATAAACGAAGACATGGGTCTTCTGGATAAGGAAAAGAAAGAGATCGAGGGTGTCCTCTCTGATTATCAAGATATTAAATCAGTCCTTTGCTCCAAGGATTTTGAACTTGAAAATATGACTCGCCATCTTTTGGCAAAGATCGTTGAGGTAGATGAGGACTTTGAAGACTGCAAGGAAG
This sequence comes from Coriobacteriaceae bacterium, assembly GCA_025992855.1. Lineage (NCBI taxonomy): Bacteria > Bacillati > Actinomycetota > Coriobacteriia > Coriobacteriales > Coriobacteriaceae > Coriobacteriaceae bacterium. The sequence continues at coordinate 1,408,484 of DAJPGB010000001.1, forward strand.
AGGATTTTAGGTTCTCATACAATGACACTCTCTATTTAATTGAAATTAAAGGCAGTAAGGGCGGGCTGAAGCGGCAGCATGTTTCGAAGACATACGATCATGTCCAGATAAAAGCGGACGCGATGGAAGACGAAGGCAACACATGCAAGCTAAAAGGTGTCCTTATCTTTGCCTCACAGATCGAATTAAAACCTGAAGAGCGAGATCCTTTCCCTGAATCCCAGATTACCATTGCCCGTAAAAACGACATTGCAGTTCTTTCGACTGAGACGTTGCTTCGTTGCTATGAAGCCTATATAGAGAAACGTTTGACTTCGGCTTCTTTTAAGGAGACCTTGCGTCAAACGTCTGGCCTTGTAAGTTTGGATTTGTTTGGCTTGGATGTTTAGCCTCTTAACTGAAGCCGTAATAGAATGCGGCCTTACGAGCAAAGATGTCCTTGTGACGGCCTTTGCGCGAGTAATAACGTACATCTGTCGGTGTCCGCTTAGCACAACACGGGACGTGTTAGATTGTTGAAAGCCATAAAACCTTAACGGTTGGGAGGCTACATGAGGATCTCTAGACTGAGGATTGAGAACTATCGGAATCTCGATGGCGTAGCGATTAGTTTTGACGAGGACGTGACCTATATTGTCGGCGAAAACAACCTCGGCAAAACGAATGTGCTCGACTTGCTCAATACAATCTTCAATCAAGCGACGATTAGCGAAGAGGATTTCGCTAACATTGAAAAGCGCTCAGGTGCTCTAGTTACTTTAAAGTTGGACGAGGACGAGATCGGAATAACGGGGCTCGACATCGATCCTATGACCGGAAACACTATTACCATCTGCGCTTTTGCTGACGACCCGGATTCTCGAATTGAATTTAAGGTCGAAGGGAGCGGAGAAAGTATTTCACCCTCTCTGATGCGATGCGTTCACGTGTTCAGGTACTCTACTGCATCCTTTAATAGGGGAGACCTGGCGTTTGATGGTACCCGAGGTGTCGGCAAAGTTCTCTCCAAGGGCATCGCTCTTTACCTAGAGAAGGAGGGCAAAGGGGTCTCCGACTTTCTGGATGGGAGCGAGCTTAAAGGTCTGGTTGCAGATCTCGGCTCGATCGTCAGTGACGTTCCCATCTTGTCATCATATGGCGTGAGGCCGGGAGTCGACTCATCGGACGGCGGAACGCTTGGAACCTTGGTTACCTTGCTTGACAAGAGAGGCGTTCATTTTAAAAAGGCAGGTGTGGGCTTGCAGTATCTTGCCATTGCCTCGCTCTCAATAATCGAGAGCATTATGCGTCTTTCGCCTAAACGCCTTCAAGAGAGCCTCTGCTCGGATGACGATGGCAAGTGCGTGCTGCACGCTGTGCTGGCTTATGACGAACCCGAAGCTCATCTTCACCCGTATATGCAGAGGCGCCTCTCGAAGAGCTTGCATAGGATTTGCGATGGGAGGGACGACGGATTCAATGCTCTTCTAAAGGACTATTTCGGGATTGATTCAATCAAAGCTCAGCTAATCATGGTGACGCATTCGCCAAACATTCTGGCTCGCGGCTATAAGAACATTGTGCGATTCGGGCAGGGCGAAGATTCGCCGAAGGTCGTGTGCGGTAGGGATATTGACCTGTCCGACAAGTTTGAAAAGCATCTTATGTTGAATTTTGAGTCAGTACGTGAGGCTTTTTTCGCTCGGTCTGTTTTGGCTTTTGAGGGGCAGACGGAGTCCGGTGCCATTCCGGTGTTCGCCCGCAACCTTGGGATGGATCTGGATGATTATGGAGTTGTGCCAATCAGGGCTGGCGGGAAAAAGAACGTTGAGCCACTCTGTGAACTTCTGGGCAAGTTCGAGATTCCAAATTATTCCATTGTCGACAGGGATGATGAGCTGCAAGAAACTTCTGGAGACCATATAACGACAACCGGACGGGATTTTGAAGCTGAGGTTGTTGACGCGTTCTTCACTAGCGATAACCAGGGTGCGTTTATTGCGCTTCTTGAGTCAATTGACCCTTTTCAGAGGGCAACTAGCATCAAGGGGAATTGCAGAGCCCTGAAAAACGCCCGAACTGTCTACGGCGTTAGCTTGCCGGGCGCTGAGTACGATTTCCGGGGGCCGGAGTTTGACGGGCAATTCGCCGGCAAGCCTGAATCGCGTGCGCTTATGTATGCATGGCTTTCATCGAACAAGGGCGTCGCGTCTGGCGTTGCCCTCGCGGAGGCTCTTGGTGCCGAAGGCGTTCCCGACTGTTACAAAAGTATTATTCGCAAGGCCGTGGGGCTTGAATGCTGATGAGCCAGACTGACTTGCTGGATAGCGTTGGGACCGCGATTGAGGCACGCTGTGGTGTAGATGCGTCGCAGCGCTCCGCGATTTTTTCACCATCGAAGAGAGTGTTCGTGGAGGCGCCGGCAGGCTACGGGAAGACCACGGTGATGACTGGGCGGGCTTGCTGGCTGCTGGCATCCGGCGAAGTCCGGCCGCCAAAAAAGATTTTGGCCCTGACCTTCAGTGTCGCCGCTGCGCGGAGAATGCGAGCGGATTTGGGCGCCACTATGTCGGCGCTTCCGGGTTCCGTGACCAAGCGTTTTGAGGACAGCGTCATGGCGACCAATTTCCACGGCTTTGCTTGGGCCCTGCTTCGCAGGTACTGGAGATCGCTCTCGCTCCCAGTGAACGTTGACGAGCTTTCTATGGTCGATGATAACCACGCCGTTGACGAGCTGGTTTCGCGAGGCGGTAAGCTTTTCTGGGATGAAAAGAATGTTTTCAGCAGCTTCCTCCGCTCCATGAGAAATGGTCAAGACGAAGGCCTGAGACACGGCATACGCCCTTTTAATAGGATAATTAAGGATAGGTTCGCGTCGAACGGTCTCTTACCGTACTCTGGAATGATCTCCCTTGCAATTGAATTGCTTGCCGATTTCTCAAAGTTGAGGTCCTATCTGTCGACGGCGTTTCCTGTCGTACTCGTCGACGAAGCGCAGGACACGAATGCCCTGTGCTACATCTTTTTAAAAGGCCTGCTTTCCGATGAATCAGGAATCTGCATGTTCGGCGATCCTATTCAGCGTGTCTATGGTTTTATTGGCGCAATGGAAGGCTTAAAGACAAGGGCCACTACCGACCTGTGTCTATCGCAGCTGGAGCTCGAACATAATCATAGGTTTTCTAGGGGATCTATTGTCGGGGAGCTCGGTGCTGCGATTCGCTCCAACATGAAGGGTGCCATTGCCGGCGGTACGCCCCGACTTCCCATATATGTTGGCGCTGCACAGCAAGACGAAGCGACTGCCATCGTTTCAAAGGTCGCCACTCTCGCTCAAGGAGGTAGCGGTAGGATTGCGATTCTTGTTCGTAAGCGCGGTGCCCTGGCCAATCTCATCACTGACGAGCTGACTAAAGAGGAGATGCCATACTTCAACGGGCTTTTCTCGGATACAGATCCAGAGTTCGTTGAATTCAATGCATTTGCTTTATCCAGGATTACCGATGCAGCGTCTGGAGAAAAAGGCGTCAGCCGGTCTGCAGCGGACAAAATAATCGGCTCCATCTCTGATGAACTGCTGACTGACTCCAGGAGATTAATGTATGGGCGGTCCTATGCCATGCTTCTTGGAGCGCTGCGGAAACACCTCAAAAATGACTGCGTCTCGATGGGCCCTTCGGAGCGCTTCGACTATATCGTAAGTATCTTTTCCGAGGGCTCCCTGCGGCGTTTCTCTGATTACCTTGATGCAGATATCTCGATCATGACCATTCACTCTGCTAAGGGACTCGAGTGGGACACCGTTTTCATACCGGGCGTTACGCGCTTCGATTGGCCTGGAAGGATTTGCTCTCGGTGCGAAAGTGCTGGCATGTGCTCGCGTTCTGCGCGTGGATGCCGGATTGTGGATGCGAAGAAATTGCCAGACGGGCTTATTGAGGAAATGGGCCTGCTGTACGTCGGTGTCACTCGCGCCCGCAAAGCGGTATATGTCTCCGCCTCTATGCAGCGCAGGACAAATAACGGGAACTATCAGGTTGCTTGCCCCTCTTGCCTAACGTCTCTTCCGGGTATTGAACCTGTGAGCTGGTCGGTCATGGACGGAGAGGGGTGATTTGTGGCGCCGCGTAAGAGGCGGATGCCATCGTTTAATCACGATGAGTTTTGTGGTGCAACTCGTACCCGGTTTGATAATGACGGGCAGTGGGGCAATAGGGGATCGCCTAACATGTTGGTCAAGCAAAATCTTTTGTTAATTTCGAACAGGTATTCGATATGTATGGGCTTTCGCCGTGTGTAAATACGTGGAACCTAGTTTGAATTTATGCAGGCCAACGAAGCTGCCTCTAGGGTGGATTAGACGGCCCACTTATTGCTGTTGATTTATGCTGCAAAAACTTTAATCGTATCTACCTGCTAAAACACAACATGTTGTGTTGAGCTTCAAAAAACAATACAGGATATAGATTGCGTTTGCGGCTACAATTAATTTAACGTGAAACGTCGTTTCCCCACTACAACTTAATTGTTCGAAAGGAGCTGGATGGGATAGCTGTCAAAATCGAGGCCATGTTGATGGCCCACTAAGATTCTTTGGGGGCGCGTGCGCTTATAGATCAACAGCAGTATGCGCCCCCGTATGCTCAAATCATTTCCAAATAGCTTTTCTTCAAGAACCTGTCACTTGTGTGGCAGGGCGGGTTAGTCCGTAAAAAATTCGAGGGATGGCTCTTGGATTCTTGGAGGTGCGTAATTTTTGGCCAATAACTATCTAGATATTCTTCTTGGGAAAATCTCTGCGTACGATCTGTTCAATGTACTCATTCCGGGCGCACTTGTAGGTACCGTCAAGATTCTTTCGCAAATTGATTTAACCGTCCTCGGCCCCGTCCTCTTCTAGCCCTCCGCCTTTCCCCTCAGCTCGTCCATCTCCTCCAGCTTCGACATGTCCAGGTACCTCCTCTTGCCCCACTCGTGCTCCACTATGTACTTCAGCCTCGCCGTCACCAGCATGAGGGCCGAATTGCCGTCCGGGAAGGTCCCGACGACCCTCGTCCTCCTCCTGATCTCGCGGTTGATGCGCTCGATCCCGTTGTTCGTCCTGATCCGGCGCCAGTGCTCAGGCGGGAATTCCGTGTAGGCAAGCGTCTCGGCGAACCCGTCGCGCACCGTCCTCGCGGTCGCCCCGAGCCGCATCGACTCCAGCTTCTCCGCCACCTCCTCGGCCTTTCTGGCGCATGCCTCGCGCGATTCCTGCGCGTGGATTGCCTTCAGCATGCGCGCCGCGGCCTTCCGCCTGGTCACGGGAACCCTTCCCAGCACGTTGCGGTAGAAATGCACCGTGCAGCGCTGGTAGCGGGCCCCGGGGAACACCTCCTCGAGCGCACCGAGCATCCCCGCGCACTTGTCGCCGGTGACGAGCCGCACGCCGGAGAGCCCGCGCCCCTTGAGCCAGGAGAAGAACTCGCGCCAGGACTCCGCGGACTCGGTGTATCCCTCGGAGCAGCCGATGATCTCCCGGTCGCCGGCGGAGTTGACGCCGATGGCGACCAGCACGGCCACGTTCTCGTAGGACCCTCCCCAGCTGCGCTTGAGGTAGATGCCGTCGACGAAGACGTAGGGGTAGCCGCCATCGAGCGGCCTCTGCCGCCAGGCCTCGATGGACGCGAAGGCCCTCTCGTTGAGGTTGGAGACGGTGCCGGAGGACACCGGCGCTCCCCACAGGAGCTCGGAGACGTCCTCGATCCTCCTGGTCGAGACGCCCGCCAGGTACATCTCGACGATGGCCTCCTCGACCGGGGTCTCGCGCCTGCGGTAGCGCTCGATGACGGCCGTCTGGAAGGTCGCCCCGCGGAGCTTCGGCACGCTGAGCTCGACTTCCCCGGCTCCCGTGACGAGCCTCCTCGTGTAATGGCCGCTGCGGTAGGCCTCCCGGCCCGCCGTCCTCTCGTAGCGCCCGGCCCCGACGAGCTCCGACGCCTCCTCGTCGAGCAGCGCGTTGAGCGTCTCCTCTACGGTCTTCCTCACCAGATTCTTTATGTCGTTGCGCAGCGACTCCTCGTCGACTGATACGATGTTCGCAGACACGGCCCGTGCCCCCTTCGTCGGTGATTTGTTGTTTAGTCGCTAGAAATCATATGACGGGGCGCGGGCCGTGTTCCGCTATGCGGTTGTCAATTTGCGAAAGAAATTATGCGTCACCCACTTGTAACATATTCCGTCAGCCAGATGCCGTTAGGCAGTTGTATTGACTGCTCCAACTGGCTGTCACTATTTGTGATGAGTTATGTTCTCGGTCTCATTGCGTCGCGGATTGGCTCTCTCTGTATTGAGCCGTTGGCTCGTAAGCTGAAACCGGCCAGAAAACGAGACTATTCTGCCTTTGCGTATGCTCAGAAACGCGATCCAAAGGTCGAGCAGCTCTTAATGATTTCAAACATGTATCGCAGCCTGTCGGGGGCTGGTGTTCTGCTCGTCATTATCCTGCTTGCGTCATTGTTGCCGGAATCACATCGGCTTCCAGCGGCGCTGTGCTCTTTTATCGCCTTATTTGTCGCTTCCTGGGTCAAGCAAGAGCGGTATGTGGAAAAACGAATCAACTTCAATCTTGAGGAACGTGATAACCATAAGCGAGATTAAGTCTCTGTCCGTTGGTAACGGCGACATGTTTTATATCAATCACAACTCCGATAACTTCAGCATGATCGACTGCAATATCGCCGATGATCGTAAGTCGGAAATCCTTGATGAGGTCAAAAACCTCGCAGGTGATAAGGGTATCGTGCGTTTTATTAGCACACATCCGGACCAAGATCATATTCAGGGTATTGAGTATCTTGATGAGCTTGGGCTTATCCCGAATTTTTATTGCGTCGACAATAATGTCTCCAAGTCCACGGAGACTAAGAGCTTTAAAAAGTATAAGGAGCTGAAGGAGTCGCCGTGTGCTTACAAAATTAGCAAGGGGTGTAAGCGCAAATGGATGAACCTCTCTGATAATGAGCGCGGTCCTGCTGGGATTAGCGTCCTCTGGCCCGACGTGACAAACGAGGCATTCCAGAGTGCTTTGCAGGATGCTGAAAGCTCGGATAATCCCAATAATATTAGCCCCGCGATTGTCTACTCGCTAGAGGAAGGGGTCCGTGCGCTTTGGCTTGGTGACATGGAGAATGACTACATGGTGGCGATCGAAGATGACATTGCGCTTTCGCCTGTGGACATTCTATTTGCGCCGCATCATGGACGGAAGTCCGGTCGCGTTCCTAAGACATGGCTAGATAAGTTGGAGCCTCGGTTGATCGTTGTGGGAGAGGCCCCGTCAGACGAGCTTGAGTATTACTCGAACTACAACACTCTGACGCAAAACAGCGCTGGCGACATTTTGTTCTGTTGCGAGGCCGGTAAGACTCACGTTTACGTTGGATCTCCTTCTTACAGCGTCAATTTCTTAGACCGAGACCCTAATGCTTCGGTTGTGAAGGGTTCGCTGTATTATTTGGGCTCTTTTGATTGCGGTGATCGCTAGTCCTGCTGTTGCCTCGTTCAATCATGGCCTGTCTGTGCGTTTACCTTACAGGCCATGATACGACCTTCAGTCTCCTTGAGATAACGTAGAATGTCGTCCTGATATACAAAAGCTCTTTGGGAGCTTTAAGGGTGACGCTTTCTGTTAGAGAGTGTCGCCCTTTTTTCATGCATGTAATGCGTGACGTGCTAGCAAAACGCCATTCCGGCAAGGGAACGGTCGAGTATGGGCGGTTTGCACCTTGCGCCTGCTGTCATTGGTGTAGCAAGCACTTGATTTAGCCTACATAAAGTCTATAATCAAAGAAAAACTCTGATATATCTTTTCAAAACAATGAAAGGAATGTTGAGTACCATGCTTTGCCAGTTCACCTTTAAGAACTATCGGTCCTATCGCGACGAGGCGGAGCTTTCTATGCAGGCGACGCCGATGAAGGAGTTCGAGCGCTCTCTCATAGCGTGCCCTGATGGGCAGGGCTTTCTCCCGGTGGCCGCGGTGTACGGACCCAACGCTGGCGGTAAGTCTAACCTGCTCGAGGCTCTCGATTACGTTCGCTCGGCTGTAGCCAGACCGATCAGGCTGCTGTCTGCCAGCGCTGATGCGCCAGGGGGTGATCGCCCTTCGATGCCCCGTTGTTCTGCGTTCGGGTTCGATGACGTGTCGGCTACAGAGCCCACCGAGTTCGAGCTCTACTACCGCGCTGGCGACCACGAGTACCGCTATGCCTTGTCCGTACACGCCGACGAGATCGTGTCCGAAGGGTTGTGGCGGCGTAAATTGGGAGCGTCGCGTACGGCGATGCTGTTCGAGCGCGAGGGTGCAAAGGTTGAGCTCGGTCCCACGCTGCGTAAGCTTGTGACGGCCGCGAGATTCAATCCGAGCCTGCCGTATCTATCGTTTCTTTGCATCAACTTCGATGCGCCGGTGGTCCAGGAGGCGGCCAGCTGGTTTCTCGACACTGTGTTTCTCAACTACAACAGTTCCTACCTGGAGCGGATGCTCGAGCAAATGCTCGACGAGGGTGACTCGCGGGAGGTCACGCGTTTCCTGCGCGCCGTTGATGTGCGTATCGATGGCTTCAGAGTGGAGAGGGCGCCGGAATGGCGCGGCCAGCGCGTCTTCGTGAGGCACGAGGTGGGCGGCAAGGCGTACGAGTTGCGTTTATCCGAGGAATCTGCCGGCACCCAGAAGCTCATGGGGTTGGCTGCGTATCTGATGACAGCGCTTGAGCGTGGAGGCACCGTTGTGGTAGACGAGCTCGACGCCAAACTGCACCCGAAGCTTCTTCGCTATGTGATTCTGCTGTTTAAGGATCCTGAGGTCAACAAGAGTGGCGCGCAGCTCATCTTCTCGTCTCAGGACGTGTCAACCATGCGAAACGACGTGTTCCGCCGCGACGAGATATGGTTCGCTGCGCGCGGCGAGGGGGAGGCGAGCCAACTGTGGTCTCTCGCCGACATCCACGAGGCAAACGGTAATCTGGTAAGCAAGAACGCGGCTTTCGACAAGCAATATCTGTCCGGTCGCTACGGCGCCGATCCGTATCTCACCCGCATCGAGGAGTGGGATTAGCATGGTGGCGAAGAAGTCGAAGGGCTGGCGCAGTGGCAAGCGCGAGGGCCGCTCGCGCATGGTTCAGATGACACGTCATCTCGTAGTGAGCGAGGGCAAGGAGACCGAGCCTCGCTACTTTGAGGGTGTGCGCGCGGCGTTGGGCGAGGCGAATGAGCGCAAGGTTGCCATTGTCGTTAAGGGAACCGGCAAACACACGCTTGACCTGTTTGACTTCGCCGTCGAACACTGCCGCTATGCGCCCGAGACGTTCGATCACGTGTGGCTCGTGTATGACAAGGATGACTTCCCTGCGTCCGACTTTGATGCGATGGAGCGCAAGTGCAACGAGCTCTCTGATGGTTCGAGGACTTTCCACGCGTTGTGGTCCAACCCCTGCTTCGAGCTGTGGCCTCTTCTGCACTTTCGCTACACGACCGCGCATATGTCCGCGTCCGACTGCCAGCATGCCCTCGCGCAGGAGATGTTGAAGAACTTGGGTATCGAGTACCGCAAGAACCTGGACGGGATGTTTGGGGCAGTGGATGATAGGCGTGGCGAAGCATTGCAGCGTGCTGGGCGCCTCGTCACATACCATAGGGGGCTGGGTAACGTTAAACCATCTGCGCAAAACCCTGCAACCAAGGTGGGCGAGATATTCGATGTGATTGGGCCGTATCTGGTTGGATAGCCGAGTTCGATCGGGCTCGATAGGACTGGAGATTCATGAAAGATGTTACATGCTGACTTGCTGTCTTGAATTGACCCTTTGGGACACGGGTATTAGAGTGAGGCCGGCGGTACTGACGTAGTCAACCTACGGGCCTGCGTTGTGCGAAGAGGCGGCTATTCCCTTGGATGGTCTTCTCTCTTCATGGTGCTCATGATGAGAGACTTTATTGAGCCAAGGATGGCGGACGTAAATACGTTTATTACATCCTAATGGTCTGGATGCCTGAGCGTTATCTGACTGAGAATGAGTTTAAACGGTGTATTAAGGACTAATGTGAGTACAGAAGACATCAGGCTTACCGGCGAGGATGATGGGAAGAGATGTCGCAATCACCACCTTATAGTGATTGGCAACGGCTTCGATCTTTCCTGCGGTTTGGCGTCTTCGTTTAAAGACTTCTTTGAGCCTCGGATGAGAGTCATCGACTCACTTGTTTCGGAAAAGGGCTCTTGTGATTATGAAGCCATCAAAGCGAGAGGCCTGACTGCCTGGGATCTGATTCTTAGAAGCCGAAAGGACATGGAGGCAAGAGCCTTCAATGTGAATTGGTGCGATGTCGAGACGGCTATTGCCAATGTGTTCGGCATCAACCTGCCCGAGGACGGCATCGACGATGAGGGCGTTATGATATCCGATTATGCCGTCTCGTTCGGTTCTTTGCAGGACTACTTTTATCTAGTAAATGAAGCGAACACCCTCAATGCAAGTGACTACATCGAGAATCGGGTCGACGAAATTGAACGGCTCAGAGACAGCATTTACGCTGGCGATCAAGGGGTTCTATCTGAGCTGGGCATTGAAGATTCAGAGAGTTCGGATGACTCAGAGGCAGATTTCGAGTTATTCAGAGAGGGCTCTCGCCTTTTGGGACATAAGCCCAATCCTTGGACCGAACGTGTTGGGCATTACCTCGCTTCTGGGTTCCCTCGGGTCCTTGAGGATCCCGAGGGGCGGTTATCTTCCATTCTCATGTCAGAACTCGAGCGTATGGAACACTACTTTAATTGCTATCTCAAAGATGAGGTTGCCCGCAAAGATGGCTATTTAGATTGTTCGGACAACTTAATGCGCAAGCTGATTGAGCATACCGTGGTGGCCGATGGTATGCCCGATGATGCGGTGACTGTTCTCAACTTTAACTACACGTCTCCATATCGGTGGCTTAAACAGCGGTTTGGGGATGCCCATCTTGTCAATATCCACGGCACGCTTGATGGTGAATGCATTTTTGGAATCGACGGTTCCGGCAATTTGGATAATCGGGATATCCTCCCATTTACCAAGACATATCGTGTTTTGAAGTCTGCCCGAGGGGTTCCAAGTGGCTCGATTGCTTATCCTTCGCAAAAGGCAGGGGATGGTCTTAAGACATCTTCGATAGTCTTTTTTGGCCATTCGCTTTCGCGAGCCGATTATTCGTACTTTGAGTCCATTTTTAGCACGGTGGATTTGTATAACGGGCATACCAGCCTGGTCTTCTTATACTCAAACTACGCCAAGGGTGTTCGCGAGTCAGAGGTGGCTAAGGTGCTCGCCCTCCTCGATTACTATGGCGCTTCGTTTGGTATTGCTGGACGTAGTAACAACCTCGCGCACAAGCTCATGCTCGAAGGCCGACTTGTCGTTCGGGAGATTTAGGTCGATCTGCTTATGTCGGAAATAGGTCGCCTCTGCTAGCAGCCGCTGCGGCATGATGTCCTAAATGAAAAACGTAAGCCTGCTATAGGCCATCGTTTTGCACGGGGGTTTCTTCCATTCTGAGGGTATCCCCTAGTTTAATTAAGATGGAAATTGGGGACGAACCCTTGCTTCGGCAATCGTCGCCTTGTTTGGTTGATGGACATTACGGTAAGATTTTCTCAGTGATACAGTCGTCGCGGACTCTACGTGAGGCGATGACAAAGAGGGGTCGTTGTTCGGTTTTCCGGCAACGGCCCTTTGATGTTTCCGCGACAACTGGATGTTGTCGCGGAAGCCGTTTTTTGTTGCAAGAAAACATGATGCAGGGCCTCGTTTTCCGGAAGTGCGGAGAAAAGTTGAAAACCGCTGAGCACAACCTGATTTTCGGCAACAAAACCGCAGGTCACAGAACTCCGAAACCTGGGCCTGGTTGGTTGATTTTGGTTCTTCCTCGCACTTCCGGTATCGCTGCGCAGAAGTATACGGCAAATTCTGGAACCCTCGAGCGCACCACCCTTCTCGGGAAAAGACACCGCAGTTGGAAGTCATGCTGCTTTCCGGTCTGGTCAACATGTTTGGAATTTGCCGCATACTTCCGTTTTGAAATCACATCTGGTTGGAATTTATATCTAGTGGGGCTGTGGAATCTAGCTTAAGCGTTGAAGTTCGTATTTAAATAGTTACACTTAACTTACAAGTTAAGTGTAACTAGAAATGGGAGGTGGCGTTTGGTTGATGGATATGATGTTGTCGAATATAGGGATCCCAGGGGCCGTCCGTTTTGGGAGCTAACGACTTCTCCCGACAACTCTCAATTCCAGAAAATGTTGACAGATCCTAAAAGGAAACTTGCCGCCCGTAAAATGATCGACCAGATTTCAAAAATCTATGATTATGGCTTAAAGGTTTCGAGCGGGACCTCAAAGCTACGCTGTATTGATTCCAAGCTTGGTCTCTATGAACTAAAAGGGTTTGACGGGGCAAATCGAGAGATGATTTATGCCATATGTCAGGGCGCAGACAAAATTGTTCTACTGTTTTGGTTTAAAGGGCACCAGGGATCGGGAAATATCAGTAAAGAAATCGAGCGGACCAAGCGATTAGCCGTGATAGCACGTCAGCTTTTGGAATCTGAGCGCTGACTTTTATACTTGGCTTTCGAAACGGAGAAAACAATGAACAAAGTAAATTTATCTGATTTTTACGCCGAAACAGAAAGTAGCGAAACGCGCGCTTATGAACATGCACTAGACATCGAGTTTATTGTTCATCGCGAGATGCTGCATCAGGGTTTGAGCAAAAGCGATTTAGCGAAGCGCATGGGCGTGAGTCTTCAGTCGCTTTCAAAGCTGCTTAATACGCAACCTAATATGACGCTGAAGACGATCGCCAAGTTCGAGCTCGCTTTGGGCATCAAAATCGTTCCGCAGGTTATCGCCAATCATTCCAAAGAGCTTCCGTTTCTTTCATCCGATGATTCCGTGCGAGAGCAATGTGCATTGCCGGCGATCCTTCCTGCAGAGCTTTCGGCCGATTGCGATGTGCCTTTTCAGGGTGAATGAGCCGTCCTTCTTCGCTGCCGAATCGAGTATTACGTCACGCCTCCCCTCTAAAGATGTTCTTAAAACAGCCTTAAAGATTTTGGACATATGCGCTGGCAGCGTACAATACGCATGTTTGGCATGATTGAGTTCTAAAGGGAGGGGAGCGCGCCGTGGAAGTGCTGGTTGTTGGTAATACTTCGTATGTCGATGACGACTTTTGCGTCAAGGCGTTCCCGGGCGACCATGTGCAGGTTGTAGCTGCGAGCGACGTGCAGCGCGACGGATCGTCGGCTCCCTCGTCCTGGAACGAGTTGCTGCAGCATCTGGACCAGGCCTACGAGTTCGATCGCGTGGTCTATCTTTCCACCTACCTCACGCCGCATACCGAGACCTTTGGCGATATCGAGCTGCTGCGCTCGGTGTTTCGCGCGTGCCTGGGCCGCCAGATCCAACTGCTGTTTGTGACGGGGCCGGCGGGCGCCGAAGGCGACGTCGATGCCGCCGGCCAAACCGGCAAGGGCATCATTGCCCACGCGGCCAACGACCTGTGCCGCTACTATGCTGGCCGCGACGGCATTCAAGCCAAGATTCTACGCGTGCCCTATCTCTATACCGCCTCGCCGGCGCTCAATGACCCGTTTTTGGTGCCGTTGTTCCAAGCCTGCTCGCACGGCTCGCTCGTGCTCAAGAACAGCGCGGATGCTCCGCTTCAGGCCCTATGCGCCGAGGAGCTGGCTGTCTTGGTGCGCCGCATCTTCGATAGCTGGGATCCTGCGTTTGAGGAGCTCGGCGTTGCGGATAGCTTTGCGCACACGCTGGGCGATCTGGCCGAGGCCCTAAAGCGCCTGTTCCCGGTGCTCCAGGTAACCTTCGGCGACGACGCGGAAGCTTCCGTGTCGCCGAGCGATGCCGTCCGCAAACGCTATGGCTGGTTCCAGCGCTACGACGTGCTCACCGATCTTTCGACCATACATGCCCGCTGGGAGCAATCCCGCGCGGGAAAGCGTCATCCGCTGCACTATGCCATCGACCGCATGCGCGAGCATACGCTGCCCGTCATGTGCATGGAGACCGCGCTCGCATGGGTGCTCTTTGAGTGTCTGGAGCGGGTGTTTTCGCAATCTGCTCAGCTTAATGTGCTCGACTATCGCCTGCTGTATGTGGTGCTGATCGGCACGCTGTATGGCCTGGATTTTGGCCTGGTCGCGGCGCTGCTGGCCTCGATTGGCCTGGCTGCGAGCTACTTTACCCAGTATGGCTATACCTTCCAGGGCCTGTTCTACGAGCCCTCTAACTGGCTGCCGTTTATCGCCTACTTTGTGGTGGGCGCCGTGTGCGGCTATGTGCAGCTGCGCAACCGCGAGGCGCTCAAGGCCGAGCGCGCCGAGAACGAGCTCGTGCGTAACCGTAACGACTTTTTGGGCCGGCTCTACCACGACGCCATCGAGGATAAACAGGCATACAAGCGCCAGATCGTGGGTCGCCACGACAGCTTTGGCAAGATCTTTGCCGTGACGCAGGAGCTCGACGTGCTCAATCCGCGCGATATCTATCGCAAGTGCTGTGAGCTGCTGGGCGAGATCCTAGAGAACGACTCGGTGACGATCTACCACGTTTCGGGCGGGGCGTTTACGCGCTTGGTCGCCGCGAGCCCGGCAATTTCGGCCGATGCGCTGCGCTCGTTGGCACTCGACGATCTTAAGGCCATGATGGAGGGCGTGGACCATTCTGGCCTGTGGGTGAACCGCAAGCTAGTGCCGGGGCTGCCCATGTTCGCCTACGTGATGGAGCGCGACGGGGCACCGTCGATCTTTATCTTTGTGCGCCACGTGGCCGAGAGCCAAATGACCCTCTATTACCAAAACCTGTTCCGCATTTTGTGCGGCCTGGTAGAAAGCGCGCTGGGTCGCGCCTTCGATTACGAGGCCGTGGCGCAGGATAAGCGCTGTATTGCTGGCACGCGTGTGCTTAAGCGGGATGCTTTCGGCCGCGAGCTTGCCACCGAGCAGGCGCTCGCAGACAGCAAGATGGGGAGCTATTTGCTCCTGCGCGTGGTGCCGGGGATGGAGCCCGTCGGCGAGCTGGTCGGGGCGATTGGATCGGCGATTCGCGAGAGCGATGCCGCGGGCCTGGTCGACGACACGCTGTATTTGCTCATGCGTCAGGCCATCGAGGCCGACCTGCCCGTCATTTTCAAGCGCATGGCCTCCAAGCAGATTACCGTTGAGCATGTCGACGGTGAGGGCGCTGTGGCACTGCTGCGGCAGATAGATCCCGCCGGCTCCGATGGCGAGGGGGATGCTGCTTGATCTCGCTTGTTGTCGCCGTGCTCGTATTGATAATCCACGTGCTGGTGTGCCTGGTGCTCTGGACGCTCATGAAGTTGGGCCTGCTATCGGTCCGCGGGCATATGCTTGCCGTAATAGTGCTCGTTCCGCTGTGGGGCCCGTTGCTGGTGGTGCTGCTCTGCGCGCGCGACCAGGCATGTGGCGATGCGTCTTGTGCCAGCACGTTGGAATCGTTGCGCTTAAAGGACGATATACGTCGCGGCGTGCAGGTTCAGCGCCGCGAGGCCGATGCCGGCGTGGTGCCGCTCGAGGAGGCGCTCATCGTCAATGACGCGGGCGACCGCCGGCGCCTTATGCTTTCTATGCTCACCGAGGACCCGGGCGCTTATCTGGCACAGCTCCAGGCCGCTAAGCTCAACGATGACGTCGAGGTCGCGCACTATGCCGCGACGGCCGTGGCGCAGATCTCCAAGGAGTCCGACCTTAAGCTGCAGCAGTTGGAGCGTACGTTTAAGGCCGATCCCAGCGCGCAAAACCTGGATGAGTACTGTGACTACCTTGGCGACTATTTGGCCTCTGGCCTGGCCGAGGGCCGTGTGGCGCAGATTCAGCGTCAGCAGTATGCTCGCCTGCTCGCGCGTCGTTGCGAGCGCGAAGACGGGACGTCGCTGCGCATTCGCTACGCTACGGCGCTGGCCGATGCCGGCGAGCTGGACGAGGCTGAGGCCGTGACCGCGCAGCTTGTGGCAGATGCGCCGGACGAACAGGGGGCCTGGATGCTCTGCCTGCGTCTTGCTGTGGCACGCCGCGACGGCGAGGGCGTGCAGCAGGTGATCGACGCGATTGACAACCAGCATGTGTATTTGAGCGCCGACAACCGCGAGAAGCTGGCATTTTGGCGCGATGGGGAGGAGGCCCGATGAGCGTGGTGCAACATGTCCGCGACCGTGCGGGCCATTTTCGCTGGATGGGGCTGCTCGTGGTGTGGGCGGTCTTTATCGCCATGGCCGCTGTCCTGTTGATTGAGCGCGCCGGCGTGCAGTATGGCGCCGGGCAGTACAAGCTGGGCATGCTTGCCGCCACCGATGCCACGCCCGCAAGCTCGGCAATCTTTGGCCAAAAGCCTACGTGTCTGGTTATTAGCGACTCGGACCAGGACGGCGTCGAGGACGTCAAGGAGCAGTTCGACCAGATCCTGCTCGATATGAAGATCGCACATCGCGACGTGGATATCGCCACCGATGGCGCGGACGCGATCCCCTCGCTTGCGTCGTTCGACCGCGTGATCGTGCTAATGTCCTCACTCGATGCGCTGGGCTCGCGCCTCGCCGACCTTATGAGCTGGGTGAGCGCCGGCGGTTCGCTCATGCTTGCCATGACCCCGGAGAACTCCGGCTACCTGCAGGCGATTGCGCCCAGGCTTGGTATTGAATCGGCTGGCTATGATTATGTGACGGCCGAGAGCATCGTTCCGAGCGAGGACTTTATGCTGGGCGGGGGCCAACGCTACGTGTTCTCGGATCCTTTTGATTCGTCGCTTTCAGTCTCGTTGCGCGAGACAGCGCACGTGTGGGCTAAAACCGGCGATTCGGAGGCCCCGCTCATTTGGTCCAACGAATTTGGCAGCGGACATACCGTGGTGTGCAACATTGGCATCTACGACAAGGTCATGCGTGGGTTCTATGCTTCGGCCATAAGCCTGCTCGGCGATGCCACGGCCTACCCGGTCATCAACAGTGCCGTGTTCTACTTGGACGACTTTCCCAGCCCCGTGCCTTCGGGCGACGGTACCTACATCAAGCGTGACTACGGCCTTTCCATTGCCGATTTTTATGCCAAGGTATGGTGGCCCGATCTGCAAAAGCTCGCGCAGAAGTACGACATTCGCTTCACGGGCGTGATGATCGAGAACTACGAGGACGTTGTCAACCAGGTCGAGCCGGTGCGTCAGGCGGATACCACGCAGTTCCGCTATTTTGGCGGCATGTTGCTGCAGATGGGTGGCGAGCTGGGCTTTCACGGCTACAACCATCAGCCGCTGGCGCTCTCGGATACCGACTATGGCACGCTGTATGACTACAATACGTGGAAGAACAAGGACACGCTCGTCGCGGCGCTCAACGAGCTCATCGCGTTCCAAGACGAGGTCCTGCCCAATGCGCATGGCTCGGTGTATGTGCCGCCGTCGAATATCCTTTCGGCCCGCGCGCGCAAGATCATCGGCGAAGACGTGCCACGCATCAAAACCATCGCCAGTACGTATTTTGAGGACGGTACCGACCTGCCCTACGTGCAGGAGTTTGGTGTGGCAAGAGATGGCATCGTGGAACAGCCGCGCATTGTCTCGGGCGGCATGGTTGGCGATTCCTACATGCGTCTGGCAGCAGTGTCCGAGCTCAACATGCACTATGTGAGTACGCATTTTATGCACCCGGATGACCTGCTGGATCCCGATCGAGGCGCCAAGGAGGGCTGGGAGGTCTATAAGGGCGGCCTGACCGACTACCTGGACTGGCTGACCACGTCGGCGCCCGACCTGCGCCACCAGACGGGCTCGGAGTGCTCGGGCGCCATCCAGCGTTTTTCGTCCGTGACGGTGAGCGTGGATACGAGCGACGATGCCTGGACGCTCAGCCTGGGCAATTTCCATGACGAGGCATGGCTTATGTTCCGTGCCAATAACGGCGAGCCGGGCAAGGTGACGGGCGGCGAGATAACGCATCTGACGGGCAACCTGTACCTGGTTAAAGCGGCGGACAAGACCGTGACGATCGAGCGCAAGGAAGGTGGCGACCGATGAGAATCTGCTTGGTGCTCGAGGGTTGCTACCCCTATGTGCACGGTGGCGTGTCCACCTGGATGCACGGCTACATCCAATCCATGCCCGAGCACGAGTTTGTGCTGTGGGTGATTGGCGCGCATGCCGCCGATCGCGGTAAGTTTGTCTACGAGCTGCCCAAGAACGTCGTCGAGGTCCACGAGGTATTTCTGGACGACGCCTTGCGTCTTACGGGCGAGCAGCACGAAGCCAGCTTTAACGACCGCGAGCGCGAGGCGTTGCGCCGCCTGGTGTCGCTCTCCAATCCCGACTGGGATGTGCTGTTCGATATCTTCCAACGCCGTCGCGTGCATCCGCTCTCGTTTTTGCAGAGCCGTGCGTTTATGGACATCTTCCGCGACGTGTGCTTGGCCGAGTACCCGTATACGCCTTTCGCCGACGCCTTCCACACCATGCGTTCAATGCTACTGCCCGTGCTCTATCTGCTGGGTAACGAGGTGCCGGTGGCCGATGTGTATCACGCCATCTCGACCGGCTACGGCGGCCTGCTCGCGAGCCTGGGCTCCAGCGTTCACAACGCGCCGGTATTGCTGACCGAGCACGGCATCTATACGCGCGAGCGCGAGGAGGAGATCATTCGCGCCGACTGGGTGGTGCCGTCCTTCAAGGACCGTTGGATTCGCTTTTTCTATTTGCTTTCGGAGGAAATCTATCGCCGCGCCTTCCGCGTGACGAGCTTGTTTCACAATGCGCGCAAGACGCAGATCGACATGGGCTGCGACGCGTCCAAGTGCTTCGTCATCCCCAATGGCATTCAGTTTGATCGCTTTAAGGACATTCCGCTTAAGCCCGACGACGGCTGGGTGGACATTGGCGCGGTGGTGCGCCTGGCGCCCATTAAGGACGTCAAGACCATGATCTACGCCTTCTTTGAGCTGCATGAGCGCCTGCCACAGGTGCGTCTTCACATTATGGGTGGCGTTGACGACGAGGAGTATGGTGCTGAATGCCATGCGCTGTTGGAGACTCTGGGCGTGCGCGACCTGATCTTTACCGGCCGCGTGGACGTGGTCGAGTACATGCAAAAGCTCGACTTCACCATCTTGACGAGTATCTCCGAGGGTCAACCTCTGAGCGTGCTGGAGTCGCTGGCCGCCCGTCGCCCTTGCGTTACGACTGAGGTGGGCTGCTGCCGCGAGCTGCTGGAAGGCGCCCCCGGCGATGACTTTGGCGTGGCCGGTTTTGTGAGTCCGCCCATGTATCGCAAGGGCTTGGCCGATGACATGGAACGCATGTGCGCAAGCCGTGCCCGCCGCCTGGAGATGGGGGAGCGTGGCCAGCGTCGCGTGGCGACCTATTACCTGCACGAGCAGATGCTCGCCAACTACCGTGCACTCTACGACGAGACGGCCCGCGCGTTTGACCTGCCGCGGAAGGAGGTGTAGCCCATGGCCGGAATTGGATTTGAGCTCAAGCGTCTGTTTAAGCGCAAAGGCCTCTTTGCCACCATGCGCGCCTATGGCTACGCCGGCATCGTGTGCACGGGTCCCATGCTGCTGGGCGTGCTGCTGCAGGTGGGCATTCTGGTGCTGTGCGGCCTGTGGGGCGTGGGTCGCGCCAGCCAGGATTTGCTGGTGTGCATGGTGACCTATACGCTGCTGGCGTCGCTCACGCTCACGAGCTTTTTCTCCATGCCCGTCACGCGCTTTTTGGCCGATATGCTGTTTGCCGAGCGCGAGGAGGAGGTTCTGCCTTCGTTTTGGGGCTCCAACGCCATTATGCTTGTTGCGGGTACGGTGTTCTATGGCGTCTTTTTGCTGTTCTCGGGCGCCACGCTGCTGCAGGGGCTGCTGTGCCTGTGGCTGTTCAACATTATGATCGTCAACTGGAACGGCATGAGCTTCCTCACCGCCATCAAAGACTACCGCGGTATTCTGTGCAGCTTTGCGGCTGCCATTGGCGTGGCGTGCGCGTGCGCCCTGTGCGCGCTGGCGCTGGGCCTGCCGCCGGTCGAGGGCCTGCTGGCGTCGATCGCCCTGGGCTACGGCGTCATGCTCGCCTGGGACGTGGTACTGCTGTACCGGTATTTTCCGCAGAGCGATCGCAGCCCCTGGCTCTTTTTGCAGTGGCTCGACCAGTTTATGCCGCTGGCACTCACGGGTCTGTTTACCAACTTGGGACTCTTTGCTCACCTGGTAATTATTTGGGCGGGGCCCATCGGCGTGCAGGTCAAGGGCTTGTTTTACGGTGCGCCCTATCATGATGTGCCGGCGTTGCTTGCGTTTTTGACCATCCTGGTCACGACCGTCAACTTTGTGGTGTCGGTCGAGGTGAACTTCTATCCGCGCTACCGCGACTACTACAGCCTGTTTAACGACGGCGGCGTGGTGGGCGACATCGTGGTGGCCGAGGAGGAAATGCTCGCCACGCTCAACCGGGAGCTGCGGTTTTGTGCGCTCAAGCAGCTGTTTGTGACGGCAGCAGTCATCTCGCTCGAGACCACGGTGCTCTCGGCCCTGCCGCTGGGCTTCAACAACCTGATGCACGGGTATTTCCGCACGCTGTGCGTGGGCTATGGCCTGTATGCCGTGGGCAACACGATTCTGCTGATCTTGCTGTACTTTACCGACTACAAGGGCGCCGTGCTTGCCTCCGGGCTGTTCGCGGGCGTGGCGGGGCTGGCGACCATCGTCTCGCTGTTCTTTCCGCAGCAGTTTTATGGGTTTGGCTTTTTGCTCGGCGCGGCGGTGTTTTTTGTTGTGGCGCTCATGCGGCTCGATACCTATACCGCCAACTTGCCGTATCGTATTCTGAGCCAGCAGCCCATTGTGGCGACCGACAAGACGGGTCGCTTTACGGAGCTGGGCCGCTGGCTCGACCGTGCCGAGCAGCGCTACGAGGAGCTGCGTCTAGAGGGCGAGCCGCATGGTGCGTTTGAGCGCACGGTGGTCCGTGTGTATCGCAATCGTTGGGGAGGTCCTGATGACCGATAGGATGATATCGCGTCGCCGCTTGATTGAGGCGGCTGCCGGCACATTGCTGCTTTCGGGCTGCTCTTCGCAGGACGAATCCTCGGCAAAAAAGACCAAGAAGCAGGGCAAGATTAAAAAGGCCGATGCGTCTAGCGAGACCAAGCACCTTCGCGACAAGGATGAGCTGTACGAGGTCTACGACGACTCGGGCATCGTATGCATGTACCTGACAGTCTCTCGCGGCAACAGCTCCGAGAATACCGACCATAGCTGGGCCGAGATCAATACGTACTCAGTCTACGACTATGCCGACATGGGCGTGACGCGCTATCAGGTTATGGGCCTGCTGCAGCCTGGCGATGATAAGGGGCCCGTTGCTGGCGAGGTCGGCTATGGAGAGGAGGCGCCCAACGCCACGGTGCAGGTGCGCGGTCAGACGTCGAGTACCTATACGCAAAAGAACTACAAGGTGGAGCTCAAAAAGGGCAAGGGCACGTGGCACCAGCAGCGCGCGATTGCGCTTAACAAGCACATGGGCGAGGGCATGCGCTTTCGTAACAAGATGGCTTACGATCTGATCCGCGGCATTCCCCAGATGATGGGCCTGCGCACGCAGTTTGTACACTTGTGGGTGTGCGACCAGACCGAAAAAACTAACGACACCTTTGAGGACTACGGTCTGTTTACGCAGGTCGAGCAGCTCAACAAGACGGCGCTCAAGGCCCACGGTCTGGATAAGAGCGGGCACCTGTATAAGGTTAACAGCTTCGATTTCCATCGCTTTGAGGACACTATTAAGCTCACCGATGACCCCGACTATAACCAGACGGCGTTTGAGGGCATGCTCGAGATTAAGGGCGACTCGGACCATACCAAGTTGATCGAGATGCTCGATGCGCTCAACGACGATTCGCAAAAGATCGACGATGTGCTCGATACCTATTTTGATACCGAGAACCTGGTCTATTGGATGGCGTTTCAGATTTTGACGGGTAATTGCGATACGCAGAACCGTAACTGCTATCTGTACAGCCCACTCAACTCCAAGGTCTGGTATATCTTGGATTGGGACAATGACGGCATGCTGCGCAAGCTTGAGTTGAGCCTGACCGGATTCTCGGATTATGCAAGCTGGGAGCGCGGCGTGAGCAACTACTGGGGCAATGTGCTGTTTAATCGCGCACTGCGCAGCAAGTCGTTCCGCAGTGAACTCGACCGCGCCGTGAAGGACCTGCGCTCGTACCTGACCGAAGAGCGCCTGACCAAAATGATTAAGCACTACCGCGAGGTTACCGAATCGCTGGTGTTTGCGTCGCCCGATATCGATAACCTGCCCGTGACCAAAGACGAATACGAGCAGATTGCGGCGGCGATTCCTTCCGAGATCGAGGAGAACTATAAGAGCTTTCGCGAGAGCTATAAAAAGCCCATGCCGTTCTACA
The DNA here is from genome assembly GCA_025992855.1 of Coriobacteriaceae bacterium. Taxonomy (NCBI): domain Bacteria; kingdom Bacillati; phylum Actinomycetota; class Coriobacteriia; order Coriobacteriales; family Coriobacteriaceae; species Coriobacteriaceae bacterium. The sequence goes on from DAJPGB010000001.1 coordinate 1,430,977, forward strand.
TTGGCGTGCCGCAGATCGATAACGGTAAGCTGCGCGTGAATTGGGACGCGTCTTACGACTTTAAGGCGCGTGACATTCGCTATACCGTGGAGCTGGCGCGCGACTATGCCATAAGCGACGTGCTTTTTAAGGCCGAGGACGTGCTACTTCCCGAGGTGACCTGTGATGCGCCCGATGCCGGCCAGTATTTTGTGCGCGTGCGCGCCACCAACTCCGACGGCTATACGCAAGATGCGTTTGACTACTATGTGACCGACGACGGCAAGCACTACGGCATGAAGTGTTTTTACGTGCAGGACGGCGGTAAGGTCGTGGAGGATACGTATGAGGAGGGCTAGCGCGCTGCTTGAGCGCTTGGCAGCTCCGCCTGTGCGTGCCACGCAGGAGCGTTACCGCCACGAGCTCAAATATCTCATTAACGAGGGCGAGCACGCCGCGCTTGCCTGTCGCATGGCGCCTGTGTTTAAGCTGGACAAGCATGCGCAGGCGGGCGGTTATACCATTCGCAGCCTGTACTTTGACGACTACTGCAACTCGGCCTACGAGGAAAAAGACGCCGGTATTCTCATGCGCAAAAAGTATCGCGTGCGCATCTATAACGGCAGCGACAAGGTGATTAAGCTCGAGCGCAAAAAGAAGTACGGCAGCTGGATCTACAAGGAGGACGCGCCGCTCACGCGTGACGAGTTTGAGCAGATCCTGGCCGGCGATTACGACTTTTTGCTGCACAGTCCGCACCAGCTGTGCCGCGAGTTCTACATCGAGTGCATCTGCAATATGATGCGCCCGCGCACCATCGTTGACTATGAGCGCGAACCGTGGGTAATGGACGAGGGCACCGTGCGCATTACGTTTGACATGAACGTTCGTGCCGCGGTGGGTAGCTTCGATATCTTTGATGCGACCTTGCCCGCGCTGCCCGTGCTGGAGCCCGGCAAGCTGGTGATGGAGGTCAAGTTTACCGAGTTTTGTCCGCAGCTGGTGCGCGATATGGTGCCGCCGGGCGCGGCCGAGCTCACGGCGGTCTCCAAGTACTGCCTGTGTTACGAAAAGACCGCCTACCTGCGTGGTTTTAACTACTGGGAATCGGATTTTGAGAACCGAGGGGATATTTAGACCATGAGCACCAGGGACTTTTTTAAGAACTCCGTCTTGGAGGCGTTTGGCCAGGTCGACCCTGCCAAGATTGGCCTCTCGCTGCTCGTGGCGCTCGCCATGGGCATCCTGATCTATCACGTGTACAAGCGCTTTTTTACCGGCGTGGTGTATTCGCGCAGCTTTGCCGTGACGCTCGTGGGCATGTGCGTGCTCACTTGCATGGTTACGCTCGCGATCTCGACGAACGTGGTCATCTCGCTCGGTATGGTCGGTGCCCTGTCCATCGTCCGCTATCGTACGGCGGTCAAGGATCCGCTCGACCTGTTGTATCTGTTTTGGGCCATTACCACGGGCATTACGGCAGGTGCCGGCATGTACGCGCTCGTGGGGCTGACGGCGGTGGTCATCGTGGCGATGATCGCCGGCTTTGCTGCGCACCAGGATAAGGCGCGAGTGTACATGATGGTCATCCACTACACGGGCCAGACCACGGGCGACGACATCGTTCGTGCCTTTGGCCGTACCAAGTTCACGGTGAAGTCCAAGACCATGCGCGGCGATAAGGTCGAGATGGCCGTGGAGGTGTTCTCGGACGGCGTGGATATGCCGTACGCCGATGCCATCCGCGCGCTCGACGGCGTCGAGGACCTCACGCTCATCCAGTACAACGGCGAGTATCACGGTTAGAACCCTAGCGAGCAAATTGCACAAAGAGGGGCGCTCCTGGTCGAGCGTACGTCAGCGAGCGGGCAGCTGCCGTGGCGAGGTGCCACGAAAGAGGAGCGACGCGTACTTCATGTACGCGAGCGGCAGATCGCCCGGCAGATGCCCGCGCAGCGTCGAGCAGTCCGGCGTTCGTCAGAACGCCGGAACGAACAGGTATCATGGTGAAAGCGATTTCAATGACAGGGGTGCTCGTGGTAAAGATGAAAGATGTGGCCGAGCTGGCGGGCGTTTCGAGCGCCGCCGTCTCGCGCTACCTCAACGGCGGATATATCTCGGCGGACAAGGCCGAGCGCATTAAGCAAGCGATTGAGCTGACCGGATACGTGCGGTCCAGCCAGGCTCGCGCGCTGCGCACCGGCTCCACCAAGCTCATCGGCGTCATCGTGCCCAAGATCAACTCGGAATCCGTGAGCCGCATTACCGCCGGCATTGGCCAGGTGCTCGGTCGTCGTGGCTACCAGATGCTGCTTGCCAATACTGACAACGCGCCCGAGCGTGAGCTCGAATATCTCGATTTATTCCAAAACCACCCGGTCGATGGCATTGTGCTGGTGGCAACCATGATCACCGACGAACATCGTGCGGCCATTACGTCTTGCCGTGTGCCCATTGTGCTAATCGGCCAAAACGTCGAGGGCGCGGCTTGCGTCTACCATGACGATTACGAGGCTGCCTTTGAGCTGGGCCAGGCGCTCGCGAAGCATGTTGGGGGCAAGATTGCCTACATTGGAGTTACCGAGGAGGACCGCGCTGCTGGTTATGACCGCCGTCGCGGTTTTGAGGCCGGCCTGCGCGCCGCGGGTAACCCGCTCGATGCCGCCTTGATTCGCCTGGGCTCGTTTACACTCGACTCGGGCTATGGCGCGGCGCGTGAGCTGCTCTCCGTCGCTCCCGATGTTTCGTTTATCGCCTGCGCGACCGACACCATGGCGGCGGGCGCGCTTCGTGCCATCGATGAGGTTCGCGGTATGGGCGAGGGCATACACCGCGTGAGCGGTTTTGGCGACAACGCGTTTTTGCGTGCGCTGACGGGCGGCATTCCCACCGTGCATTATGGGTATCTGACCAGTGGCGTCGAGGCCACCAGCATGCTGCTCGACACGCTCGATGGCGTGGAGGGGAAGCGCGGTCTCAAGACGATCAAGCTCGGCCATCAGCTTATGAATGTCTAGGCTCTGGGCACGTCTGCCTGCCTCTGAGGCCCCTGTTTTTGCCATAAAACTACCATTCGCCGGCTTTTTCCTACCGTTCACCCTACTATGAAAACGATTACAGACATATGAAACTGAAAACGATTACAGTGTAAGTGTCAAAGATGGCCGGGTGCACATGCGCCCGTTGGAGGAAGGGGAAGTCATGGACTACCGCAAATCAGCGCAAGAGGTGCTCGACAACATCGGTGGCGCCGGCAACGTTGTTTCGGCCGCGCACTGCGCCACGCGTCTGCGCCTGGTGATTGCCGATAACGCCAAGGTCGACAAGGAGGCCCTCGAGAATATCGACGGCGCTAAGGGCGTCTTTGAGGCCCAGGGCCAGCTCCAGATTATTTTTGGCACTGGCACCGTCAATAAGGTCTACGAAGAGTTCATCGCGTTCAGCGGCGTCGAGGCTGCCACCAAGGCCGAGGTCAAGGAGGCCGCGGCTCAGCAGCAGAACATCTTTATGCGTGCCATTAAGGTGCTCGGCGACGTCTTTGTCCCCATCATTCCCGCCATCGTGGCCTCGGGCCTGCTGCTGGGCATTATGAGCGCCCTCAACTTTATGGCCTCCAACGGCTTTATCGCGCTCGACACCAATAACTTTATTTATAAGATCGCCGACCTGGTCTCGGGAACGTCCTTTGGCATTCTGCAGATCCTGATCGGTTACTCCGCCGCTAAGGCCTTTGGAGCCAACCCGTATCTGGGCGCCGTCGTCGGTGGTGCGTTCATCAACTCCTCGCTGCAGAGCGCCTATACGGTTGCCTCCGAGGGCGTTCAGACCATGGTCACCGTCATCCCCGGTGTGTACAGCTTTGAGTGGGTTGGCTATCAGGGTCATGTGATCCCCATCGTCATCGCCTGCGCCATTCTGGCCTTCCTCGAGAAGCGTCTGCACAAGATCGTTCCCGAGATGTTCGACCTCTTTGTGACCCCGCTCGTCTCGGTGTTCGTGACCGTGCTCGTGACGCTCGTTGCCGTCGGCCCCATCTTTGTCTGGGCCGAGAACGCCATCCTCGGTCTGATCCAGGCCCTGCTCACCCTGCCCTTCGGCATCGGTTCCTTTATCGTCGGCCTGTTCTATGCCCCCACGGTCGTTACCGGTATCCACCAGATGTACACCGCCATCGATCTGGGCCAGCTCGCCCAGTACGGCATGACCTACTGGCTGCCCATCGCCAGTGCCGCCAACATCGCCCAGGGTGGTGCCGCGCTCGCCGTTGCCTTTAAGACCAGCGATGCCAAGATCAAGGGCCTGGCGCTTCCTTCGGCCCTGTCCGCCTTCATGGGCATTACCGAGCCTGCCATCTTTGGTGTGAACCTGCGCTTCTTTAAGCCCTTCATCGCCGGCTGCATCGGCGGTGGCTGCGGTGCCCTGGTCTGCGCGCTCACTTCGCTTGCCGCTTCTGGCACCGGCGTTACCGGCATCTTCGGTATCCTGCTGTGCCTGGCCCAGCCCGTGCAGTACGCGATCATGTTTGCGGTCGCCGCGCTGGTTTCCTTTGCCGTCTCGTTCGTCCTGTACAAGGACGAGCCCAAGACTTCCGAGCAGGCCTAAGAGCTTTTGATTGAGGGGCGCCCGCGGGCTGTATGCCCGTGGGTGTTTCCCGTATTTGACGCCGATCTCTGGCGCCTTGTAACTTTCGATCCGTTAGGACTTTGATATGTCTAATGCACTTGGTCGCGACCTTGCAAAGCTGGTCGCCGCTGTTGACGCCGCCGCCTCTGAGTGCGGTCATGGCGCGTATGGCCAGCGCTTTCATATTATGCCGCCGGCGGGCTGGCTCAACGACCCCAACGGTCTTTGCCAGGCAGATGGCGTATTTCACGCGTACTTTCAGTATGCCCCGTTTGACGTGAACGGCGGCGTCAAGATGTGGGGCCATGCCACGAGCCGCGACCTTATGAAATGGGAATATGTTGGCGCGCCGCTGCTTCCCGACGAGCCGTTCGACTGCCATGGCGTGTATTCAGGCTCGGCATTGGTCGAGGACGGTCGCATTCGCGTGCTCTATACCGGCAACGTTAAGCTCCCCGATGCTGACGGCGTCTTTGACTATGTCAACTCCGGCCGTCGCGCCGACACCGTGTATGTCGAGAGTGTCGATGGACAGACGTTCAGCCAAAAGCGCGTGGTGCTGGCGTCTGAGGATTATCCCGAGGATTTGACCTGCCACGTGCGTGACCCCAAGGTATGGCGCGATGATGATGGGCGTTACCACATGGTGCTGGGCGCGCGTCGTCGCGTAGACGGGCCGCATGTCGAGAGCCGTTTTTGTGCGATGCACGGCGAGGGTGCCGGGCGCGATGTGGGCGAGATCCTGGTGTATGGCTCGGCCGATATGCTGAGCTGGAAGCTCGAGAGCCGTGTGTCTGCGCCCGAGCGCTTTGGGTTTATGTGGGAGTGCCCGGGATACCTTGAGCTTGAGGCCGATGGCGGTGTACCAGCGAAGTGGCTGTCCTTTTCGCCCCAGGGGCTCGAGGGCGGTCGTTGGGACCGCGGCAATGTGTATGCAGCGGGCTACATGCCTGTAACGGGCGACATTACGGGTGGTGACGGTGCCTATGAGCTGGGCGAGTTCCGCCTGTGGGACGCCGGTTTTGACTTCTATGCTCCGCAGGAGTTTACGTCCGAGGATGGTCGCCACATTCTGATCGGCTGGATGGGCATGCCCGATGAGCCGACCTATGGCAACGCCCCCACCGTGGTGTGCGGCTGGCAGCACTGCATGACGGTACCGCGTGAGCTTACAGCCGGTGCAGGCGGCGTGGTGCTGCAACAGCCGGCGCGCGAGATTGAGCACCATTATGCCTCGGTGCGTGTGGGGGAGGGCTCGTTGGAGGTTGCCGGCGATACCTGCTTTGACGTTGTTGTTGACGGTGTCGACGGCGCGTTTACCGCGATCGTTGATGGCGAGCTGAAGCTGGCGTTTGTGCCCGCCGAGGGCGAACTGCCCGCGCGCTTTGAGATGCGATTTATCGATGAGAGTCGCGCTTCTGCCGGCTGCGGTCGTACTGTGCGCTGGGAGCCCGTCGACGAGGTTCGTAACGTGCGCATTGTTGGCGATGTCTCGTCGGTCGAGGTGTTTGTGAACGATGGCGCGCTCGTGTTTTCGACGCGCATCTATCCCGAGGCCTATGGCGTGACCGTTGACGCTCCGGGTGCGAGCGTGACCTGTCACACGCTCAACATCTAGGTGCGCGATCGCCCATCGGCGCTATACTGCAGCCGTTGCCCACGATGCGGGGAACATCCGCATCGTGGGTTTTTGTTTTGAAGGGACGGTGCCGTATGGGCGTACAGCAGCTAGAAGAGGCCTGGGCTTTGAGGGCCAGCGCGCGTGAGGCGTGTCTTGTTGCGGCCCCGCATGTGCCGGCGGCGCTTTCATTGCTGGGTATTGTGCGTCCCGGTGACCGCCTTGTGGCCTTTGCGGATGACTTTACCGAAGCCTTTGCCCGCGGCTTTGATGGCTGCGATGTTGTGCTGGTGGGGGATTCGTGCGCCGAGGTATTTGTTGCCGCGTCCGAGGGCTTTGATGCCTCGCTTGATGCCGAGGGGCCGCACCTGTGGTGGTTCGTCAATTCTATCGGCGGGTTTGGTCTGCGTGTGCCCGATCTGCGCGCGCTGGGTCGGGCGGCGCGTGAGGCCCATGCACTGCTGGTTGTGGACAACACCGTGGCTGACGTCTTTGGCTGCGATCCGCTGCGGCTGGGTGCCGTGCTGTCGCTCGAGGCACTCGACCGTGCGTGCTCCGGTGAGGCGCCACGCAAGCTCGTGGCGGCGTCGGTCGCGCGCTCGCAGCTTAAGCGCCATCGCGTGGACGCCGCTGCCGAGTGCGCGCATGCCCTGCTCGAGGGGTGCGGATTGGTCGCGCTCGACTTGTCCTCCGATGAGGCTGAGGTTCTAGAGCACGGGCTCGATACGCTCGACGCTCGCATGCAGGCACACTTCGACCGCGCCCGCGCGCTGGCCGAGTATCTGGCCGCCAACGAGATGGTGCGCAACGTGCGCTATCCCGGACTGAGCTCGCATCCCGACCACGCGGTTGCAACGGGAATCCTCGAGCACGGCTTTGGCCCGGCAGTTGAATTTGACCTGATGGACTGCACCGCGGGCGAATTCTTCAGCATACTGCCGGACGAATTCCGCACATCGCCCGCCGGCGGCCCAACAACGCGCCTTTCGGCCCCACGCGGCAAGCAGGGGAGCACCATCCGCCTCTTCGCCGGCACCGACAATCCTCTGGTAGTAGCGTCCACCCTAGACAACGCCCTTCGCAACTAGCTAAATCATCCTCAACTCCATAAGTTGCGGTGAAATAGGGATTGGTTTACGGCTTTATCGGCATAAACAGTCCCTATTTCACCGCAACTTATGAGAAGGGGTTGTGCAGCTAAAAAAGCCCCGTCCCAAATTAGCTACTTTTTGATGCTGGCGATGAGGGCGTCGGCTTCTGTGGCGATGATGTTGTTGATGTCGGCCTGGAGGGTTTCGTAGACTTCGATGGCTCGCTCGCCGGCTTGGGTGAGCGATGATCCGCGGGCTCCGTCGCGCTCGATGAGCTTGCAGCCCAGCTGCCCTTCGGCCTCGTTCACAATGCGCCAGGCCTTGGAATATGCCATGCCCATGCTCTTGGCGGCGCGGTTGAGCGAGTGCTCGCGGGCAATACCCTGCAGCAGCAAGACGCAGCCGTGGCCGAACACGCCCGGCAAATCCTTGTCGCACGCTTGAATGACCAACTTTGCCGTTGTCTTGTACTTCATACGCTCCACGTCTTCCCGCTAAAGTGTTTGCTGGGCAAACGCAAAGCCTGCGTCAAACCCTCGTGTGCTCTTCTTAAATCATGCATTGTAGCAGTCAAAGTGCGTTAAGATACTTCCCCAGTATTGGGCGCCCAAGGTTGGGCTGGGTCCTACGAGGCCTGCAGCCGACCGGTCGCATGGAAAAAGGAGAAACATGGCTACGTTCTTTCCCGGTGAGTCCCACACGTTTTCGGAGTATCTGCTGGTCCCTGGCTACTCGTCCTCGCAGTGCATCCCCAACAACGTCTCTCTTAAGACGCCGCTAACCCGCTTTAAGCGCGGTGAGAAGCCGGCAATCACCCTGAACATCCCCATGGTTTCCGCCATCATGCAGTCCGTCTCGGGCGTCGACATGGGTGTCGCGCTCGCTACCGAGGGTGGCCTGTCCTTCATCTACGGTTCCCAGAGCGCCGAGTCCGAGGCCGCTATGGTCAAGGCCGTCAAGGATCACAAGGCCGGCTTCGTTCAGTCCGATTCCACGCTGACCCCCGACATGACCATGGAGCAGGTCATTGAGCTCAAGGAGAAGACCGGCCACTCCACCATGCCGGTTACCGACGACGGCACTCCCAAGGGCAAGCTCCTGGGCATCGTCACCAGCCGTGACTATCGCCCCAGTCGCGATGACCACCAGACGAAGGTCTCCGAGTTCATGACCCCGCGTGAGCAGCTCATCGTGGGCGACAAGAACATCAGCCTCAAGGTTGCCAACGACGTCATCTGGGATAACAAGCTCAACGCTCTGCCTATTGTCGACGACAACGATCACCTCATGGGCATCGTCTTCCGCAAGGACTACGACAGTCACAAGACCAACCCCAACGAGCTGCTCGATGGTGACAAGCGCTACATGGTCGGCGCCGGTATCAACACCCGCGACTATGCCGAGCGCGTGCCGCTGCTCATCGAGGCTGGTGCCGATGTCCTGTGCATCGACTCTTCCGAGGGCTTCAGCGAGTGGCAGAAGCGCACCATCGAGTGGATCCGTGCCAACTATGGCGAGGACGTCAAGGTCGGTGCCGGTAACGTCGTCGACGCCGAGGGCTTCCGCTTCCTGGCTGACTGTGGTGCCGATTTCATCAAGGTCGGTATCGGCGGCGGTTCCATTTGCATTACCCGTGAGACCAAGGGTATCGGCCGTGGCCAGGCCACTGCGTTGATCGACGTCTGCCGCGCTCGCGACGAGTACTACGAGGAGACCGGCGTCTACGTGCCCGTGTGCTCCGACGGCGGTATCGTCTACGACTACCACATGACGCTTGCCCTTGCCATGGGTGCCGACTTTATGATGCTGGGCCGTTACTTCGCCCGCTTTGACGAGAGCCCGACCGAGCGCGTCAACGTCAATGGCCAGTACATGAAGGAGTACTGGGGCGAGGGTTCTGCGCGTGCCCGCAACTGGCAGCGTTACGACCTGGGCGGCGCCGCAAAGCTCAGCTTCGTCGAGGGCGTCGACTCCTACGTTCCTTACGCCGGCTCCCTCAAGGATGGTGTGGGCGGCACGCTCTACAAGGTCAAGTCCACGATGTGCAACTGCGGTGCCCTCTCGATCCCCGAGCTCCAGGAAAAGGCACGCCTGACCCTGGTAAGCTCCACCTCCATCGTCGAAGGCGGCGCTCACGACGTAGTCGTCAAGGATTCCCAGCAGAGCGTCAGCTACCGCTAAGCGGCTTTCCCAAGCACCGCACCTTGCCGTTCAAACCGTCGCTCGCGTACCAAAGTACGCGTCGCTCCTCTTTCACGGCAATCTGCGGCACTTGGAAAACCCGACCATGCTTGGGCTGGTAACAATTAGCGGTTGATTCACAACCACGTTATTAAGATAAAGCGAGATGCCTGCAAGTTGCAGGCATCTCGCTTGTTGTATTTGCTATCATCATGCGAGTTAACGATGTGGCGGGGCGTTCTTACCTTTGCTCGCTGCAAGTTCCGCACGAGCCGAAGAGCACTTAATGTGCTCTTCGTGCGAGCAGGACTGTCCGCAGCAGCGAGTAAAGGTAAGAACGCCCCGCCCCAACCCAGCTAACAAAGGAGCTGATATGTGCGATTGCACAGATCATAAGGACGAGATCCCTGTCTACGACGCGCAGGCCATTGAGTCCCGATGGATGAAGGCCTGGGAGGACTCCAACCTCTTTGCCGTCGACACCGACGACAGCAAGCCCAAGAAGTATGTGCTCGAGATGTTCCCGTATCCGTCGGGCGACCTGCACATGGGCCACGCGCGCAACTACACCATCGGCGATGCCATGGCCCGTCAGGCCCGCATGCGCGGCTACGACGTGCTGCACCCCATCGGATTTGACGCCTTTGGCCTGCCTGCCGAGAACGCCGCCATCAAGCACAACACGCAGGCTGCTGCCTGGACGTATAAGAACATGGACCAGGCGCTCACCACGATGAAGCGCATGGGCTTCTCCTACGATCTGGATCGCATGGTCAAGACCTGCAGCCCCGACTACTACCGCTGGGGTCAGTGGATCTTTGAGAAGATGTGGGAAAAGGGCCTGGTCTACCGCAAGAAGAACCCGGTCAACTGGTGTCCCACCTGCAAGACCGTTCTGGCCAACGAGCAGGTCACCGAGGGCAAGTGCTGGCGCTGTGGCACCGAGCCCGAGAAGCGCGACCTTGAGCAGTGGTACTACAAGATTACCGAGTACTCTCAGGAGCTGCTCGACGACCTGGAGAAGCTCCCCGGCTGGCCCGAGCGCGTCAAGCAGATGCAGGCCAACTGGATCGGTCGCTCCGAGGGCGCCGAGGTCGACTTTACCCTGTGCGACCAGGATGGCGAGCCCATCGAGGGCGATGAGGGCAAGATCACCGTCTTCACCACGCGTGCCGATACGCTTTTTGGCGTTTCCTTCTTTGTCCTGGCTCCCGAGTACGCCGGCCTGCACGAGCTCGTCGAGGGTACGGAGTACGAGGAGGCCGTCACCAAGATTGTCGAGGACTCCAAGCATATCTCTGCCGTCGAGCGTGCCCAGGGCACCCTCGAGAAGCACGGTGCCTTCACGGGCCGCTATGTGGTAAACCCCGTCAACGGCGAGAAGGTCCCCGTGTGGGTTGCCGATTATGTCGTTGCCGACTACGGTACCGGTGCCGTCATGGCCGTTCCCTGTGGCGACCAGCGCGACTTTGAGTTCGCCCGCAAGTACGACCTGCCGATCGTACCGATCATCCTGGACGATGGCGATCGCGCTGCCGTCGAGGACAGCGGCGAGACCATCGATACCTTCCATGCCGAGACCGTCGACTGGGATTGCGCCCACGCTGCCGAGGGCACGCTCGTCCAATCCGGCAAGTACACCGGCATGCGCGGCGGCAAGCACTCCGAGGGCGAGGCTGCGATCGTGGCCGACCTCGAGGCTATGGGCTGCGGCCGTCGCAAGGTTGAGTTCCGTCTGCGCGACTGGCTTATCTCCCGCCAGCGTTATTGGGGCAACCCCATCCCGGCTATCCACTGCGAGCACTGCGGCATCGTGCCCGTGCCCGAGGACCAGCTGCCGGTGACGCTGCCCGAGAACCTGGACCTGGGTGCCGGCGAGACCCTCGCCGAGTGCAAGGAATTCTACGAGACCACCTGCCCGGTCTGCGGCCGCCCGGCCAAGCGCGAGACCGACACCATGGACACCTTCACCTGCTCCAGCTGGTATTACCTGCGCTATACCGATCCGCACAACACCGAGCTGCCCTTCTCCAAGGAAGCCGCCGACCGTTGGATGCCCGTCGATAACTACATCGGCGGCATCGAGCACGCCATTCTGCACCTGCTCTACAGCCGCTTCTTTACCAAGGCGCTGCGCGACCTGGGCCTGCTGAGCGTGGATGAGCCCTTCACCAACCTGCTGTGCCAGGGCATGGTCAAGGACGAGAACGGCGACACCATGTCCAAGTCCAAGGGCAACGTCGTGCCTCCGAGCTCGGTCATTGAGCCCTACGGCGCCGACACCATGCGTCTGGCGATCCTGTTTATCGCCCCGCCCGAGAAGGACTTCGACTGGGATCCCAAGGCCGTCGAGGGCGCCAACCGCTTTATCAAGCGCGCCTGGCGTATCGTGTGGCAGCTCGTCCAGTCCGGCGACGCCAACGTGGCCTTTGACAAGTCCGTGCTCGACGAGACCGCGATGAAGCTCTATCGCGAGCGTCACCGCACCATCGCCAAGTGCACTGAGGACTTTGACCGCGGTCAGTTCAACACCGCGATCTCGGCCGTCATGGAGCTCGTCAACGCCGCGAGCGCCTACCTCAACGCCACCGACGGTGCATCGCGTGACAAGGCCCTGTGCTACGGCGTGGCCAAGGACATCGTGAGCGTCCTTGCTCCCATCTGCCCGTTCTGGGCCGACGAGCTGTGGCACGAGGCGCTCGGCTGCGAGGGCAACGCCTACACCGCCGCCTGGCCCGAGTTCGACCTGGCCGAGTCCATCGAGGACACGGTTCAGATTGTCGTCCAGGTGCTCGGCAAGGTCCGTGGCCGCATCGACGTCGCCCGCGAAGCCTCCAACGAGGAGATGCAGGCTGCCGCCGAGGAAGCCGTTGCCAAGTGGCTCGAGGGCAAGACGGTCGTCAAGGCCATTTGCGTGCCCGGCAAGCTGGTCAACCTGGTGGTCAAGTAAGCGCTGCGCACATAGCTGACTCGTAAAAGACGAGGGGCGGTCCGGTTGGATCGTCCCTCGTTTTGCGTTGTGTGCCCTGCTCGGCCTATGCCTCGCGTCGCCCCCTACGGAATGTGCACCAGGTCCCTAAAGTAGACGTTGCCCGTTGCCTCCTCGAACATCCAGATGTTGAGGTAGATGTCGTTGAGGTCGTTGTTCACATCAAAGTCCGGATCGTCGAACGTGCCGACGAAGGTGAGCATGGCGCGCGTTTCCTCGCCCGCGGCGACCGGCTGGCGCATGCGCACATCGCGGACCTTGCCGTTGACGTAGGCATAGGCGTCCACATCGCCAAACATCATGTCGACACCGGTGTTGTTGATTACCGAAAAAACCAGCACGGCGTCTCCGTAGCCATCCGTGTCCTTACCAACGCAGGCGACATGGATGTTCTCATCCGCTTCAAGATCGATGGGGAACTGTTCTTGGGGTTCGGAACCCAGGCCCTGTGGATCGACTTCGTCTTCGTTGATGTTGTCGAAGCTCTCCGATGTCGTCGTTTTCTCGATGGCTTCGGTGCTTCCAGGGTCCAGCTCACTTGGCTCTGTTTTGCCGTCCGTATTGCTGCAACCCACGAGGGCGAACGAGCACGCTGCAATGACGAACACGGTTGCGCAGAGGGTGCCGAGACGTTTCATGATGCCTCCTTGTCGTAGAGGTCCTGGTAATGCTTGGCGTTGTACGGGCAATCGACTGGCTAGTTACAGAAATACCCTTAGCGTTAGTCTGATCGATAGGGGCTATGTGAGGAACGCCCTTGAGGCCCGAACGGATCGCCGGATTGGGACGCATGGCCCGTTCTTGCGCTTTGGGACGCGCTCCGCACGGCGCTTTCGGTCCAATTGTCCTATTCTTGTGGAGAACCTGTGCGCACGCTGACCTGCGGATTTGTACGACGCTTGCACGTTTGCGCAGGTATTGCTATAGTTTGCTTGCAAATGAAGTTGTAATTGAAAGAAGTGGGGTTTCGGCCCCGCTTCTTTTTTGTATGGATGGAGGTGCCGCAATGGTCAAGACCAAGACCGAGCAGGCGATCATCGACGCGCTCGAGGCCGTCGCTCCCCAGCATGATGTTGACATCGTCGACGTTGAGCTCGTGGGTGCCACCAAGGCCCCCTGCGTGCGTGTGCGTATCGAGGGTGCCGAGGGTCAGAGCCTGTCGCTCAACGACGTCACGGCCAACACCAAGTGGGTTGGCGACGTGATTGAGGAGCTCGACCCCATCTCTTCGAGCTATACGCTCGAGGTGTCGAGCCCGGGCATGGCGCGTCCGCTGCGCCGCCCGCGCGACTTTGCCCGCTTTGTGGGCGAGAACTGCGAGCTCACCTCCACCGCCACCGAGGGCCGTCGCAAGTACGCCGGCAAGATTGCCGCCGCGACCGAGACGAGCGTGACCCTCGAGTTCGAGGACGGCGAGTCCGTTACCCTCGATTTCTCTGATGTTAAAAAGTGCAAGTTGAAGCCCACCTACGACTTCAAGCCCGCGAAGGAAGGAAAGTAAGATGGCAGCATCCGACATGATGTCCGCCCTGATGGAGCTTTGCCAGGAGAAGCACATCGACCAGCTCTACCTGATCGACCGCCTGGAGCAGTCGCTCGCCAAGAGCTATGCCGAGATCCTGCATCTTGAGTGGGGCGCCAAGGTGACCATCGACCGCACCACCGGCAAGATCTACGTCTACCGCCTGGAGCCGATCGACGATTCCATGGACGAGGAGGGCAACTTCACCGAGTTCGAGGAGATCGACGTCACCCCCAAGAACACGAGCCGTATCGCTGCCCAGCACGCCAAGGCCGAGATCAACGCCATCGTGCGTAACTCCGCCCGCGAGCAGATCTACGAGGAGTTCTCCGGCCGCATCGGTGACCTCATCAGCGGTACCGTGCTGCAGTCCACGCCCGACTTCACGATCGTCAAGATTCGCGAAGGCGTCGAGGCCGAGCTGCCGCACTTCGATCAGCGCCGTTACGAGAACGAGCGCAACGAGCGCCCGATGGGCGAGCGCTACCTGCACAACCAGCATATCAAGGCCGTGATCATCGACGTTCGCGACCCCAACTCCAACCTGCAGCCGGTTCGTGGCGAGCACAGCCGTCCGCCGATTGTCATCTCCCGTACCCACCCCGAGCTCATGCGTCGTCTGTTTGAGCAGGAGGTGCCCGAGATCTATGAGGGCACCGTCCAGATCAAGTCGATCGCCCGCGAGCCTGGCCAGCGCTCCAAGGTCGCCGTCCACTCGCTCGACGACCGTCTGGATCCCGTGGGCGCCTGCGTCGGCCCCAAGGGCAGCCGTGTTCGCGCTGTCGTGGGCGAGCTCCGTGGCGAGCGCGTCGACGTCATCCTGTGGGATGCCGATCCTGCCGTCTACGTCGCCAACGCCCTGTCGCCCGCTAAGGTCACCCGCGTCCTCATCGACGAGGAGAAGGCCTACGCCGGCGTCATCGTGCCCGACGACCAGCTGTCCCTCGCCATCGGCAAGGAGGGCCAGAACGCCCGCCTCGCCGCGCGCCTGACCGGCTGGCACATCGACATCAAGTCCGAGACGCTTGCCGCCGACATCCTCAAGAACGTTCCCGTTCACGAGGAGCCCGCCGCCGACCTGATCGGTGACGAGGAGGACGAGGACGTCCGTCGCTGCGAGTACGTGTCCGAGGACGGCATCCAGTGCCGCAACCAGGCTCGTCCCGGCTCCCGTTTCTGCGGTGTCCACGACACCGACGCCTTCGATGATGCGGAGGACCTGATCTAGCGCGCGGTCGCGCCGGGCGGGTCCCGGCGCGTCTCCCACGCTCGTTCAGTCTCTAGGCACCTAAGGTGCCAGAAAGGGTAGGTGAAGTCATATGGCAAAAGTCCGTGTGTCCACCCTGGCCAAAGAGTTCGGCATGACCTCCAAGGAACTGATGGGTCATCTCGCCGATATGAAGATTCCCGCTAAGTCCGCTTCCTCCACTTTGGAGGACGCTTATGTCGCCATGGTCCGCAAGCAGCTCGCCTCGGTGATCGAGGCCCGCGCTCAGGAAGTCGAGGCCGCCAAGCAGGCCGAGGAGCAGGCAGCTGCCGCCGAGGAAGCCGCTCGCGCCGCCGAGGCCGAGCGCGAGCGCATCGCCGCCGAGAAGGCGCGCGAGGAGGAGCGCCGCCAGTTTGCCGCAGCCCAGGCTGCCGAGGAGGCCGCCCGCGCCGAGGCTGAGGCCAAGAAGAAAGCCGAGCAGGAGCGCCTTGCCCGCGAGAAGGAGGAGGCTGCCCGCGAGGCCCAGCGCCGCGCCGTTCCCGCTTCCGACTCCGGTTCGCGCTTCCGTTCGCTGCTCGACCAGATCGCCGCACAGGAGACCGTGCTCAAGGAGAAGAAGGACGCCGAGGACAAGGCCAAGGCCGAGCGCGCCGCCGAGCGCGGTAACCGTCGTGGCGGCAACAACGACCGCCGCGGTGGCCGTCGTAACGATCGCAACGCTTCCGACAACAACTCCGAGCGCAACGCCTCCGAGAGCCGTCCGCACAGCCATCGCACCAACGCCAGCAACAACGTCGCTGCCGGCATGGACTTCCCCAACCCCGATAAGCAGGGCAAGGGCAAGAAACGCAAGGGCGGTCACAACAACGAAGAGGACCACTATAGCCGCATGGCTCGCGAGGCCGAGGAGTACAGCCGCGAGAAGGTACTCGAGGAGGCTCGTGCCGCCGTCGAGGAGGCCTCTCGCGAGTCCACCGGTCGCCGCAAGAAGCGCAAGGAGAAGCGCGAGCGCGAGGCTGCCAAGGCTCAGGAGGAGCGCAAGATAGAGGAGGCGTTGGCCCAGGGTGTGAACCCCGAGGAGCTCGACGCCATCAAGGTCTCCCAGGGCGTTACCGTCCAGGAGCTTGCTGAGGCCCTCGACGTTCCGGCCAACGACATCATCAAGCGCCTGTTCCTGCTGGGCACGCCGCTCACTATGACGCAGTCCATGTCCGACGACCTCGTCGAGCTCGTTGCCGACGACCTGGGCCGTCAGATCAAGATCATCACCCCCGAGGAGGAGAACACCTTCTCGTTCTACGACGATCCCGCCGACCTTAAGCCGCGCGCCCCGGTCGTCACCGTCATGGGCCACGTCGACCACGGCAAGACGAGCCTCCTCGACGCCATCCGTCACACCGGTGTCGCTGCCGGCGAGGCTGGCGGCATTACGCAGGCCATCGGTGCTTCGCAGGTCATGATCAACGACCGAAAGATCACCTTCATCGATACCCCGGGTCACGCTACCTTTACGGCTATGCGTGCCCGTGGTGCCAAGGTGACCGATATCGTCATTCTAATCGTGGCTGCCGACGACGGCGTCATGCCACAGACCGTCGAGTCGATTAACCACGCCAAGGCCGCCGGCGTACCCATCGTCGTCGCCGTCAACAAGATCGATAAGCCGGGTGCCAACCCCGACCGCGTGCGCCAGGAGCTCACCGAGTACGGTGTCATCCCCGAGGAGTGGGGCGGACAGAACATGTTCGTCAACATCTCGGCGAAGCAGAAGATCGGTATCGACGATCTGCTCGAGACCGTGCTGCTCCAGGCCGATGTACTCGAGCTCAAGGCCAACCCCGACACCTTTGCCTCCGGCAACGTCCTCGAGGCCAAGCTCGACAAGGGCCGCGGCTCGGTCGCTACCGTGCTCGTGACCCGCGGTACCCTGCATGTAGGCGATACACTGGTCGCCGGCCTTACCTACGGTCGCGTCCGCGCCATGCTCGACCCCAAGGGCCGCGCCGTCACCGAGGCCGGTCCCTCCGACGCCGTCGAGATCCTGGGCCTGCAGTCCGTGCCCAACGCCGGTGACGAGTTCCGCGTGTTCGAGGACGAGCGCGAGGCTCGCGCCTTGGCCGACGAGCGTTCGCTCAAGGCTCGTATCGAGGAGCAGAGCCGCGTGAAGCACGTCACGCTCGAGAACCTCTTCGAGACCATTGCCGACGCCGAGGTCAAGGAGCTCAACCTGATCATCAAGGCCGACGTCCAGGGTTCCATCGAGGCCCTTCAGGACTCGCTCGACAAGATGGATCAGTCCGAGGTTCGTATCAACACGATCCACTCCGCCGTTGGTGCCATCAACGAGACCGACGTCGTCCTGGCCGACGCTTCCAACGCCATCATCATCGGCTTTGGCGTCCGTCCCGACGGTAAGGCGCGCTCCGCCGCCGAGCGCGAGGGCGTCGAGATCCGTTGCTACGACGTCATCTACAAGTGCCTCGAGGAGCTCGACGCTGCCCGTATCGGCATGCTCAAGCCCACCGAGGTCGAGGTCTCCACGGGTACCGCGACCGTCCTGGACACCTTCAAGGTGCCCAAAGTCGGTATCGCCGCCGGTGTCCGCGTCGAAGAGGGCGAGATCGCCGCGACCGATTCCGTGCGTCTGGTGCGCGACGGTATCGTGGTCTTCAACGGCAAGATCGCCTCGATGCGCCACTACAAGGACGAGGCCAAGAGCCTCAAGAGCGGTTCCGAGGGCGGCATTGGTCTGGAGAACTTCCAGGACATCAAGCCCGGCGACCAGATCGAGGGTTACCGCATCGACCAGGTTGCCCGTACCGAGTAGGGGGTAGCGCTATGAAGCAAACGCAGGCAACCCGCCGTCTGGGCGAGCAGCTTCGCGAGAAGCTTGGTTATATCCTGCTCTTTGAGGTTTCCGATCCGCGTCTCGACCTGGTTACTTTGACCGCGGTCGAGGTCGCGGTGGACCGTTCGTTCGCGCGCGTGTACGTGTCGTGCGATGCGAGCCGCTACGACGAGGTCATGGAGGCGCTCGCAAGCGCCAAGGGCCGTATTCGCAGCCTGTTGGCTCGCTCGCTCGATTGGCGTGTCACGCCCGAGCTCGATTTTCGCATCGATCGCTCGACCGATGAGGCCGAGCGCATCACGCGTGCGCTGGAAAACGTTCCCGCCACGCTTGCGATCGAAAAGGACGAGGACGGCTATCCGATAGCGGATGCCGCCCAGGAGGCAGCTTTAGATGACTAATTCCGCCGACCTCGCCTCGTGCGAGTCTGCAGATATTCAGCGACGCATCCTCGAGCTCATCGAGGGTGCGTCCTCCATTGCGATTTCGGGACATACTTCTCCCGATGGTGATGCCTTGGGCTCCGTGTTGGGTCTGGGCCTTTCGCTCATGAAGTTTTTCCCCAACAAGGACATTGCGCTGCTGCTGGCAGACGATGACCCGGTTCCGCGCATCTACCGCTTTATGGAAGGCTCCGATCGCCTGGTACCGGCATCTGCGTATACCGGCAATCCGGACCTGTTCATCTCGGTGGACGTGCCGGTCGTCGAGCGTCTCAATAATTCCGCCGAGGTGCTTCGTCGCTCCAAGCATGTGGTGTGCTTCGATCACCATCCGGCGCGCGAGGAGTTTGCCGAGCTCAGCCTGAGGCGCGTCGAAGCTGCAGCCTGTGCCATGATCATCGACCGCTTCTTGGACAATTGCGGCATTGTCGCACGTGATGGCGTTGCGACCTGCCTGCTGTGTGGCTTGGTTACCGATACCGGCCGTTTCCAGTACCAAAACGCCGATGCCGCCGCATTCCATGCAGCCTCGCGTCTGGTTGCCCACGGTGCCGATCCGGCGCGTGTGGCACTCGAGGTCTACCAGAGCATGCGCGTTGAATTTTTACACCTCAAGTCCATCGTTATGGGCCGCATCAAGACGGTGGCCCACGGGCGCGTTGCGTATAGTTACGCGTACCAGAGTGACCTTGAGGCTTGCGGTGTCACCTCGGATGAGTGCGACGGCCTAGTCGATGTGGTGCGCTCGGTGATGGGCGTCGAGGTCTGCCTGTTCCTGAAGGGCATTGAGGGCGATACCAAGGTGCGCGGCAACCTGCGCTCCAAGGGCGACCTCAACGTGTCCGAGATCGCTGCTGCTTTTGGCGGAGGCGGACATCCCGCCGCCGCCGGTTTCTCCAACAACGGAACGATTCTCGAGACGCTCACCGTGGCACTTCCCATGCTGGCCGAACTGGTAGGGGAGGATCCCGCTTCGGTGACCGTCGAGCTTTAACTTTTTGGATGGTACATGGCTCGTCGTACGCCTTCTCAACTGAATATGCTGCTCGCCGTCGATAAGCCGGTGGGCTGCACGTCCCACGACGTGGTTTCGCAATGCCGACGCGCCCTCCATGAGCGGCGCGTCGGCCATGCCGGCACGCTCGACCCCATGGCATCGGGTGTCATGGTGGTGGGTGTTGGCCAGGCCACCCGTCTGCTGGGCATGCTAACCCTCGATACCAAAAGCTATGTCGCCGACATCTCGTTTGGCGCCGAGACCAATACCGATGATTCGGAGGGCGAAGCCGTCCGCACGGTTGCCGTTGCTCCCGAGTTGCGCGATCCCGCCTATGCCCGCGAGCGCTTGGCTGCCATGCTTGGCCCACAGATGCAGGTGCCGCCGGCGTTTTCGGCCATCTCGGTCAACGGCGTTCGCGCGTACAAGTCTGCTCGCGAGGGCAATGCTGTTGAGTTGCCCGCGCGCCCCGTCGAGGTCTATGCCGCCGACCTGATCGCCGTGGGAGGCGAAGGTGATACGTGTGTGTGGACCGTGGCGTTCTCGGTGAGCAAGGGCACCTATATCCGTGCACTCGCTCGCGACTTGGGCCGCGCCTGCGAGAGCGCCGCGCACATTTCCGCGCTGCGCCGCACGGCCTCCGGTGTTGTTTCTATTGGCGCATGTCATGCGGTCGAGGAGCTTTCTCCCGATTCCGCGGCTGGCTTTGCTCTGGATCCCATTGCAGCCCTGGGCGCCACGCGTGTTGACGTGCCTGGCAATCTTGCCGACGATCTGCTCTGCGGCCGACGCATTCCCGTTGAGCGTGCGCTTGCCGATTTCGATACCTCGAAGTCGCCTTTTGCGTTGGTGCTCGATGGGGGACTCAAGGCGCTAGCCCGCATTGAGAGTGGCCGCTTTGTCATGGAGCACGTGTTTCCGCAGGCAATCGGCGGTGTTCGATGATGTTGTCCGCTCGCGAGCTCGCGCGTATCTTTTTCGCGGGCGAGTCGGACGAGGCTCGCATCGTTACTGCCGATGCGTTTGATGAGTGCGAGCACTTGGGTGCCGCATCGATTGCCATCGGCGTGTTCGATGGTGTGCACCGTGGACACCAGGAACTCATCGAAGCGCTTGTCCGTGATGCCCGTGCCCATGGCTGCAAGGCGGTCGTGGTCACTTTCGATCCCGACCCGGACGTTGTGGTGAGCCCTTCGCCCGCTCAAAAATTGATGACGACGGCCGACCGTCTACATGCCTTGGCTCAGACCGGGGTCGATACGGTGGTGGCCGTTCCCTTTACGCCTGAGGTTGCGGCACTCGACCATGTCGGTTTTCTCGCACTGCTGTCACGCGTGGTCGACATTCGTTCGATTCGCGTTGGCAGCGACTTTAGGCTGGGTCGCGGCGGTGCTTCTGGTGTTGCCGAGATGCGCGCCTGGGGTTCCGAGCACGGCGTTGACGTGTATGGTCACGACCTGCTTTGCGAGGGCGGTGAGGCCATTTGCGCCACCCGCATTCGTCATGAGCTGGGACAGGGCCATGTGGAGCTTGCTGCTGAGTTGCTCGGCCGCCCGTATATGCTGCGTGGCGGTGTTGTTCGCGGCCGTCATGAGGGTTCTGGCATGGGCTTTCCCACGGCAAACCTGCAGGTTCCCGACGGCATTCAGGTGCCTGCCGATGGCGTGTATGAGGGCCTGGTGCTCGTCGATGACACCGTATGGCCTGCTGCCGTTAACGTCGGCCTGCCGCCGACGTACGCCGATGATGCCGCTTCATCGCATCTCGAGGCTAACTTAATTGGTTATACGGGCGACCTGTACGGCGCTTCCGTTTCGCTGGCGTTTACGCGCTGGCTGCGTCCCTCGCGTGTGTTCGAATCGCTGGATGAGTTGATTGCGACCGTCGAGGGGAATATCGAGGACATTCGTCACAACTTGGGTGAGCAAGGGGTGGGCATCCGTGATTAGCGATGAGGAAAAAGATCAGGTACGCGCTGCGTCCGACCTGGTTGCCATCGTGCAGGAAACGGTTGAGCTCAAGCCCCGCGGCCATGAGTTTTGGGGCTGCTGCCCGTTTCATGGCGAAAAGACTCCGTCCTTCCACATTATTCCCGCCACGCAGGTGTGGCATTGCTTTGGCTGCGGCGAGGGTGGCGACGTCTTCACCTATATCATGAAGCGCGAGAACCTGAGCTTTCCCGAGTCAATCCGTTACTTGGCCGATCGCGCGGGTATTGAGCTGCATGACACCGGAGATCGCCGCGAGCGCGGTACCAAGCGTGCCCGCATCTACGATCTGTGCGCCGAGACCGCCCTGTTCTATCACACCATGCTTATGCGCGGTAAGGACGGTCGTCCGCGCGAGTACTTTGCCAGCCGCGGCATGGGTGGCGACGTCTGCCGCCGCTACTGCCTGGGCTTTGCTCCGGGTCGTAACATGCTGGTAGCTCATCTGTCGCAGGCGGGCTTTACTCCGCAGGAGATGATCGACGCCAACGTGGCTGTGAGCCGCGGGCGCGGGCAGCTTGCCGACCGCTTCTACGACCGCGTGATGTTTCCCATCTTTGATGAGCAGGGTCACAACATCGCCTTTGGCGGTCGTATCATGGGAGACGGCCAACCCAAGTACCTCAACACCGCCGAGACGAGCGTGTTTCATAAAAAGCGAAACCTCTATGGCTTTAATTGGGCCAAGGAGTATATCGTCGCGCAGGATACCGCCATCGTGGTGGAGGGCTATACCGACTGCATCGCTTGTTGGGAGGCGGGGATTAAAAACGTCGTCGCTACGTTGGGCACCGCGCTCACGGAGCATCACGTCAAGACGCTCACCCGCTTTGCCAAGCGCATCGTGTATATGTTCGACGGCGATGCCGCGGGCCAGAAGGCCGCCCGTCGCGCGATTCAGTTTATCGAGCAGGATTCGATGGACCTTCGCTGCGTGGTGCTGCCCGACGGCAACGATCCCATGGAGTTCATCACGGCGCATGGTGGACAGGAGCTGCAGGCGCGCATCGACGCTGCCGAGCCCCTCATGGACTTTGTCTACCGTTCGCTGCAGGAGTCGAGCGACATCACCACGCCGGGCGGTCGCGCCAAGGCGCTGGAAGATGCACTGACGCTTATCTATCCGCTGCGCGATAGCTATATGATCGATACGTACTTTATCCAGATTGCCGATCTGCTGGGTTTGGATCTGGAGACAGTGCGTGCGAGCTCGGGCCGCGTGTTTCGCGATGTCGCCAAGCGCGAGGATGCGGAGCGTCGCCGTGAGCAGAACTATGAGCGTCAGCGGGCACAGGCTGAGCGGTCCGGCGGGACGGGCAGTCGGGCGTCGAGTTCTCGCGATGCCGGTCGCGGTGCTTGGGCATCGGGCGCGACGCCGCCGGTGTCCGCGCCGGTCGAAGAAGAGCCGTACGACTACGTCCCGCTCGATGTCTACGGTGCCGCGCCCGTGGAGGTCGTCGACGATCTGCCGCCGATCGATGTGCCTGATGGTATGGGTGCTGTGCCTGTGGCTGACGGTTCGGGCGCACCGGCTGCCATGGCGCCGATGGTTCTTACTGATCTTGAACGCAAGTCCTTGGCAGGGGAGCGCGAGCTGTTGACGATGCTTACGAGCTACCCCGACCTGTTCCGAACGTATGCCGACCGCATCTGCTCTATCGAGTGGGTTGATCCACGTCACGAGTCCATCGCATGGGCCGTGCTGGCAACGCCGCCGGGAACCGATCCTGCAGCCTGCATGGATGCGGCGCGCTCGGTGTGTCCCGAGGCGGCAACGCTTGTGAGTGCCGGGCGCATCTCGGCGACGAGCAAGCACCCCACCGAGACAAACATCGTGTTCATGCTCGATACGCTCGAGCTCTACACCATCAAGCGCCGCATGCGTGCCGCACAGGCCAAGCTGCGCCAGGACCGTTCGCTCGATGATGAGGCCCGTCACGCGCTGACCGTGCAGGCCGCGCAGGATTCGCAGCGTCAACGCGAGCTGCAAAAGTCTATCGGCGGCGTGGCGGACCCGTTCCGTTTGATCGGTCTGGAGGCCGTAGGCACCGAACAGGCCTAGATGTTGTGGTCAACCAGCGTATTCTCGCCTATATCCAGTCCTCTTTTTGGGTATAGACGCCTATGTGTGTGCTAAAGTATTGAGTCCTGTGGACTATGAAGGGAGAATCTGTGCCAAAAAAGACTGAGAGCACGGGTACTGGGCTGGAATCCTACGTTGCAAAGCTCATGGGCAACGGCTCAAACAGGACTTCGGTAACCGAGGACGAGATTCAGGTCGCCCTGAAGGATATCGATGTTTCTGACGAGCAGCTCACCGCGGTGTATTCCGCGCTGCGCAATAGTGGCATCCAGATTATCTCCGCGAGCGGAAACGACGACGCCCCCATGGACGTCGACGATGACGACACCGATAACGATACTGACGATTTCGATGACGACGACGAGCACGATTCCGGCTCGCTCGACGATCACGAGCTCAAGATGGCCCGTCAGGCCGACGCCGAGATGGGTTCTTCCAAGAGCAAGAAGAAGCGCACCGTGCGCACGTCCCGTTCACGCTCGCGCGTGCGTGGCATCGATGCCTCCACGGTGATGCTGACCGGCGATCCGGTTCGTATGTACCTCAAGGAGATCGGCAAGGTCGACCTGCTGACCGCTTCCGAAGAGGTCGATTTGGCTATGAAGATCGAGGCCGGTCTTGAGGCCACCGAGAAGCTCGAGGCCGCCGAGGCGGGCGAGATCGAGCTTACCCGCGCCGAGATACGTCGCCTGACCCGTATCGAGAACGTGGGTCTCGAGGCCAAGCAGGCGCTCATCAGCGCCAACCTGCGTCTGGTCGTCTCCATCGCCAAGCGCTACGTCGGTCGCGGCATGCTGTTCCTGGACCTGATCCAGGAGGGCAACCTCGGTCTGATTCGCGCAGTCGAGAAGTTCGACTACCAGAAGGGCTTCAAGTTCTCCACGTACGCCACGTGGTGGATCCGTCAGGCCATTACGCGCGCCATTGCCGACCAGGCCCGTACCATCCGTATTCCCGTACACATGGTCGAGACCATCAACAAGCTCGTCCGCGTGCAGCGCCAGCTCCTTCAGGACCTGGGCCGCGACCCGACCCCCGAGGAGATCGGTGCCGAGATGGACATGAGCGCCGACCGCGTCCGCGAGATCCAGAAGATCTCGCAGGAGCCCGTGTCGCTCGAGACCCCCATCGGCGAGGAAGAGGATTCCCAGCTGGGCGACTTCATCGAGGACTCCCAGGCCATCGTTCCGCCCGATGCTGCCAGCTTCTCCATGCTGCAGGAGCAGCTCACCCAGGTGCTCGACTCGCTTGCCGATCGTGAGCGCAAGGTTATCGAGCTGCGCTTTGGTCTTGTCGACGGACATCCCCGTACGCTCGAGGAAGTCGGCCGCGAGTTTGGCGTCACGCGCGAGCGTATCCGCCAGATCGAGTCCAAGACCTTGGCCAAGCTCCGCCACCCCAGCCGCAGTAGCAAGCTGAAGGACTACATCGAAAGCTAGTCAAGCAATAAGCGCCCTCAAGCACATTCGCTCGGGGGCGCTTTCATGTAGTCGTTGGGGACGTTCTTAAACGACTAGGTCGGAAAAATTCTCAAAAAAGTTCTTGCCCTGAGCTGATTCGTCCGTATAATAAATTTCGTTGCTTGAGAGCACGCACCTATTCCTCGGTAGCTCAATGGTAGAGCACGCGGCTGTTAACCGCGCTGTTGTAGGTTCGAGTCCTACCCGGGGAGCCAGAATTTCTCAGCCCATTCCGCTGGGCTTTTTAATTCCTCGGTAGCTCAATGGTAGAGCACGCGGCTGTTAACCGCGCTGTTGTAGGTTCGAGTCCTACCCGGGGAGCCAGGTTGTAAAACCCGTCGCTTATGCGGCGGGTTTTTTCATGCCGCGATCGCCGTTCGCGAACGTTGCCATATCAACATTTCGTGTCGAGGATGTAATCCCGCGACCCATCACCTCAACATGGCGCGGTCGTTGTAGAATATTGCAATGATTGCTCCCACGACATGGTGCCGTGAGCACCAGATAAGGAGATTCTTGTGTCTGAGACCATCAACGGCAGCCTGAGCGTCTCGAACGACGTTATTGCCGATATTGCCGGTTATGCCGCGATGACGTGCTATGGCGTCGTCGGTATGGCTGAGCAGCTCCAGGGCGCCGAGAGCGTGCGCCTGCTTGCCGGTCAGCGCCTCCGCAAGGGCGTGCTTGTCTCCGCCGACGAGAACGGCCTTACGGTCGATCTTCACGTCGTGCTCGAGAACGGCGTCAACATGAAGTCCGTCTGCCACAATCTTTCGAGCTCCGTTGCCTTCACCCTGCAGGAGATCGCCCAGATCGATCCCGCCAGCCTTAAGATCGGCATTCACATCGACGCGCTCAAGAGCCGTCTGAACTAGCATCCGAAAACGGAGATTCAAATACCCATGATTGCAAAGACCATTCGCACCTGTTTTCCGATCGCTGCGGCTGCCGTTTCCGACAAGGCCGAGGAGATCAACAAGCTCAACGTCTTCCCCGTACCCGATGGCGATACCGGCACCAATATGTCGCTCACGCTCGCCTCGGTGACCAAGGAGCTTTCCGCCCTTCCCGCCGATGCCGATATGGAGGCCATCGCCGGCGCCATCACCCACGGCTCCCTGATGGGTGCCCGCGGCAACTCCGGCGTCATCACCTCTCAGATCCTGCGCGGCGTGGCCGAGGGTCTCGTCTCTGCTGATGAGCCCATCACGTCCGCCAACATCGCCTATGCGTTCCGCCGCGCCGTCAAGGTTGCCTTCCAGGCCGTCCGTAAGCCCATCGAGGGCACGATTCTCACGGTGCTGCGCGATGTCTCGACCAAGGCCGACGAGTGCGAAAAGAAGAAGTTCTCGGCCGAGGACGCGCTCGACGCTATCGTCGTCGAGGCATATCAGTCTGTCGCTCGCACGCCCGACCTTCTGCCCGTTCTGAAGGAGAACGGCGTGGTCGACTCCGGCGCCTTTGGCTTTGCCATCTTCCTGGAGAACTTTGTTGCCGCCGCGCTTGGCCGCAGCACCGTTGTCGAGGATTTCTCCGCCACGTTTGATTCCGCTGGCTCTGCCCGCGACGCGGCCCTCAATCGCGTTGAGATCGAGGCCAACGACGACTGGGAGGGCTCGGAGTTCCGCTACTGCAACGAGTTCCTCTTTAAGGCTGACGCTCCCTTTGACGAGGATGAGTGCCTTAAGTTCCTGGGTTCCATGGGCGACTGTGAGCTACTCGTGGGCGCCTACCCCGATTACAAGATCCACGTGCACTCCAACACCCCCAACCTGGTGCTCGAGCACATGCTTCAGCTTGGTCAGATCTACGAGGTCTTTATCCACAACATGGAGATGGAGGCCCACGACCGTACCGCCAAGATTCATGAGGACCAGGAAAAGGCCGCCGAGCCCGCCAAGGCGCTGGGCTTTGTCGCCGTTGCCGCTGGGTCCGGCGAGGCAGACATCCTCAAGTCCCTCGGCGTCGACGTGATCGTGTCGGGTGGTCAGACCATGAACCCCTCGACTGCAGACCTGCTGGGCGCTGTTGACCAGGTCAACGCGACCTCGATCATCATTCTGCCCAACAACGGCAACATCCGCATGGCCGCTGAGGCCGCTGCCTCAGCCTGCACCGACAAGAAGGTCGCCGTCGTTCCCACCAAGACCGTTCCGCAGGCCTTCTCCGCGCTGTTCGCGGTCCTGCCCGATTCCGAGCTCGAGGATGCCGTCGCCGCTATGGTCGACGCCATCAGCGAGGTCCGCGATGGCGAGGTCACCCGCGCCGTGCGCGACTCCAGCGCCTCCGACGGTTCGCCAATTCACTCCGGTGACGTCATGGGCATCATTGCCGGCTCCATCGATGTCGTCGGCTCCGACGTGAAGCAGGTCACGCTCGATTGCATCAACCGCATGCAGGAGGAAGAGGAGGGCGACGCGCTGACGATTCTGGCCGGCGAGGAGCTGTCCGATGAAGCCTTCCAGGAGATCGTCGACGCTATCGAGGAGGCTCAGCCCGACCTGGAGATCGACGCCCATCGTGGCGAGCAGCCGCTCTATCCCGTGATCTTCTCGATCGAGTAGGCATCTGCCTATGTCCGAGCTCTGCTCCGTGCCGCGCGTCTCGGATCGCTTTGCCCAGAGCAATGCGCTCGACGAGGATATCGCGCGACTCAAATATGTTTCGGGTAAACGTGAGGAGGCCCTTCGCCGTCTGGGAATTCGGACGGTGGGGGACCTCCTTCTCCATATCCCTCATCGATACCTGGACTTTACGCGCTCCTGGTCCATCGAGATGGCGCCCATCGGTACCGTGTGCACCATCATCGCCACGGTCGACCGTATCGTTCAAAAGAAGCCGCGTCCGCGCATGCAGGTGACCGAGGTCTCACTCGTTGATGAGACGGGCGTGCTGCAGGTCGCCTTTTTCCGTCAGCCTTGGATTGCCCAGCAGCTTAAGCAGGGCGACCGCCTGGCCGTGATGGGCAAGGTTGAGTTTGCCTACGGTTTTAAGCAGATGGCCTCGCCGCACTTTGAAAAGCTCGATGAGGGGCGTGCTGCGGGCACCATTTTGCCGGTCCATTATGTGAGTGACGGCGTGAGCCAGGCGTGGATGCGCCGCATCGTAAGTGGCGCGCTCGAGGTCGTCGGCAATCCCTTCGATCCGATTCCCGCACGCTTGCGCGTCAAGCGCCGCCTGATGAGCAATGCCCGTGCGCTTCGATCGATCCATTTTCCCTCGAGCATGGCTGAGCGCGATATCGCGCGCGCACGGCTTGCCTACGAGGAGTGCCTCTACCTGCAGCTGGCGCTGCGCCTGCGCAACGACGGCGGCCTGGTCGATGTGGTACCCTATGCCCACGCCGCGGGCGAGCACCTGGCCGCGCTTAAGCAGGCCCTGCCGTTTTCGCTGAGCGACGAGCAACAGGCCGCGTTCCAAGATATCCTGCGCGATATGTGCGATGGCGGGCGCGTGATGAACCGCCTGCTGCTGGGCGATGTCGGTACCGGCAAGACCGCTGTTGCCGCCTGCGCGCTGGCTGTGGCTGCCGATAGCGGCACGCAGGCCTGCGTTATGGCGCCCACGGGCGTGCTGGCGCGTCAATATGCCGATAAGACCGGCCCCTTGCTCTCGCAGGCTGGTATGACCTGGGCGCTCCTGACGGGCGCCACGCCGGCCGCAGAGCGCGAGCGGATCCATGCCCAGCTGGAATCGGGCGAGCTCGACGTGCTCTTTGGCACCCACGCGGTGCTTTCGGATAATGTGGCGTTTAAGCATCTGTCGCTCGTGGTCATCGATGAGCAGCACCGGTTTGGCGTCGGCCAACGCAATGCCTTGCGCGCGAAGGGCCCCGGTGCCGATCTGCTCGTTATGACGGCAACGCCCATCCCGCGTACGCTGGCGCTTTCGGTCTACGGCGATCTGGACACGAGTATCATCCGCCATCGGCCCGTCCCTGGCGCTGGCGTGACGACACGCGTGCTTACCGAGTCGAGTCGCGACCTTGCCTATGGCGCCATCCGCGAGGCGCATGAAAAGGGTCAGCAGGCCTACGTGATTTGCCCGCTCGTGGAGCCGAGTGACTCGGCCGATGATCTGGAGGACGTGCCCGGTATCGCCCGCGACGACGAGGGCCGCGTGACGGTCCCCGTGCCGCTGCACGATACGGCGACCGAGCTCGATCGCCTGCGTCTGGCGTTGCCGGGTCTTGCCATCGAGCGCCTTCACGGCCGCATGCCAGCGGGGGAGAAGGACCAGGTTATCGATGCCTTTAAGCGTGGCGAGATTGACGTGCTCGTCTCGACTACGGTGGTCGAGGTGGGCGTCGACGTGCCTAACGCCACCGTCATGGTCATCGAGAACGGGGAGCGCTTTGGGTTGGCTGCTCTGCACCAGCTGCGCGGTCGCGTGGGCCGTGGCAGTGTGTCGGGCACGTGCCTGGTCATGACGCACTCCAAGGGCAACGGCGGCGCTTCGGCAGCACAAGATCGCCTGCAATCGCTCGAAAAAACCTCGGATGGCTTTACGCTCGCCCAGATGGACCTGCGTCTGCGCCACGAGGGCGAAATCCTGGGGTACCGCCAGCATGGCGGAGTGACCCTGCGCTTTGTCGACCTGGATGCCGACGAGGAGCTGATCGAGTGGGCCCATTTGGACGCGGTCGAGCTCTTGCGGTATGCTTGCAACCTTGACTCCGTGGCGACGCGCCCCCTGCGCGATGCGGTCGCCATGCGATATCGACACATTTTTAAGGAGGTCAGCGGAGGATGAGAATCATCGGCGGCGAATGGCGCGGTCGTAAGATCGAGGAGCCCCGTGGTCGCGATGTCACCCGCCCCACGACCGATCGCGTGCGCGAGGCATGCGCATCTATGGTCATGTCGGCATTCGACTTCGATCTGGACGAGGTCCGCGTCCTGGACGCCTTTGGCGGCTCCGGTGCCTTAGGGTTAGAGATGCTCTCACGTGGTGCCCGCTCGCTCACGACGTTCGAGATCGATCGGAATGCCGCGCGGCTCATTACCAAGAATATCGAGTCGCTCTGCCGTGACCGTGCGCGTTGGCGCGTGATAACGGGCGACATGCTGGCGAGTGCCTCGCGCGGTCGTGTGCCGGGCGGCCCCTTTGATCTGGTCCTGCTCGACCCGCCCTATGCTTTTGGTGCCGAGCCGGTCGAGGAGCTGCTGCAGAAGCTGGCTCAGCAGGGTCTGCTTGCACCTGGCGCTTATGCCCTGTTTGAGCATGCCGCCGCCGATGCGGGCGCGCATCCGGCAGGCTTTGAGATCGTGCGCGAGAAGCGCTACGGCATTACCTCGGTCGACCTGCTTCGTTGGGTCGGCGATAACGATGGTGAGGAAGATTGCGCTGGCACCGATGCTCACAACAACGATGCCACGACGTTTCAGGAGGACGACCATGAATGACACCATCAACCGCGTGATCGTCCCGGGCACCTTCGATCCCATCACGTTTGGCCATATCGACGTCATCCGCCGCGCCCGCCGCATCTTTCCCAGTGTGATCGTCGCTGTTGCCGAGTCGCAGGGTAAAAACGGTGTGGGTACCACGTTTATGCTCGATGAGCGCGTGGCGCTGGCCCGCGAGGCGCTCGGTGATATCGACGGCGTCGAGGTCCTGCCCTTTACCGGCCTCTTGGTCGACTTCGCTCGCGAGCAGGGGGCGGGGGCCGTGGTCAAGGGCCTGCGCGCCATGACCGACTTTGAGTACGAGCTGCAGCAGGCAGATCTCAACTATCGCTTGGATAACGAGCTGGAGTCCATCTTTGTCATGAGTGCGCCGCAGTACGGCTATATCTCGAGCTCGGTCGTTCGCCAGATCGCCTCACTCGGCAGCGATGTATCGACGTTTGTCCCGCCCAACGTGGTCGAAGCGCTCAGACATCGCTTTTCGTGACGTTTTTTATTGCCTGGTGGCATGTGGTAAACTAGCACGATGATATGTTACCTATGAAAGGAGACCGGATGCCGGGCGAGAATTTTCCTGGCGATAGGATCGTCAGCTTGGTCGATGAGCTCGAAGGGCTGATCGAGGAAGCCAAGCCGCCTTTCGGCAAGAACGCTCAGTTCAAGGTCATCGACGCCGACGTGTTCTTCAACATCCTCGACGAGATCCGCATGAGCTATCCCGAGGAGTGGCAGAAGTCCCGCCGTATCCTTAAGGAGCGCGAGGAGCTTATGGCTTCCGCCGCCGCTCAGGCCGATTCCATCATCGCCGACGCTCAGCAGCAGGCCCTCACCATTGCCGGTGAGCAGGAGATCGTCCGCTTAGCGCAGCAGCAGGCCGACGACATCCGTGATCGTGCCCAGCAGTACGAGCGCGAGACGCGTTATGCTGCCGAGGACTACGCAGAGCAGGTCTTTACGCACCTGGAGGAGAACCTCAAGAGCCTGACTGGCACCGTTACCCGTTGCCGTCAGCAGCTCAACGAGGGTGCCGCCCAACAGAATGGTCAGTGGTAATGGCTGAGTTCCCGAGCGTTACCGTCGATCTTTCCGAGCAGCTTGAGTTTCCCGGAGATTCGTATCCGCTGACCGGCAAGGTCGATGTCGCCACCTACACGGTGGGCGAGA
Organism: Coriobacteriaceae bacterium; assembly: GCA_025992855.1. Classification (NCBI taxonomy): domain Bacteria; kingdom Bacillati; phylum Actinomycetota; class Coriobacteriia; order Coriobacteriales; family Coriobacteriaceae; species Coriobacteriaceae bacterium. The sequence continues at coordinate 1,462,578 of DAJPGB010000001.1, forward strand.
AGGAGTACCAGCTACAGGACGGCATCGACTACGACGTTGTCTTTACCAATGCCGGTACCGGTGTCTTGCTCACGGGCATGGTCCGCGCGCACGCCACCGGCGAGTGCGACCGTTGCCTGGAGCCCGCTTCGTTTGATATCGCCGGCGAGATCGAGGAGTTCTACCTCTTCGAGGAGCCCGAGGATCCCGAGGCCTTCGAGGACGGCTACGAGCTCCTGGGTGAGGACCGCATCGTCGATCTGGGTGAGCCCATCAACGACGCGGTCGTCATGGACACGCCGTTTGTGGTGCTCTGCAAGCCCGATTGCCGCGGTCTGTGTCCCACTTGCGGTTGCAATCTCAACGTCGAGCAATGCGATTGCGCCGCACAGGCAGAGGCAGAATGGGCCGCTGCCACGGAAAATCCATTTGCAGCATTGAAGAATCTCAAGCTCGATGAGTAAAACTGTGGTAGTATCGCTACTTGCGCGTAATCGCCACACTGGATAGTTCATAAGGAAGGTCACTATGCCCGTACCTAAACAAAAGCAGGGTCGTATCCGCACTCACACCCGTCGTTCCGCCAACATGAAGATTTCGGCTGCGGCTCAGTCCACGTGCCCCCGTTGCGGCGCTGTCAAGCTTCCGCACCACGTGTGCCCCAGCTGCGGTTTCTACAAGGACCGCGAGGTTATCGTTACCGAGTAACGGTATACTCTGGATGCGATGCCGTTCCAAATGGAACCACAATGGCCGGCTCAATGAGTCGGCCATTTTTGTATAAGGAGCATGTATATGAGTAACGTTCGCGTTTGTGTAGACGTTGTGGGCGGAGACGAGAAACCTCAGGTTGTTCTCGATGGTATCGAGGCTGCGCTTGCCGCCGATCCCGATATCGAGGTCTTGGCAGCTGGCCCCGCTGAAATCGTCAATCCCTTTGCTGCTTCCCATGCACGTGTTGAGGCTCTTGAGGCACCCGACGTTATCGCCATGGATGACGATCCCATTCGCGCCGTGATGACCAAGCGTAAATCGTCGATCGTGCTTGCCTGCCGCGCCATCAAAAAGGGCAACGCGGACGCGTTCTTCTCCGCCGGCTCGACCGGTGCCATGACCGCTGCCGCCACCGCCTATGTGACGCCGTTTAGATATATGGCCGAAGGCAAGAAGCAGCCGGTGCGTCCCTGTCTGACCAATGCGCTGCCCAATCGCGCCGGCGGTCTGACGGTGCTGTGCGATATGGGCGCCAACCCCGATGTCGAGGTCGATGACATGGTGCGTTTTGCCCAGATGGGTAGCGCCTATGCCCGCGTCGTCCTGGGCATCGAGCATCCCCGCGTGGGCCTGCTTGCCAATGGCACCGAGGACGAGAAGGGTTCCAACTTTACCAAGGCCTGCTTCCCGGCCATGAAAGCCGCCGTTCCCGGCTTTGTGGGCAACTGCGAAGGCACCGACCTCACCTCGGGCAATTTCGATGTCGTCGTTGCCGATGGCATGTCGGGCAACATCGCGCTCAAGGCCACCGAGGGCGCTGCCAAGTTTTTGCTGCAGGAACTCAAGGGTGCCTTTATGGCCTCGCTCGGCACCAAGATCGCCGCGCTGCTCATCAAAAAGCAGATGCGCGAGATTAAGGCCAAGCTCTCTGGTGATGCCAAGGGCGGTGCGATTCTTTTGGGCCTGCGTGGCGTGGTCCTAATCGGCCATGGCGCCACCTCGGTCGAGGCTGTTAAAAACGGTACGCTCGCGGCGGCCGAAGCCGTGCGCGCGGGGCTGGTCGAGAACGTCGCCAACTCCATGGACGGCATCGTTTTGTAAGAGCGAGTTAGAGCGCTGTTATGTGCCTCGCGGCCTGCTTCGTGGGGTAGAATCAGAACCGTGTCTTGGTACCGCCCGGGCGGTACCATTCTTTTGGTATTCATTCACTATGAGAGGAAGCGCTATGGACCGCTCCGAAATCTTCGACAAGATCGCCGAGGTCGCTGCTGACGTTCTGGGCGTCGATGTTGCCGAAATTAGCGATGAGGCCACCTTTGACGATCTCGATGCCAACTCGCTCGAGCGCCTGCAGCTGGTTACGGCTATCGAGGACGAGTTCAACCTCGAGATCGATGACGAGACTCTGCTCTCGCTCAACTCTGTCGCCGACGCCGTCGACGCGATCGAACACGCCAGGGAGGCCTAGGTCTTGGCTTTGTCTGAACGACTTACGCGTGCCCAGGAAATCCTGGGCCACGAGTTCAATAATAAGGTACTGCTGCGCGCGGCGCTTACGCATCCCTCGGCAGTCGAGGGCCAGCCGGTTTCTGCCAGCTATGAGCGCCTTGAGTTCTTGGGCGATTCCATTTTGGGCGCCGTCGTCGCCCGTTCGCTCTTTGAGTCCTATCCGGAGTTTGACGAGGGCAAGCTCACGCGCCTGAAGGTGTCGCTTGTCTCGGGCGCCACGCTGTCCGAGGTTTCTCACGAGTTGGGCATCGACGACATCATCATCTTTGGTGCCTCCGAGACAGGTACCGGTGCGCGCGGCCTGCATTCGGCGCTCGAGAACGTCTACGAGTCGCTCGTGGGCGCGCTGTACCTGGACGCCGGCTGGGATGCCGCAGCGGAGTTTATCCACCGTACGCTTAAGCCGCATTTGGCTTCCGAGCGTGCCGAGCACCCCGCGAACCCCAAATCGTTCTTGCAGGAGTGCGTGCAAGCCGACGGTCACGAACCCCCGGCGTATAAGCTCGTTGGCTCCGAGGGCCCGGCGCATGCGCCCACCTTTACCGCCGTGGTGTTGATCGATGGTATTCGCCAGGGTCGCGGCTCCGGCTCCTCAAAGAAGGAAGCCGAGGGAGCCGCTGCACTCGAGGCACTTGACCGCATGGGCTACACCACCAACGGCGTGATTCTCAACAAGAAGCCTGTTTAAGCGAGGAACCGTGTATCTCAAGTCCCTCACGCTCAAAGGGTTCAAGTCGTTTGCCGACCGCGCCCATATGACGTTTGAGCCGGGCCTGACCGTCATCGTCGGTCCCAACGGCTCGGGAAAATCGAACATCTCTGACTCGATTCTGTGGGTCCTGGGCGAGCAGAGCGCCAAGCAGCTGCGCGGCCAGGCCATGGAGGATGTCATCTTCTCGGGCTCGTCAGCGCGCAAGCCGGTGGGTGTCGCCGAGGTCACGCTGGTGCTCGATAACTCGGACCATATGCTGCCCGTCGACTTTGACGAGGTCGCCATCACCCGTCGTATGTATCGCTCGGGCGAAAGCGAGTACCTCATCAACTCGAGCCCGTGCCGCCTGATGGACATTCAGGACATCCTGCACGATTCGGGCCTGGGTAAGGATACGCATTCCATCATCAGCCAGGGCAAGCTCGACGCCATTTTGCAGAGCCGCCCCGAGGAGCGCCGTGCCCTCATCGAGGAGGCCGCCGGCATCTCCAAGCACAAACGCCGCAAGGAGCGTGCGCTCAAAAAGATTAAATCGATGGACGAGCACTTGACCCGTGCCCGCGACATCAATAAGGAAATCGCCCGTCAGCTGCGGCCGCTGGAGCGTCAGGTCGATCGCGCGCGCAAGTACAAAGAGCTGTCCTCGCGCGCGAACGAACTTACGCAGATGCTGGCCGTCGACGAGCTTCGTTCGCTGCAGTCGCAGTGGAACGACTTGGAGAGCCGCTCCAAGGAAGGCGCCGCCGAGCTGGAGCTTGCGCAGTACCGCATGGGCGAAAAGGAGCGCGAGCTCGAGAAGCTCCAGGTTATGCTCGAGGAAAAGGGCCTGTTTGTGGGCGACCTGGGCGAGCAGCGCCGCCATATGCAAGACGTGGTCGGCCGCATTAACTCCGATATGCGCCTGCTCGAGGAAAAGGGCCACAACATGGTGTCGCGCCTGTCCGACATGCGTGGCCAGATCTCGAGCTCCGAGCATCAGCGTCGTCGCGTGGTCGAGGAGCTCGAGGACGCGCGTGCACAGCTTGAGGAAGTGACCGGCGCGCACATGCAGGCCCAGGAGGACGTTGACGCCGCTGGTCCTGCCGCCGCTGAGCTCCACGAGCGGCGCGTGGCGCTCGACAATCAGATTTCGCAGCTTACGCGTGAGCAACGCGATGTGCAGCGTGTGGCCGATAACGCGGCGCTCGAACTCGCCAAGGTGAAGGACTCGCTGAGCAACGCCGAGGTCGAGGACAACATGTACGCCTCGCGCCTGGAGCAGATTGATGAACAGCTCGAGGAGGTTACAGCATCGCTTGATAGCCGTCGCGACCGTGCTGAGGAGCTTGAGAGTGCCCTTGAGGCGGCTCGTCAGGCCCAGAACGATGCGCGCGAGGCCACCGAGGTCGCCCGTGCAGCCCTGAAGGACTTGCGTAATCGTGAGAGCGAGGCGCGCAACAAGCTGTCCGAGGTGCGCTCGGAGCTTGCCAGCCAAAAGAAGCTTGATGCCCGCATGGCCGACAGCTCGCCGTTGGTGAGCCGTCTGGTGGGCGCGCTGGGCGACAATGTTGCTGGTCGTCTGGGTGATGTGCTCGAGGCTCCGCGTGAGCTCGAGGGTCTGGTTGAGCAGCTGCTCGCCGGCGATATCGATGCCCTGCTGTTCGATGATGCCGCCGCACTGGAGCGCGCCGGTCGCGCCGCTCTGGACCAGAAGAAGGCCTCGGGCGAGGCACTGTTGGTGGCGCGTGGCGTGAGCGGATCTACTGCGGCCGAGGGTGCTGCCGGCACCCGTCTGGTCGACCGCCTGTCCGTGCGCGCGGACTATGGTCCGGTCGTCGAGGCCCTGCTCGGCGGCTATTACGTTGTCGATGATTTGGCTGCTGCGCTGGCGGGTCCGGTCGTGGACGGCGTGACCTATGTGACTCCCGATGGCGCCCGTGTTTCCTGCGGCGGCCTGGTGCGCGTAGGGCTCGATGCCGGCGAGGCATCGGGTGCCTTGGAGCGCAAACGCCGCATTCGCGAGCTCGAGGGCCTGGAGCCCGATCTAGCGGCTGCGTTCGAGCATGTTTCGGATCAGGTCATCGAGGCCAATGCTGCCGTCGAGGAGGCGCGTGCCGCCGAGGGCGATGCCGCCGGCGAGATTGCCCGCCTTGAGGGCGAGCGCCGCTCGCTGCTCTCCGAGATCGGCCGTCTTGAGCAGAGTGCCAACAACGCTGAGGTCGAGCGCGTGCGCATTTCCAAGCGCCGTGAGCAGGCTGCCGAGGCCGTTCGCGCTGCGCGTCCGCGCGTGGACGAGCTTACTCGCTCTCGTGATGAGGCTCGCGCTCAGGCAAGTGACCTGGGCCTGCAGATTGCCGAGGCCAATGACGAACTCGATCGCGTGCGTCGCGACGACTCCGAGGCCGCCGGCAAGCTCGCCGATGCCAAGGTGCGCCTGGCCCAGACGAGCGAGCGCCTGCGTTCGCTGAAGGGCCGTGTGCCCGATTTGGAGCATCGCTTGGAGGGCATCGATCGCCGCATCCGCGGAACGCGTCAGGCCTCGCGCTCGCTTGAGCTGCTGCGCCTGCGCGTCGATCCCATGCACGAGCGTTATTCGGCCCTGCTCGAGCGTGCCTCGGATTGGGCGGCACGCCTGCGCGACCAGGCCTCTCTGGAGGAGGCGGACTCGGCTTCGCTCAAGAAGACCATCGAGGACGCCAAGGCCGAGGTCGCCCGTGCCAAAGAGAGGGTCGATGCTGCCACCGCAACGCAAAATGAGTTCAAGGTGGCCCGCGGCAAGCTCGAGGTGCAGGTGGAGGCCGCGATCAAGGCCATCACCGCCGACGGCACCACGGTGCTCGAGGAGGCACTCATGCTTCCCGCGCCTACCGACCGTGACGCCGCCGAGCGCGAGCTCAACCAGCTTGTGCGCCAGATCAACAACCTGGGCCCTGTGAACCAGGTGGCCATGGAGGAGTACGAGCAGCTCAAGCGCCGTGCCGACTACATCGAGGAGCAGCTGGCCGATCTGGAGAGCGCGCGCAAGGCGCTCACCAAGATCACCGTGGCGATCGACCGCAAGATGCGCAAGGCGTTCCTCGTGACCTTTGAGAAGGTCGATGCGAACTTCCGCGAGATCTTCGCCATGCTCTTCCCGGGCGGTCAGGCTCATCTTGAGATGACCGACCCCGAGCATCCGGCCGAGACGGGCATCGAGGTCGTGGCGCAGCCGCGCGGCAAGCGCATCACCAAGATGATGCTCATGTCGGGTGGCGAGAAGAGCCTGACGGCGCTCGCCCTGCTCTTTGCCGTGTACCGCACGCGCACGGTGCCGTTCTATGTGCTGGACGAGGTCGAGGCGGCGCTCGACGACGCCAACCTGTCCAAGCTTATCGGCGCCCTCGATGTCCTGCGTTCCGATACGCAGCTCTTGGTCATTTCGCATCAGCGCCGTACTATGGAGGACGCTGACGTCCTCTATGGCGTCTCGATGCAAGCCGACGGCGTCAGTCGCGTCGTCTCGCAAAAACTCGATCGCGAAACCGGAAAGGTCGTGAATGCATAATGGGATTCTTTGACGCTCTCTCGCGCGGACTTGAGCGCAGTCGCGAGGCCCTCAACGAGGTCTTTTACTTTGGCGGCGAGGTCGACGAGGATTTTTGGGAGGACCTGGAGGACACCCTCGTTATGGGTGACATGGGTGCCGAGGTCGCCATCAAGGTCTCCGATGACCTGCGCGAGACGGCCGCCAAGAAGAACCTCAAGACCGCCCCGCAACTCCGTCGCGCCCTGGCCGAGCAGCTTGAGCAGCACTTTGTGCCCATCGAGCGCGATCCGTTCTCCGATACGCCGAGCTGCGTGCTGTTTGTGGGCATTAACGGTGCCGGCAAGACCACGACGGTCGGTAAGATCGCGAGCGCCATGGCCGCCCGCGGCAAGAACGTGGTGATCGGTTCGGCCGATACCTTCCGTGCCGCCGCCATCGAGCAACTCGATGTGTGGGGCCAACGCGCCGGCGTTCCGGTCATTAAGCGCGACCGCGGCTCCGATCCGGCGAGCGTGTGCTATGACGTGCTCGACGAGGCCGACAAGCGCGGCAGCGACCTGGTGCTCATCGATACCGCCGGTCGTCTGCATACGAGCCCCGAGCTCATGCGCGAGCTCGCCAAGGTGGTCAACGTGACCCGTAAGCGCGCCGCCAATATGGCCGCAGGCCCCATGCCGGTCTCGGTCGTGCTCGTGATCGATGCCGCCACCGGTCAGAACGGCCTGAATCAGGCGCTCGAGTTTAACGAGGCGCTGGGTCTGGACGGTATTATCATGACTAAGCTCGATGGCACGGCGAAGGGCGGTATCGCCATGGCCGTGGCCGAGAAGCTCAAGCTCCCGATCCTGCGCATCGGCGTGGGTGAGCAGGTCGATGACCTGCAGGAGTTTAACGCCAAAGATTTCTGCCGCGCCCTGGTGGGCGAGTCCAACTAAGGAGTAGCTAGTGTTTGATTCCCTGAGCGATCGCCTCAACGACACATTTGACCGCCTGCGCGGCAAGGGCAAGCTGACCGAGGCCGATATCACCTCGGCCATGCGTGACATTCGCATGGCGCTGCTCGAGGCCGACGTCAACTTTAAGGTCGTCAAGGAGTTCGTTGCCAAGACGAAGGAGCGCTGCATGACCGCCGAGGTCATGGAGTCGCTCTCGCCGGCGCAAAACGTCGTCAAGATCGTGCTCGACGAGCTCACCGAGATGCTCGGCTCCACCGAGAGCAAGCTCGTCTTTAGCAACCGCATTCCCAACGTCATCATGCTTGTGGGCCTGCAGGGCTCCGGTAAGACCACGGCGGCCGTAAAGCTGGCCTACCTGCTTAAGAAGCAGGGCCGCTCGCCACTGCTCGCCGCGTGCGACGTCTACCGTCCCGCCGCAGCCGACCAGTTGGCCACGCTCGGTGGCGAGATCGGCGTGCCGGTCTTCCGCGGCGACGGCGTGCATCCGGTCGACATCGCCAAGGGCGCTATCCAGGAAGCCGTCGACCACCTGCGCGACGTGGTCATCGTCGATACCGCCGGTCGTCTGCAGATCGATGAGCAGATGATGCAGGAGGCCGTCGACATCAAGAAGGCCGTCAAGCCCGACCAGGTGCTGATGGTCGTCGACGCCATGACCGGCCAGGATATCGTCAACGTCGTTTCGACCTTTGCCGAGCGCACCGACTTTGACGGCGTGATCATCTCCAAGCTCGACGGTGACGCCCGTGGCGGCGGCGCGCTTTCGGTGCGTCAGGTGACCGGCAAGCCCATCAAGTTCGTGAGCATGGGCGAGAAGCCCGATTCGCTCGAGCCGTTTTATCCCGACCGCATGGCCAAGCGCATTCTGGGTATGGGCGACGTCGTCGGCATCATCGAGAAGGCCCAGGAGGCGGCCGATGCCGAGCAGCTCGAGGCTGCCGAGCGTATGCTGCGCGAGGGCTTCACCATGAACGACATGCTCGACCAGATGAAGGCCGTCAAAAAGATGGGCGGTATGAAGGGCATCCTGGGCATGCTTCCCGGCGGCCAGCGCGCGCTCAACCAGATGGGCGGCAACCTGGACGAGGGCATCTTCGATAAGAACGAGGCCATCATCATGTCGATGACCAAGGAGGAACGCCTGCGTCCCTCCATCATCAACGGCCAGCGCCGTGCCCGCATTGCCAAGGGCGCCGGCGTTACCCCCACCGAGGTCAATAGCCTTATGAAGCAGTGGGGCGAGATGAACAAGATGATGGGCCGCATGCGCACGATGGCCAATCAGGCACAGGCCGGCGGCAAGAAGGGCAAAAAGGGTAAGAAGGGCAAGAAGCTGCGCATGCCCAATATCCCTGGTCTTGACGCTATGGGTCTGGGCGGCATGGGTGGCCTGGGTACGGGCGGCCCCAAGTCCGATATGGACCTGCTGCGCCAGATGGAAGCGCAGATGCGCAATAAAAAGTAACAGCTCATTGAGTCGTGTATGGCGAAGGCCGCCCGGATTGAGTTCCGGGCGGCCTTCGCTGCTTTTATTTGATTGAGCGGCCTGAGATTGCGGTGCCGTGTCGTTAGTGGCAGCCACAGCCCTCGTGGCCCTCGTGGTCGTGATGGCCGTGGCAGCCGCAGGGCTCGCCGTGTTCGTGGGTGTGATCGTGGTCGTGGCCATGGCAGCCACACGTGGCCTCGCCATTCTGCGCGAGCGTGCCGGCGATGAGGGCCTCGACGCAGGCGTCGCAGCTGCCCTGGGCGCCGGCATAGACGGTGACGGCGGCCTGGGCGAGCGCGTTGATGGCGCCGCCGCCGATGCCGCCGCAGATGAGCGTGTCCACGCCGCCGTTGGCGAGCAGGCCCGCCAGGGCGCCGTGACCGGTGCCACCGGTGCCCACGACCTGCTCGTTGAGCACCTTGCCATCCTGGATGTCGTAGATCTTAAATTGCTCGCTGCGGCCAAAGTGCATAAAGATGTTGCCGTTGTCGTACGTCGTTGCCACCCTCATGGTGCCGACCTCCTTTGCTGGCCATGCGGCCGTCGTTGTAGTGATGGGGGAGTACGCGATATTGCCGCCCTCGATGACGAGTGCCCGCCCGTTAATCAGTGCGTTTGCCACCTTACGATGTGCGCGGCTGCAAATGGCCGCCACGGTGGCGCGGGCGATGCCCATCTGCTGGGCGACCGCCTCTTGGTTGAGTCCTTCGAGGTCGCAGAGGCGCAGCACCTCGAGCTCGTCGACGGTCATGTCGATGGCGTCTCCGCTGGCTAGGCCGTCGGGGGTAAAGCCGCGGTATTCGGGGATGATTCCGACGCGGCGAAGTTTTTCGCGTCTTCCTGCCATGCACACTCCTTATCTGGCATATGTCAACAATAGGATAACTCGTTAATCGATGGACGCAAGGTATTTTGGGCATATGTCAGAAATGGCGGCTTATGTTAGGGCTGTGGGGTCGAGCGCGCCTGGGCTACAATAAATCTCGCTTATAGGCGACTGACAGGAGGGTCAATGAGCAAAGCTGATCAACAGTTTGTAACCATGTGCCGCGATATCTTGGACCATGGCACCACTACCGAGGGTCAAAAGGTCCGTCCGGTGTGGGAGGACGGCACCCCTGCCTATACCATTAAAAACTTCGGCGTCACGGCGCGCTACGACCTGCGTGAGGAGTTCCCCGCGCTCACCCTGCGTCGTACGGCGCTTAAGTCTGCCATGGACGAGATCCTGTGGATCTATCAGAAGAAGTCCAATAACGTGCATGACCTCAACAGCCATATCTGGGATGAGTGGGCCGACGAGACCGGTTCGATCGGCAAGGCCTACGGTTATCAGATTGGCCAGAAGAGCCATTATGCCGAGGGTGACTTCGATCAGATGGACCGCGTGCTGTACGACCTTAAGCACACGCCCTATAGCCGCCGCATTATGACGAACACGTACGTGTTCAGTGATCTGTCCGAGATGCACCTGTATCCGTGCGCCTACAGCGTGACCTATAACGTGACGCAGCGTCCGCAGGACGATAAGCCGACGCTCAACATGATTCTCAACCAGCGCAGCCAGGATATTTTGGCCGCGAACAACTGGAATGTGTGCCAGTATGCCATTTTGCTGATGATGGTCGCGCAGTCGGTGGATATGATTCCCGGCGAGCTGCTGCATGTGATTGCCGATGCCCACATTTACGACCGTCATGTCAATATCGTCCGTGAGCTTATCGAGCGTCCGCAGTTTGCGGCGCCTAAGGTAACGCTCAACCCCGACGTCCATGACTTCTATGCGTTTACGACTGACGACCTGATCGTCGAGGGCTACGAGCACGGCCCGCAGGTCAAGAACATTCCCATCGCGGTGTAGGTGATCTGGTTGGCTTGCAAACTTTCCGCCATCGTCGCCGTGTGCGATGACTGGGGTATTGGCTGCGAGGGCGACATGGTGGTGTCCAATCGCGCGGATATGCGCCATTTCGTGGCGTGCACCAAAGGCTGTCCGGTCATCATGGGGCGCAAGACGCTGTTGAGTTTTCCGGGCGGGCGTCCGCTCAAGAACCGCCGCAACATCGTGCTCACGCGTGACGAGGACTTTGCGCCCGAGGGTGTCGATGTGGTGCATAGTGTTGACGAGGCGCTGACTGCTGTGGCCGATGAACCCGTTGCGTGGGTGATCGGCGGCGGCGAGGTGTATCGGCAGTTTTTGCCGTATTGCACCGAGGCCGAGGTTACGCATGACCACTGTGTGCACGCCGTGGATACGTACTTTCCCGATCTGGATGCCGATCCTGCGTGGGAGATTGCGCGGCGTGGCGGTGTTGCCACGATTGCCGCGGGCGAGGGTGACGAGGGTCTCGATTATGAGTTCGTGACGTATCGTCGCGTTGAGGCGTAAATCGTCTGGCGTGAACGGTATCATCGGGTTATTTGAATGCATGGGGCGGCGCTTAGCGTCGCCTCGTTTGGTATAGATGTGCTGTAAAGAAAGGTGCGGGCAGGCTGCTATGACTGATGCCGTTGAGGTGCTGCGAATTGATTCGCTCGAGGACGAGCGGCTCGATGCCTATCTGCGACTGACCGAGCGCGAGCTGCGCTGCGTGCTGGAGCCGCAAAAGGGCATCTTTATCGCCGAGAGTGCCAAGGTCATCGAGCGTGCCGTGCGCGCCGGATATGAGCCGGTGAGCTTTCTTCTGGGCGAGCGCTGGCTCGACCAGATGATGCCGCTGTTTGACCAGCTTGTCGTGCGCGAGGGAGCGGGTCCGGTTCCCGTGTTCGTGGCCTCCATGGAGCTCATGGAGCAGTTGACGGGCTTTAACGTGACGCGCGGCGCGCTGGCGGCGTTCCGTCGCCCGCGTCAGATTCCGGTTGATGAGTTCTTGGGCGGCGTCGTCGAGGCGGCGGGGGAGCGCCCGGTGCGCGTGTGCGTGCTCGAGGGCATTGTCGACCACACCAACGTCGGCGCGATTTTCCGCTCGGCGGCTGCGCTGAACGTCGATGGCATTTTGGTGAGTTCTACGTGCTGCGACCCGCTGTACCGTCGCTCGGCCCGCGTGAGCATGGGCACCGTGTTTCAGGTGCCGTGGACGCGCATTGGCAGCGAGGCTCGTGTGTGGCCGCATGATGGTCTGAGCGCGTTGCACGATGCCGGTTTTTCGTGTGCCGCTATGGCGTTGACGGACGATTCCGTATCGCTGGACGATCACGTGCTGCAGGAGATTGACCGCTTGGCAATCTTTATGGGTACCGAGGGTGCCGGCTTGGGCGCCAAGACCATTGCCGGCTGTGACCACGCGGTGCGCATTCCGATGGCGCACGGGGTCGATTCGCTTAACGTGGCCGCGGCGAGCGCCGTCGCCTTTTGGCAGCTGTGCCCGCACGTGAGCAATGAGTATCACTACCAGCCGGGTTTGTATCACTAGGCAGATATTTCGCACCTGGCTCTGATTCGGGGTGTTTCGGTCGACGCCAGTCGGTGCTAAGCTGATATTGGCTTTGGTCTTAAATTGCCGTTTTGTTGTTTAACATACGTTGGCGGGGAGGGCGTGTGGCTAAGAAATCTACGGCTATCGATGTAACGCAGGGTGTCATTTGGCAACAGCTGCTGTCGCTGTGCGTCCCCATCTTCTTTAGTTCGTTTTTTCAACAGGCTTACACGCTTATCGGTACGTATATCGTTGGCCAGTTTGGCGGCAAGCTCGCGCTGGGCGGCATTCAGGCCACGATGGTCCTCACCGAGCTCTGTATTGGCTTTTGCGTTGGTGTTGGCGCCGGCTGCGCGGTCATTACCGGTCAGTATTTTGGCCAGCACGATGATGAGCGACTGAGTCGTTCGGTCCATACAGCCATGACGCTCGCGCTGGTGGGCGGTATCGCTTTCTCGATTCTTGGCATAGTGTTCGTTGAGCCCATGCTGGTGCTTATGAACACGCCGCATGAACTATTGGCCGAGGGTGTGGCCTATGCTCGCTGTTATTTTGCCGCGATGGTTGCGGCACTGCTGCTGAATATGGGAACCGCACTGCTGCGTGCCGTGGGCGACACGCGCGGGCCCGCCGTGATCATTGCCTCTGGCTGCCTTGTTAACGTGGTGCTGGATATCATCTTTGTCGCTGTGTTGCATATGGAGGCGCTGGGCTGCGGCATCGCAGTGGCGCTGACCATTTGCTCCAATGCAACGATGATCGTGTTGCGCATGATGCGCGCTCCGGGTGCATGGCGTCTTTCGCTGTCTAAGCTCGGTATCGATCGCGGTATTTGCAAGAGTATGATCTCGTGTGGTCTGCCACTCGGTTTTCAATCGGCTGCCTATTCGATCTCGAACGTGCTGATCCAGGTGTCGGTTAATTCGTTTGGCGCCGATGTCACGACTGCTTGGGGTCTATCTGGGCGCCTGGATGGCATTATCTGGATGGTGACCGAGGCGCTCGGCGTATCGATCACTACGTTCTCGGCGCAGAACTTTGGCGCGCGCAACTACGAGCGCATGCGCAAGGGCTACCATACGTCGCTCGTGCTGTCGTTTATGCTCATTGGTGGCCTGTCTGCCGTGCTGCTGGTGTTCTCGAGCCCGCTGTCGCGTTTGTTTGTCGACGATGCTTCGATTTCGGCGTACACCACGACTATCCTCCATTTCATTGCGCCGTTCTATGCGATTTTCTCGATTATCGAGAACGCCTCGGGTTCCATCCGCGGCGCCGGCGTGAGTTTGCAGCCTATGATGCTCACCATCTTTGGCACCGTTGTCTTGAGGGTGATCTGGGTGTTTGCGATCATGCCCTTCGATCCGTCGCTCGAGCATCTACTGCTGGTCTACCCCGTAACCTGGCTCATTACGGCCACGATGTTCACCATCTACCACCACAGCGGCAACTGGCTAGGCCGCGCCACCGCCTAATGATCCCTTGGGGTGGAGGAAAACGGATCATTGCTCTCCGTCGTGATGTCGACGATCCGTTTCTCTTCGTCCCCTTCGGATCAATTAGTATTCGATGCCTTGGCGGGCTAGGAGACCTTCATCGTAGTAGTGTTTGACGGGGCGCATTTCGGTTACTAGGTCGGCAAGGTCGGCGAGGGGTAGCAAGCCGCGGCCGGTGAGCACGAGCTCCGTGGTGGCGGGCTTTATCGCAATCAGTTCCTCGACATTCTCTCGCGCCCCAAAGCAGCCGTCGTCTTGCCCTTGCCGTCGCCTGTATAGATTTGAACCTTGCCGACTTCCAGTGATGCCATCTATGTCCTTTCGTGCCCGGCGTCGGTTTATCGCCGGCCGGGTTGGGTATTCTAGTTAGCATTATCAACCCCAGTAGATGGAGTTCAAGCAGATGGAGATGGATGACAACAAACGTAGACGGAATATGATTCTCTACGTGCTCATCGCCTTCGTCGTCTACCTCGTGCTCTCGACCGTTCTGTTCCCTAACATCGGTCACACGCAGCAGATTACGAAGACCGATTACTCGACGTTTGTCAAAGCGCTCGATAAGAAGAGTGTCGACAAGGTCGAGTACAACACGGACGATTACTCGATTTATTACACCAAGAAGGGCGAGGACGAGAACATCGCCTATAAGACGACCGGTGTGCCGAACGATGCGGGCTTTACCGATCGCGTGCTTGAGTCTGGCGCTTCGCTGGAGTCGGTCGTTCCCGATAAAAACTCGGGTTTGATGACCTACTACCTGCTTACGCTCATCCTTCCCATGGCGATTTTCTTCCTGATCGGCTGGTGGCTCAACCGCCGCATGAAGAAGGCCATGGGTGATGACGGCCCGTCGATGAACTTTGGCGGCGGCGGTTTTGGCGGCGGCGGACTGGGTAAGTCCGGCGCGCGTGTGATCGCCTCCAAGGACGTGGGCGTGACCTTTAAGGATGTCGCCGGCCAGGAAGAGGCAAAGGAGTCCCTCAAGGAGGTCGTCGACTTTCTGGAGAAGCCGCAGCGCTACGAGGAAATCGGCGCAAAGCTGCCGCGCGGTGCTCTCCTTGTCGGCCCTCCGGGTACCGGTAAAACCCTGCTTGCCAAGGCTGTTGCCGGCGAGGCCGGTGTTCCGTTCTTTAGCATTTCGGGCTCTGAGTTCGTTGAGATGTTCGTCGGTCGCGGCGCTGCAAAGGTTCGTGACCTGTTTAAGCAGGCCAAGGAAAAGGCCCCGTGTATCGTCTTTATCGATGAGATCGATACCATCGGTAAGAAGCGCGATGGCGGCGGCTTTAGCGGCAACGACGAGCGCGAGCAGACGCTCAATCAGTTGCTGACCGAGATGGACGGTTTCGACAACCATAAGGGTATCGTCGTCCTCGCCGCAACCAACCGCCCCGACAGCCTCGACCCGGCCCTGCTGCGCCCCGGTCGTTTTGACCGCCGTATTCCCGTCGAGCTGCCCGACCTGACCGGCCGTAAGAACATTCTCGAACTGCATGCCAAGAGCGTGAAGACACAGCCGCCGATTGACCTGACCGCTATTGCCCGCGCCACTCCCGGTGCCTCGGGTGCCGACCTGGCCAATATCATCAACGAGGGCGCTCTGCGCGCTGTCCGCGAGGGTCGCAAGCGTGCCACGCAGGACGACTTTGAGGAGTCGGTGGAGGTCGTCATCGCCGGCCAGCAGCGTAAGTCCACGGTGCTTTCTGACCACGAGAAGCAGGTCGTTTCCTATCATGAGATCGGCCACGCCATCGTTGCCGCCCGCCAGAAGGGCTCCGCTCCGGTTACGAAGATCACCATCGTGCCGCGCACGAGCGGTGCTCTTGGCTACACCATGCAGGTCGAGGAGGACGAGCGCTTCCTGACCACGCGCCAGGAGGTCCTGGACAAGCTCGCCGTCTACTGCGGCGGCCGTGCAGCCGAGGAGCTCATCTTTGGCGAGATGACGACCGGTGCCGCCAACGATATCGAGCAGGCCACCAAGCTCGCCCGTAACATGGTGACGCGCTTTGGTATGTCCGACGAGTTTGGCATGATGGCGCTCGGTACCGTTCAGAATGCGTATCTCAACCAGGACACGTCGCTTACCTGCGCTCCCGGTACGGCCGAGCGCGTAGACGCAATTGTCGCCAAGCTGATCGAGGACGCGCACGATCGCGCCCTGCAGATCCTGAAGGAGAACAAGTTCAAGCTCCATGAGCTTGCCCGTTATCTGTACAAGAAGGAGACCATCACGGGCGAGGAGTTCATGAACCTCCTCATGCGCGAGAATCCGCTGATGCCCAAGCAACAGTAAAGCCGCGGTCGAGCCAGTAAACGCCGACGCCCCATTTGAGCAGCTTTCTCAAATGGGGCGTTTTGCTTGAGAGGGATGGAAATGAAGATCGTGGTGAGCGCCTGCTTGATGGGCGAGAGCTGCAAGTATAACGGGCTCGACAACTACCACCGCGCGTTGGTCGAGGCCTGCGAACGCACGGGGACTGAGGTCTTGTTGGTGTGCCCCGAGGTCTTTGGCGGCCTGCCCACGCAGCGAAAGCCGTCTGAGATTGTGAGCGGCGAGGTCCGTACCTGCGAGGGCATCTCGGTCGATCGCGAGTTTCGCCTGGGTGCCCAACGTGCGCTTGAAATGTGCGAGCAGGCGGGCGGCCCGTCCGAGATCGCTGCGTGCGTCTTGCAGGATCGTAGCCCCTCGTGCGGTGCGGGTCGCGTCTACGATGGCACCTTTAGCGGTACGCTCACCGCGGGCAACGGTATTTTTGTCGATCTGCTGCTGCGTCACGGGTACCGCGTGATTCCGGCTAGCGAGTTCGATCCCAGCATGTTGGAACATTGTCCACAGCACTCGAACCGAACACTTCCTCACGGGTGACCGTTTTGGCATCATCTGTGAAGTCGATATTGAGTACGACCCGGTCATCAAAGACGTAGACCGAGTTGACAGGCGCCGTACCCAGGCAGTCCCTCCCCGCGGCCCTCGCGCAGGAACGCGTACAAGGCCCTCCCGTCTCTTGCGCCCCTCCTGCCCCAAACCCTGCCAGGAGCGAGTGCAGCAAACTGGAAGTTTAAATTAGTCTTTGCCAATAACCTTTGAACCTTCACCATCAATTACAATTCCCTGACGATTGTTAATTGGGCATAGATTCAAATCCGAAAACTCAGTTATTATTTTCTCGGTAACTTTCTTAAATGGTGCTGTAAGAAAATGCGGAAGAACATAGAAATCAATCAAATTAAGCCCTGCATCATCTTCTTGTGAGTAGTCCTCCGGCTTTTCATCCATTTGCTCGATATATTGGATGCTTGGAGCGCATACAATCGCACCTGCCGATTCACCAATCATCAGTTTTCCCTTTGCCAATTCTTTCTTCAGCAGCTCATCCGTTCCCGTTTTACGGAGCTGGTCTATAAGGAAAAAAGAATTTCCGCCGGTAAAATAGATCACATCCGCATCTTCAAAAAGAGACTGTATCGTTGAATAAGCCTCCGTTGAAATATCAATTTCAGTTACGATTGCTCCCAACTTTTTGAATAATTTTCGAGCCGAGCCGACATAACCGGTGTAGCCTTCACGCAGCGAAGCTGTTGGAATAAATGCGACTTTTTTATCTTCAATTTCTTCCTTTATCAGACTTCCTACACTTGAAAAGTGCGAACATAAAAACAGTTTCATCAATATTCTCCTTTATATATAAATTCTAATTTGTTGAACTAAGCCGTGTATACCATACGTTCCAATGAAAGAACGCCCTGATATAGCGTAATTTGCTGTTTTCCTGCGTATGTGCGTACACGCTCCACAGGAATTCTAAGGGCCCTGCCCCCTTAGCACACGGACTTTGGAACAAAGTCTAGTGTGTTACGCCTTGCCAGAGGTGTACAGGCTCCCGGTACGCACGTACGCAGCAATTGCCATCAATGCGCCATATAAGTGGCGATTAAGTTCGCATAAAGCGACCTTGGTTCCGCAAAACAAAAGGCAGGATACCATCACCACGATGATACCCTGCCTCTGTTCGTTCCTGTTTACCGTTCCGAGTAGTCCTTCCGCAGAATTACCGATAAACAAAAAA
The DNA here is from genome assembly GCA_025992855.1 of Coriobacteriaceae bacterium. Lineage (NCBI taxonomy): Bacteria > Bacillati > Actinomycetota > Coriobacteriia > Coriobacteriales > Coriobacteriaceae > Coriobacteriaceae bacterium. Next base: position 1,480,418 of record DAJPGB010000001.1, read on the forward strand.
CGTACCCGAACCCTTTCTCGTAAAGAATCGGGTTCGAGTACGAACAGAATGCTGGAGCAATAAAAAACCACCACAAAGGTGCCTGTCCCCTTTGTGGTGGTTTTGGGCTAGACCTAGAGGGTGTGGCCGTAAGCGTCGGCGGCCTTGATGGCGGCGGCGAATTTTTCGTCCGTGAAGGGCTCGGGGTTTCCCTGCTTCCACTCGTTGGTGGCGTGCGCGTACTCGCACAGGGCCGGGATGTCGGCCCCGGAAAGCCCGACCTGCTCCAGCGTCACGGGCAGCCCCATCTGCTTGTTAAAGGCGGCGTAGCGCTCAAGGTTCTCGGTATCGCCCGTATAGGCAAACAGCACCAGCACGCCCAGGCTCACGACCTCGCCGTGTAGGTAGGAGCCCTCGCGCGGAATGCTGCAGGTGGCGTTGTAGAACGCGTGCGCCACGCTCGAGTTGTAGTAGTAATCGTTTTGGTTGGTCAGGTTGGAGACGTAGCCCGTGTTGACCACGATATCGAGCGCGATCTGCTTGACGGCCTCGCTTGACAGGTCCTGGCGCACGTCCTCAAGACCCTGCACGCCGTAGGTAAACAGCGGCTCGGAGCAGGTGTGGGCGAGTGCCAGACCAAGGCCTGCCGTGTGCTCCAAATTACCGGCGCTCGTGGCGTACTCGACCTCGGGCTGCTTAGACAGGGCATCGCCTACGCCGGCCCAGAAATACTCTGCCGGTGCCTCGGCGATGATCTTGGGGTTGATGAAGATGTGCGCCGGTCGGTTGGGGTACGAATAGCCCTCGAGTGAGCCGTCGTCGTTGTACACGACGGCAATGGCGGTCGCGGCGGAGCAGTTGGAACAGATCGTCGGGACCGTAAAGACGATCTTCTTGAGCTCGATAGCTGCGGTCTTCACGGTGTCGAGCGCCTTGCCGCCGCCGCATGCGATAAGCACGTCAGCTTCCTGGCAGGCAGGGGAGTTCACGACCTTGGCGATATTGGCACGCGTACTGTTGGTGCCGTAGACGCGCGTCTCTAGAATCTCGACGTCGGTACCTTCAAGCGCCGCCTCGATGCCCGGCAGCGCCGCAGCCAGGGCTCGCTTGCCACCGATGATCGCGACCTTCTTCGCGCCGTACTCGGCCAGCGCGCCGGGCAGCTCGTCAAAGCAATCCTCGCCAACGGTGTAGTCGCTCATTCCAATCGTGCGCATAGCAACCTTCTTTCGTTCGATAAAGTGCTTTCAGGTATTTTGCTCCAAGAGAAGGTCCACAGCCGCGAGAAATTTCGAACGTATAAAACCAGTGTTGAGGGTTTTTCGCCGGCGCTGAACGTGCTAGCATACTCCGCATAAGCGTTGATGGGGACGAGTAGTCGGCCGTCCGCATGCTACAGAGAGCGGGGATCGCTGAGAACCCGCGCATGCGACCGATGAAAATCACCCCGGAGCTGCGGTCCCAACGGATATGCTGCACAGGCACGTCTTAGTAGATATCGCCGAGATGGTCGTCGATACAGGCCAGCCGAGTAACGGATGCGAGCGCGCGAATACGCGGGCGAGGGCATCTAAGCTGGGTGGTTAAGCGAAGAGCTTTTGCGGGCGTACAGCCCGTTTTTGTGGCGCTTCGTCCCAGCTTGCAGGGACGGGCGCCTTTTTGGTGCCCAACGGGCGTGCGCGCCCACGACATGAAAGGGGTACCGTGGCAAACGAGTACAAGCAGACGATGAATCTGCCCAAGACCGGTTTTCCCATGCGTGCCGGTCTTTCCAAGTCTGAGCCCAAGCGACTCAAGGACTGGCAGGACAACAAGGTCTACGAGCAGGTTCTGAAGAAGAACGAGGGTCACAAGAAGTTCGTGCTGCACGATGGCCCTCCGTACGCCAACGGCCCGATCCACATCGGCCACGCCATGAATAAGATCTCTAAGGACATGATCAACCGCTACTGGATGATGCAGGGCTATGAGGTTCCCTATGTCCCCGGTTGGGACTGCCACGGTCAGCCGATTGAGCATAAGGTCGAGGAGAAGCTCGGCACCGAGAAGTTCAACCAGACCCCCACGGCCAAGATTCGTGAGCTCTGCAACGAGTTCGCTGTCGAGAACATCGAGCTGCAGAAGGCCGGCTTCCGTCGTCTGGGCGTGCTCGGCGACTGGGACAACCCCTATCTGACGCTCTATCACCAGCATGACGCCGCCGACATCGAGGTCTTCAAGGCCATGTTCGACAAGGGCATGATCTATCGCGGTCACAAGCCCGTCCACTGGTGCAAGCACTGCCACACCGCACTCGCCGAGGCCGAGATTGAGTACTCCGATGAGACGAGCCCGTCCATTTTCGTGCGCTTTGAGATGACCTCCAAGCCCGCCGGCCTCGAGAACTTCGACGGCCCGGTCGACTTTATCATCTGGACGACTACGCCGTGGACCATCCCCTCCGACCAGGCTGTTTCCCTCAAGCCCGGCGCCGCCTATGTCGCCGTCGAGCACGATGGCCGCGCCGAGGTCATGCTCGAGGACCTGGCTCCCAAGTGCTGCGAGGAGTTTGGCTGGGAGTACACCCCGGTCATGGTCGACGGCAAGCCCTACGTGGTTCCCGCCGAGACCTTCCACCACATCCACTACAAGCAGCCGATCTTTGACGGCGTTGAGGGCGTGGCGCTGCTGGCCGATTACGTCGGTGTCGATGACGGTACCGGTATCGTCCACAACTCGCCCGGCCACGGCGTCGACGACTACTTTGCCTGCCTCAAGGAGGGCATCACTGACATCTGCATGCCGGTCGATGACGACGGCAAGTTCTACACCGGTGAGGAGTTTGGCACCGGTGGCCCCTTCAGCGGTATGGATACCGATGAGGCCAACCCGCACATCATCGAGTTCCTGCGCGAGCGCGGCACCCTGGTCCTCGAGAAGAAGATCACGCACAGCTATCCGCACTGCTGGCGCTGCAAACATCCGGTGCTCTTCCGTGCTACCGACCAGTGGTTTGTCTCGATGGACAAGACCGGTTTGCGCGAGCAGGCTGGCAAAGAGGTCCGCGAGAACGTCAAGTGGTATCCGGCCCACGCGGCTAACCGCATCGGTGCCATGGTCGAGCAGCGTCCCGACTGGTGCATCAGCCGTCAGCGCAACTGGGGCGTGCCTATCCCGAGCTACACTTGCGCCGACTGCGGCGAGAAGGTTATGAACGACGCCACGCTCGACGCCGTCATCAAGCTCTTCCACGAGAAGGGCTCCGACGCCTGGTTCACCGACGCTCCCGAGAGCTACCTGGGCGAGGCCTGCGTTTGCCCCAAGTGCGGCGGCCATCACCTCAAGGCCGATAAGGACATCCTCGACGTGTGGTGGGACTCCGGCGTGTCCTGGAAGGCCGTCTGCGAGTACCGTCCCGAGCTGGAGTATCCGGCGGATGTGTATCTCGAGGGCTCCGACCAGCACCGCGGTTGGTTCCAGAGCTCGCTGCTCACTTCGGTGGGCGCCAATGGCCATGCTCCGTACAAGGCGGTCGTCTCGCAGGGCTTCACGCTCGACGGCCAGGGTCGCAAGATGTCCAAGTCGCTCGGCAACGTCATCGACCCCAATAAGGTCTGCGACGAGATGGGCGCCGACATCATCCGTCTGTGGGTCGCCTCGGTCGACACCAGCTCCGACGTGTCCATCGACCACGAGATCCTTGCTCGTACGTCCGATGCCTACCGTCGTTTCCGCAACACGCTGCGCTTCCTGCTCTCCGAGCTCGAGGGTCAGTTTGAGCCCGAGACCGACGGCGTCGCCTTTGCCGACCTGCTGCCGCTCGACAAGCTCATGGTTGCCCGTCTGACCCAGGTCCAGGCCGAGGTCGACGATGCCTACGCCAGCTACGAGTTCCCGCGCGCCTACCGTGCGCTCTACGACTTCGTGGTTACCGAGCTCTCCAACGTGTACCTCGACGCCCTGAAGGACCGTCTGTACTGCGACAAGCCCGGCTCGCTCGAGCGCCGCAGCGCCCAGACCGTGCTGGCCGAGCTCTTCTCGATGCTCATGCGCGACCTGCAGCCGATCCTGTCCTACACGGTCGACGAGGCCATGGCCTATGCACCCGCCGGCTGCGTCGATCACCAGAAGTACGCCGCGCTGCTCGATTGGTACAAGTCGCCCATCACGGTCGACGAGGCCAATGAGTTTGAGGGCGTGCTCGAGGCTTCGCTCGAGCTCCGTAGCGCCGTGACCAAGGCCCTTGAGGATGCCCGTTCTGCCGGCACCTTCACCAAGAGCCAGCAGGTTCGCGTCAAGGCGGTCGTTCCTGTCGAGATGTACGCGCTGCTGACCGGCGACAAGGCCGTCGACCTGGCCGAGTTCTACATCGTCTCCGATGTTGAGCTGACCCAGGGCGAGGAGCTTTCCGTTGCCATCGAGGCTGCCGAGGGCGAGTGCTGCGATCGTTGCTGGAACTACCGCACCACCGTCGGCGAGTACAACGGCCACGCGCATATTTGCAAGCGCTGCGCCGGTGCTTTGTAGGTTACGGCGTTCGTAGAACGCCGTAACCTACCGACGCTGCAAACGCCCCTAAGCGGCAATCTGACGTTCAATCGTCGGTCGTGTACCAAAGTACGCTTCCCTCCTCTTTCACGTCACCTTGCTCGCTTAGGGACGTTTTCGCTGTTGGTGACGATAGCGTGGCGTTTCCATTGCTGGAGCTAAAGGCTTTCTTTCGCTTTCGCTCTTTGTCGAAAGCTATCAAGCGACATTCCGTTATTCGGAATGTCGCTTTTGTTTTGTGCTGGTTATTTCGCTAGCGTTGGTGAATATGCTGCGGGTTTGGCGTTTGTCACTATAAGATGATTACTTGCGTTAAATGTAATTCGATGTTCTTGAGGGTAGGGGATTGATTTGGGCCGTGCTGGGGATATGACGCCGCCTTTGCGTTGGCGGTTGGGTGTTGCTGGTGGGGTGGCGCTGGCTGTGTTGCTTGTTGACCAGCTGACCAAGCTTGCGGTTCGTGCCGTGGGCGAAGCTTTGCATGTGACTGTCATCCCCGGTGTCATCGACTTTATGTTTGTCCGCAATATCGGTGCTGCCTTTAGCATGGGCGAGGGGCATGGCATCGCGTTTGCCGTGCTGGCGTTGGCGGTCATTATCGCTATTGCCGTGTACCTCGTTCGTGCACCCCAGCTCGCCCATCTTGAGGTTGTGGGCATGGCGATGGTTGCGGGCGGTGCTATCGGCAACGCTATCGATCGTTTGGCCTTTGGCTTTGTGACCGATTTTATTGCCACCACTTTCATCGACTTCCCTGTCTTTAACGTGGCCGATATCGGCATTACCGCGGGCGTCGTGCTCGCCCTCATCGGCTACATGTTCTTGAGCCCTGCGGCCCGCGAAGTTGATGCGACTGCCGAGCTCAATGCCCGTGATGAGGCACGCGCCAAGCGCAAAGCCAAGCAGCGTGGGGAGCGTGCCCGTAAGATTCGCGAAAGGAATGAGCGTTAATGGCCGACATCCATATTCTTGTTGCCGACGATTGCTCTAGTCAGCGTCTCGACGCCTTTCTTGGTGCCAACGACGGCTGCCCCACGCGCTCTGCCTGTGCGCATCTGATCGAGGGCGGTGCCGTTGCCGTCAACGGCGAGACTTGCCTGTCCAAAAAGTATGCCGTGCGCTCCGGTGACCGCATCTCGGTCGACTTGCCCGAGCCACATGATCCGACCGACGTAATTCCCGAGGCCATTCCCCTCGATATCCGCTACGAGGACGACTACCTCATCGTGCTCTCCAAACAGCGCGGCCTGGTGTGCCATCCCGCCCACGGCCACGAGAGCGGCACCCTTGCGAACGCTCTGGTCTACCACTGCGGTATCGACCATCTTGGTACCGTGCAGGGTGAGGACCGCCCCGGCATCGTGCATCGCCTGGATCGCGATACCTCGGGCCTTATGCTCGCGGCAAAAGACGACGACACCCAGCGCGCGCTTCAAAATCTTATCCGCACGCGCACGCTCGACCGTCGCTATATCACGCTCGTTCACGGTCACATCGCTATGGATGAGGGCACCATTAACACCGGCATTGCCCGCTCTACGCGTGACCGTGTCAAGATGGCGGTTTCGGACGATCCCTTTGCCCGTCAGGCCATTACGACCTTTAAAGTCCTCGAGCGCTTTGATTCCACGCGCTTTGACGATGGTTATACGCTCGTTGAGTGCCATCTGTTTACCGGTCGCACGCACCAGATTCGCGTGCATATGCGTCATATCAACCACGCCTGCGTGGGCGATCCACTCTACGGCAAGTGCGATGCGCGCGCCGACCAGGGCCTGACCAGGCAGTTCCTTCATTCCTGGCGCGTGGCGTTCGACCATCCCGTGACGGGGGAGCGCATTGAGTGCCGCGACGAGTTGCCGTGGGATCTCGCTGCGGTTCTCGACGATCTGGCCCCGCGTTCACTCGGTCGCACTGCCGTTGGAGATGAAATCGTTCCGCAGCTCGGTCTTCTCGAAGCCTAGCCAGTATTAGGTGGTTTCTTGAACTCGGTAAGCCTGCGGTAAGATATACGATTGTTTACGTTACGCGTTGCTGGGAGCCTGCATGCTCGCCTTTTTACAAACCAACACACCCATCGTGATCTTCAACCAGATTGTCGTCACGCTGCTCACGGTCTGCTTTCTGTACCAGGTGGTCTTCTTTGTCATTGGCGCTCTTCGTGGCGAGGTCGCGCCTCCCAAGGCCAAAAAACTCCATCGCTATGCCTTTTTTATCGCGGCGCATAATGAGGAGGCCGTGATCGCCAACCTCGTTCGCTCCATCAAGGACCAGGATTATCCGTCCGAGCTCATCGAGGTTTTCGTGGTCGCCGATGCCTGCACCGACAACACGGCGCAGCTCGCGCGCGAGGCCGGTGCCATTGTTTACGAGCGCAATGACCTGGCCCGCAAGGGCAAAAGCTGGGTCATGGACTTTGGCTTCGACCGCATTCTCAACGAGTATCCCGACACGTTTGAGGGCTACTTTATCTTCGATGCCGATAACGTTATCTCCCGCGATTACGTTTCCAAGATGAATGATGCCTTTGACCAGGGCTTCCATGTGGTCACGAGCTATCGCAATTCCAAGAACTTCGGCAGCTCGTGGATCTCGGCTGCTAATGCCACGTGGTATCTACGCGAGGCGCGCTTCCTCAACAACGCGCGTAATATCTGCAAGACGTCCTGCGCTGTTTCGGGTTCGGGTTACCTTATCTCGTCAAGCGTTATCGAGGGCATGCACGGTTGGCAGTTCCACACGCTGACCGAGGACATTCAGTTCACTACGTTCTGCGCTATTCACGGTATTCGCATTGGCTATGCGCCGGCGGAGTTCTTTGACGAACAACCCGTGACGTTTAAGGCGTCCTGGAAACAGCGCATGCGTTGGACCAAGGGCTTCTACCAGGTGTTCTTTACTTACGGTAAGCACCTGATCAAGTCGGCCTTCCGCTACCATCGCTTTGCCGCCTACGACATGTTCATGACGATCGCCCCGGGTATGCTGCTGTCGCTCATCTCGATGCTCGCCAATGCGACGTTCCTGATCGTGGGTGGACTCTCGCACGGCTTTTTGGCTACCGAAGTCGAGATGCAGGCCTGTGCCGCGTCGCTCATTATGACCTTCGCCATGATGTACCAGACCTTCTTTATCCTGGCGCTGCTCACGACTATCTTTGAGTACAAGCATATTCACTGCGCGCAAAAGTGGCGTCTGGTGACTAACCTGTTTACCTTCCCGATCTTTATGTTCAGCTATATCCCTATCACGGTGGCCGCGCTGTTCCTGAAGGTCGACTGGGTTCCTACCCAGCATGCCGTAAACGTCACCCTCGACGAGGTCATGCAAGGTGCCAAATAACCACCACCAAAACCACTGCAAAGGGGACAGGCACCTTTGTGGTGGTTTTTGCTTTTGCGATGCAGCTCGAGGAGGCGTCCGATGGTCTATATCCCGTTTTGGATTTGCATCTTTGCCGGCGTGGCAATTGATGCCCGAGAGCGACGGTTTCCCAATGGGCTTGCCGGCGCATGTGCCGTGGCGGCGTTGGCGGGTGTTTGGCTCGACCTCGGTTTGAACACTGCGCTTGACCACGCGGGTCTTGCCGTCATTGTGTATCTTGCTCTCGTGCTGACTGAGTCCCTCTGGCGTCGTCTTCGCCAAATCCCGGGCATCGGCATGGGGGATGCCAAGGCGCTCTTCGCGCTTTGCACGCTCGACCCTATGGGTGGCATCGTGGCATTTGCCGTCGCACTCCTGGCCCTGGCCCTCTCCTGCCTCTTCACAAAATCACGCTCCCTGCCATTGCTCCCGTTTTTGGTGCCGATTTTTGCCATAATCGAGGTCGTGGGCTGCACTTTGTAACCGATTGCGCATCCTTCTTAAGGAGCATGCCATGGCAACTAATCAAGAAACGGCCGTCATTAAGGCGCGCATGGACCGTATTCCCTCGGCGTTGTCGCCCGAGCTTGTCGAGCGCATTGCCGCCGATCGTGCTTCGGGCTATGTCAACCCGTATCGTTGCAACGACGATCAGGTCATTCGTCGTATTGATCGCGCCGCCGACAAAGGCACGCTTATGCGTCCGGCGTTTATGCGCGATACCGAAAAGATACTTCATCTTCCGGCGTACGCCCGTTATGCAGGCAAAACGCAGGTCTTTAGCTTCCGTAGCAATGACGATCTGTCACGCCGCGGTTTGCACGTGCAGCTCGTCTCCCGCATTGCGCGCGATATCGGTCGCGCCCTGGGGCTCAATTGCGATCTGATCGAGGCGATTGGCCTGGGTCACGACTTGGGACACACGCCTTTCGGCCATGCCGGCGAGCGCTTCCTCAACGATATCTATCATGAGCGTACGGGGCGTTATTTTTTCCATAACGTGCAGTCGGTCCGCGTGCTCGACGCACTGTACGGCCGCAACGTGTCGCTCCAGACGCTCGACGGCGTGCTATGCCATAACGGCGAGTACGAGCAACGTGTGTTTGAGCTCTCGGACATGAGCTCCTTTGACCAGTTTGACCAGACGGTTGAGGATTGCATTGCCGCGGGTTACGGCGCAATTGAGCACCTGCGTCCCATGACGCTCGAAGGCTGCGTGGTCCGCATCTCGGATATCCTTGCCTACGTGGGGCGCGATCGCCAAGACGCCATTGCAGCGGGCCTGCTGTCACCCGACGCCTTTGACGATGACCTTGGCGGTGCCTACAACAGTTGGATCCTCACGCACGCTTCCATCGATATCGTGGAGCATAGCTATGGTAAGCCGCGCATCGAGATGAGCGAGGACCTGTTTGAGGAGATCCGCCGGGCCAAGCGCGAGAACTACGAGAAGATCTATAGCAAGGGCGGTATCGAAGGCGACTCCGAGGCGGAGCTGCGCGAAGCCTTCGAAAAGCTTTACGACCGTTGCCTGCAGGATATAAACGAAGGTGACGAGTCCTCGTATATCTTTAAACACCACATTTCTCGCATCGAGCAGCAGCTTTCCTACTACGATCGCGCCTATGCCTGGCAGGACGACAAGGATCAAGCCGTGGTGGATTATATCGCGAGCATGACGGACGGTTATTTCTGCGAACTGACGAGCAAGCTGTTCCCGGGTCTAAAGTTTCCGCATCGTACCTATATTAACGAACGGTAGTTCGTATTAATTCGGTATACTGTTAGTGGAAAACGTTTTTGATTGATACACGGGATGGCTATGGACGACCTTTTTTCTGCTTCGACGCGCGAGCGTTCCTTTCAGAATGCGCCGCTTGCGGTGCGCATGCGCCCCAATTCGCTCGACGAGTACGTGGGCCAGCAAAAGGCCGTCGGTAAGGGTTCATGGCTGCGTGCCGCGATCGAGCACGACGTGCTTTCGAGCGTGATTCTGTACGGGCCTGCCGGTACGGGCAAGACGACGCTGGCCCACATTATCGCCAACCATACCAAGAGCGAGTTTGTTGAGGTCAGCGCCGTCACGGGTACCGTGAAGGACCTGCGTCGTGTGATTGATGAGGCCAAGACGCGCCTGAATACGTACGACCGCCGCACCATTCTATTCATCGATGAGATTCACCGCTTCTCTAAGTCGCAGCAGGATGCCTTGCTGCATGCAGTTGAGAACCGTACCGTCATTATGATTGGCGCTACGACAGAGAACCCGTACTTCGAGGTCAACTCGGCACTGCTCTCACGTGGTCGCGTCGTGGAGCTTGAGCATCTGAAGGATGAGGATATCGCCACGCTTATTGAACGTGCGCTTGAGGCACCGCAGGGTTTGAACGGTAAGTTCTCGGCCGATGAGGATACGGTCAAGACCATTTGCACGCTGGCAGCGGGTGACGCTCGCTCGGCGCTCACGACGCTTGAGCTTGCGAGCGAGATTGCCGTCACGCGTCCCGATACCGAGGGAACGCCAGCGCCTGCGGCGGGGGAGCGCTATCCCATCACCGTGGATGACGTGAAGATCGCCAACCCGCGTCGCGGCTTTACGTATGACAAAAACGGCGACATGCACTACGACATCATCAGTGCGTTTATTAAGTCTATGCGCGGTAGCGACCCCGATGCCACGATCTATTGGCTCGCGCGCATGATCGATGCTGGGGAGGATCCTAAGTTTATCGCTCGCCGCATTATGATTCACGCTTCTGAGGATGTTGGCAACGCCGACCCGCAGGCGCTTTTGGTGGCGCATGCTGCCTTTAAATCTGCTGAAGTTATTGGCTATCCTGAATGTCGCATTAACCTTGCACAAGCTGCGCTCTATGTGTGCTTGGCGCCCAAGTCCAATGCGTGCGAGGCCTCGATCGATGCGGCGCTAGCCGATATCCACAGCAGTGGTCTTCGCGAGGTGCCCAGCTACCTGCGCGATCGCCATCGCCCGGGCAGCGATGAATACGGTGTGTATAAGTATCCGCACGATTATCCCGAAGGCTGGGTCGATCAGCGCTATTTGCCCGAAGGCTTGGAACGCGGTGCATTTTGGCAGCCTGCCGGCCGCGGTTGGGAAGAATGGCGCGTAGAGCAAAGTGAACGCGACCGCAGCGGGAATGCACCGAAGTAGCTGCTGATTATTTTGTCCCACGTTGCTGCTCATGGCATGTTCGGTCCCCTTTGGGGTACCATGGAAACCGTCTGTATATCGATTCCTTTGGGAGGCTTGTATGAGTCCCATTCAAATCGCCCTGCTGCTGCTCGCTGTTGCCGGCGTGTGGGCCATCGTTGAGCTCGCGCTTACCCTGCGCAAGACCCGCACCGTTGTCGACTCGCTCGATAAGACCGTTAACGACCTCAACAACACCATCGCCGAGGCTCAGCCTGTGGTGGCAAAGCTCGATGGCGCTGTCGATGAGCTCACCCCCGCGCTGGCACAGGTTGAGCCGCTCCTCAAGTCGAGCAAGACTGCCGTTGATGCTCTGACGTCTAACCTCGTTGAGGTTGAGGCGGTCGTTCGCGACATTTCTGAGGTCACCGGTAGCATGGCCGAGGCCAGCAATGCTGTGTCGAGCGTGACTGATTCTGCGGCAGGTGCCGTGCAGAAACTCTTTAACAAGGTGAAGGCTCCCGCGGCCGACGCTGAGTGCAAGCTTTCCGCTGCCGAAGAAGCCGAGCAGCCGACCGAGCGTGTCCTGATTGGCGAAGCCGGGGACGATGTCGCTGCTGGTGACAATGATGCACAGAAGCCTGCTGCTAAAGCAGCCCAGTATTACACCTACACGCCCGCCGAGACCTCTGAGGAGTCCTGCGATGAGTAGCGAAGCAACTTGCCCCATTACGCTGACCGTTGCCGGCGACCCGCGTCTGGCGCGCCTTGTGCGCATGACGGCGGCAAATGTCGGTGCGCTCTGCTCCATGTCCGTCGATCGCATCGAGGACATTCGTATGGCTGCCGAGGAAGCATTTATTTTCGGCTGCACGGCTGTTGATTCCGATGACATCTCAATCAAATTCGATGTCGACGAATCTCACGTTGGCATGACCTTTACCTTTGGCGACCAGGCCACCGTCGACGAGGATGACCAGGCCGCTGTGTATGCCGAGCTCATTTTGGCGAGCGTGTGCGACTCCTACGAAAAGACTGCGGCGCCCCTGACGCTTTCCCTCGACCTCAAGGCGGATATCTAATATGACCGAACGTTCCCGGAGCGGTAAGACCGCTTGGGACAAGGAGAAAACCCGCGAGCTGTTTCGTCGCTATAAAGAGACCGGTGACCCGGACGCACGCGAGCAGCTCGTCATGTCCCACATGAACCTGGTAAGGTTTCTTGCCAACAAGTTTAAGAACCGCGGCGAGCCGCTCGATGACCTGATGCAGGTTGGTTATTTGGGCCTGCTCAAGGCTATTGACCGCTTTGACCCTGAGCGCGGACTCGAGTTCACCACGTTTGCCACGCCTACCATCTTGGGCGAGATTAAGCGTCACTTCCGCGACAAGGGCTGGAGCGTGCGCGTGCCCCGTCGCTTGCAGGAGCTCTCGGCCAAGGTCAACCAGGCTACCGATAAGCTCACCAACGAGCTACAGCGCTCGCCTAAGGTTGAGGAAATCGCTGAGTACTTGGACGTGACGGTCGATGAGGTGCTGGAGGCCATGGAATCGTCTTCGGCCTATACCTCGGTGCCCATCGAGGCTCCTGGTGCGTCCGATTCGGACGATGCCCCCTCGATTCTCGACCGTTACGCCGACGACGACAACGAGCTCGACTTTACCGATGACCGCCTAGTGATCGAGGAAGCCATCCGTGATTTCTCGCCGCGCGAGCGCGAGGTGATTGAGCTGCGCTTTGTGAAGGGCATGACCCAGATCGAGATCGCCAAGAAGCTGGGTATTTCTCAGGTACAGGTTTCGCGTCTGCTGCGACGCACGCTTAAGAAGATTCAGGACAAGATCGACCCCGACGGAGTGATGATTCGTTCATGAGTGAGCACCCCCAACAAACCGATCGCGTGCTGCGCGACACCCGCATTCTGACGCTGCGCATTTGGGCTGTTGTCGGCTGCATTGTTATTGCTGCTGTCATCTTTAACCTTATGGGCATCCTGGCACCGGTTATTGAGTTTCTCGCCGTCGGCTCCATCATTGCTTTTGTGACGTCCCCGATCACCAACTGGCTCGAGCACCATGGCGTGAATCGCGGCATCGGTTCGCTTATCGCGCTTATTGTTGTTGTTGCCGTGCTCGTCGGTGTCGTTTGCATCTTGTCGCCGATTCTCTTTGGTCAGATCATGGAAGTCCTGAGCCGCCTGCCCGAGCAGCTTCGTGTTGCGGGTGGCGATCTCAATGAGATGATCTCGCATGCCAAGACGCTCAACAACACGCCGCTCAAGGAGTATTTGGACGATAATCTTTCGTCCCTGGTTACCGTGGCATCGAAGTATGTGTCTCAGATTGCTGCCGAGCTTGGTCGCGGTGTGTTCCCGCTCATCACCAATACGGCCTCGCAGTTGTTCGTGATCTTCCTTGGTCTGGTGCTTGCCTACTGGATGGCCTGCGACTACCCTCGCATGCATCACGAGATTTGCACCATCATCGGTCAGGAGAAGGAGACCTCGTACCGCTTTATGGTCGCCATCCTTTCTCGCTCTGTCGGCGGCTACATGCGCGGTATGGTCGTGACGTCCATCTGCGGTGGTTTCCTCGCCTTTATCGGTTTTTTGATCATCGGTCATCCGTATGCGGCGCTCATGGCTATCTTTACCGGCATCATGCATTTGGTTCCGGTCGTCGGTCCCTGGGTGAGCGCAGCAATCGCCACGGTACTCGGCTTCATGTTCAGTCCCATGTTGGCGTTATGGACGCTCATCGTGACGATGGTCGCGCAAAACGTCACCGATAACGTGATTTCGCCTAAGGTTATGCAGAGCTCGGTGCAGGTGCATCCCATCATGAGCCTCACGGCGCTCGTTATTGGCTCGGCACTCATGGGCCCCACCGGCATGATTATTGCCATCCCGCTATGTGCGGCCCTCAAGGGTATCTTCGTGTACTACTTCGAGAATGAGACCGGCCGCCAGCTTGTGGCCTATGACGGCGCCGTGTTTAAGGGCACACCGTACCGCGATGCCGATGGCAACCCGGTCGCCGCCTACGACGCGCTCGGCGACGACACCTTCATCTACGAGTCCGAGCTCATCGGCAACGAGACCGCGCCCGAGGCCCAGGCCATGCCCAAACCCGAGCTCGATAATCCCTGGATGAAGCTCTCGGGCCTTCAGCCCGATGCCACGGGCTTCTTCAAGAATCCCTTCGCCAAAGACGACGATTTCAATATGAACGACGAAACCAAAACCGGCATCGACGGCTCCATGGACGATTCGGATTCTAAATAGGTTCTATTAACGTTTCTTGAAGTTGTAAATGACAAGAAACGCGACCAAAGCGATTGATAAGGGGCCGGCTACATAGAAAAAGAGAACGTCAATTGCGCGTAGAGTGTAATAAGCCTTATCGCCGGACATTACTGTATACAATACGTATCCAAATGATGGTTGGTTTGCGTACCAGCATGAGAAGGCTAAGAGCGCTAAAAGTGCTACAACCAGAAGTGCATTCAGGACAAATCGTTTGCTTTTCATCGATCGCTCCTTCCGGGTGAATCTTATATGCAATTATACAGCAGTCCTTTTTCAAAGGATCGCGCAGTACTAAATAACGTGCACTTTCGCTGGAGGGTCGCTGTTTGGCGACCCTCTTTTTTGCACAGGCGCGGCGGGATGGTAATATCGTTACGTTTGAACTGTTTCGATGTGAAACCGAGGAGATTCCCTCTATGAGTGCTGACTACCCGTCAATGACTACGGCCGAGATTCGCTCCAAGTTCCTCAACTTCTTTGAGGAGCGCGGTCTTAAGCTCTATCCTTCTTCGTCCCTCGTCCCTGACGATCCTTCGCTGCTGCTTGCCAACGCCGGCATGAACCAGTTTAAGGAGTACTACCAGGGCAAGAAGACCATGAAGGAGATCGGCGCTATCTCCTGCCAGAAGTGCGTCCGCACCAACGACATCGATTGCATCGGCGAGGACGGCCGTCACCTGTCCTTCTTTGAGATGCTCGGCGACTTCTCCTTTGGCGGCGTCTCCAAGCAGCAGGCTTGCGCCTGGGCCTTTGAGCTCATCACCAAGGAGTTCAAGCTGCCGCTCGACCGCCTGTACTTCACCGTCTTTACCGAGGACGACGAGACCCACGACGTGTGGCGTTCTTTGGGTGTTGCTGAGGACCACATCTCCCGCCTGGGCGAGGACGACAACTTCTGGGCCGCTGGCCCCACTGGCCCCTGCGGCCCGTGCTCCGAGATTTACTTTGACATGGGCGAGGAGGTCGGCTGCGGCAGCCCCGACTGCAAGCCTGGCTGCGACTGCGACCGCTTCCTGGAGTTCTGGAACCTCGTCTTTACCCAGTACGACCGCCAGGAGGACGGCTCCATGCCGGAGCTGCCGCACCGTAACCTCGATACGGGCATGGGCCTTGAGCGCATGGCCGCCATCATGCAGCACAAGACCGCTAACTACGACGGCGATCTGATGCAGCACCTCATCAAGCTCGGTGAGGAGATCAGCGGCAAGACCTATGACGCCGACGATTACTCCGGCGCCAGCCGCTCCCTGCGCATCATCGCCGACCACTCCCGTGCCGTCGACTTTATGATCTCGGACGGCATCCTGCCCGGTAACGAGGGCCGCGAGTACGTCCTGCGCCGCCTGCTCCGCCGCGCCGTGTTCCACGGCCGCCTGCTGGGCATCGAGGGCGCCTTCCTGACCAAGTTCATCGACGAGGTTAACGCTCAGATGGGCGAGGCCTATCCCGAGCTGCTCAAGAACGTCGCGCTCGTTAAGGGTATTGTCGCCTCCGAGGAGGAGCGCTTCTCCACGACGCTCGACAACGGCCGCGTCTACCTGGATGAGGCCCTGGCAGCGCTTGCCGAGGGTGCTGTGCTTCCGGGCGATGTTGCCTTTAAGCTGCACGACACCTTTGGTTTCCCCATCGACCTGACCGTCGAGATCGCGGGCACCGCTGGCCACGATGTCGACATGGACGGCTTTACCGCCTGCATGGAGGACCAGAAGGCCCGCGCTCGTGCCAACGTCAAGGGCGATGCCTGGGGCAGCTTCAACGACGTGTGGGTCGAGCTTTCCGACAAGGTCGCCGCGACCGAATTCGACGGCTATGACAACGATGCGATCGAGGGTGCCAAGGTTGTCGCCATCGTTCGCAACGGCGAGTCCGTCGAGTCCGCTGCCGCCGGCGAGAACGTCGAGGTCGTGCTCGACCGCACCCCGTTCTACGCCGAGATGGGCGGCCAGCAGGGTGACGCCGGCGAGCTTTCCGCCGAGGGCGTTTCGCTGACCGTTTCCGATACCAAGAACCACAACGGCCTGTATGCTCACGTCGCCCACGTTGCCGAGGGCACGCTGACCGTCGGTGCTACCGTGACCGCCGCGCTCGACGCCGAGCGCCGTGGTTTCCTGCGCCGCAACCACACCGCCACCCACCTGCTCGACGCCGCCCTTAAGCAGGTCCTGGGCGAGCATGTCTCCCAGGCCGGTTCGCTGGTGACGCCCGAGCACCTGCGCTTTGACTTCACGCACTTCGAGGCCCTGTCCTCCGAGCAGCTCAAGGCTGTCGAGGACCTGGTCAACCAGCAGATCTTCGCTTCCAAGCCGGTTGTGACCCGTGTCATGGGCATCGACGAGGCTAAGGCTACCGGCGCTGTCGCTCTGTTTGGAGAGAAGTACGGCGATGTTGTCCGCGTCGTCTCCGTGGGCGCCGAGGACCAGCCGTTCTCCCGCGAGCTCTGTGGTGGCACTCATGCCGCCAATACCGCCGAGATTGGCCTGTTCAAGATCATTTCCGAGTCCTCCACGGGCTCCAATGTCCGCCGTATCGAGGCCGTGACCTCTAAGGGTGCCCTCGACTACATGGCCGACCGCCTGGCGCTCGTTGACGCCGCCGCCGCTGCGCTCAAGTGCCGCGTCGACGAGGTTCCCGCCCGCGTGGAGAACCTGCAGGCCGAGCTGCGCGAGACGTCCAACAAGCTCAAGAAGGCGCTCACTGGTGGCTCCTCCGATGCGATCTCCAGCGCCATCGAGGGTGCTGTCGAGCTGAATGGCTACAAGCTCGTTGTTGCTGAGCTCCAGGGCCTTGAGGCTGCCGACCTGCGCAACGTATGGGATACCGTGCACCAGAAGGTCGCCGGCCCTGTCGCTTGTGTCGTCGCCAGCGTGACTGAGAAGGGCACTCCGGCCCTGCTCGCTGCCGGCTCCGATGACGCCGTGAAGGCCGGGTTCCACGCCGGTAATGTGATCAAGCAGATCGCGGGTCTGGTCGACGGTCGCGGTGGTGGCCGTCCCAACATGGCCCAGGCCGGTGGCAAGAATGCTGCCGGCATCGCCGATGCCCTCGCGGCCGCCAAGACCGCGCTCGGCGCCTAAGAATCTAAGAAGTCACTGTGGTCGCGCTTGCGCTGGACATAGGGGAGACCAGGATTGGCATCGCCGTCTCGAGCCGTGATGGCAAGATGGCGATGCCCGTCAAGGTGCTCCCGGCCGCCGAGGTCACCGGTATGGCCAAGACGTTCCGCTACCTGGTCGAAGACTATGAGCCCGACATCCTGGTAAGCGGACGTCCCCTGACCATGGCCGGTGAGCCCGGCCCCCAAGCCGAGCGCGTTGCCGCCGTGGCGCAAAAGATTGCCGACGAGCTCGATCTTCCGCTGGAGTTTGAGGACGAGCGTCTGTCCTCGCAAGAGGCCAAGCATATCCTGCGCGAGCAGGGCCTCAACGAAAAGCAGATGAGGGGCAAGATCGACATGATTGCCGCCAGCCTTTTTTTGCAGACGTGGCTCGATCGTAAAAACGAGGAGGTTTCGCATGCCTAGTGCTTCCGATCCGCGCCAGCCGAATCGTACACGTCAGCCGGCGTCGCGCCCTGCCCAGCCTGGCCAGCGTCCGGCACAGCCGACGCAGCGCGCAGCTCAGCCTGCCGCGCGCCCGGTGCAGTCCTTCTCTCGTTCGGCCCAACCTGTTCAACGGACGGGTCAGCAGCCTTCTGCTCGTTCGGTTCAGCATCCGGCTTCTCACGCGGCTCAGCAGCCCACTGCTCGTACGGCCCAGCCTGCAGGCGGTACCCGCTTTAAGCAGCAGGCACCTACCCAGCGAACGCAGGCCCCCCAATCGCATTCTCATCACGCCCGCGGTTCGCATGGCGTTGCTCCGGCGACCCGCTCGAGCTACAACACGCATACTCGTCGCGGTGCTCAAAAGAAGAGCTCTCCGGTTCCCATGATCATCGGCGTTGTGGTGGCGGTGCTTGCGCTTGTCGCGATCGTTTTCTTTGTCGTGCCGGCCGTCAAGGGCTTCTTTGCCGGTGAGGATACGAAGGTCACGGCTGGTCAGCAGGTTACGGTAACCATTCCCGACGGTGCTTCGGGCGATACGATCGCCTCGATTCTCTCCGAGAACCATATCGTCGAGAATCCCAAGGATTACTATGCGGCGGTGAAAAAGCTCAACGCCGATATGTCGCTCAAGCCTGGTACCTATTTGTTCACCACACTCATGGACGCGACCAAGGTTGTTCAGCAGCTCATGGAAGGTCCCAACGCGGGCTCCAATGCGCTGACTATCCCTGAGGGCCTGACGGTCGATCAAGTCGCCGACCGTGTGGCCCAGGCCTACGATGGCATCTCTAAGGAAGACTTCCTCAACCAGGCTAAGGCCTCCAACTACGTGGATGACTATAGCTTCCTTAAGGGCGCCGCTAACGACTCGCTTGAGGGTTTCTTGTTCCCCAAGACTTATTCGTTGGGCGATTCGCCGACGGTCGATGACGTGATTCGCGCTATGCTCGATCAGTTTAAGACCGAGTACAAGTCGCTTGACTTTGCGAGCTGCGAAGCCAAGATCAAGGAGCGCTATGGTGTGGAGATGTCCGACTACGACATCGTCAACTTGGCCTCTATCGTTGAGCGCGAGGGCCTCAACGCCGATCAACGTGCGCACGTGGCCTCGGTCTTCTACAACCGCCTTGCCGGCAAGCTCGACGGTCTGCGCTATCTCAACAGCGATGCGACCATGATGTATGTCACCGGTGGCGAGGTTACCGCCGACGACCTGCAGAGCGATAGCCCGTATAACACCTATAAGCATGAGGGCCTGCCGCCCACGCCCATCTGCTCTCCGTCGCTCGAGGCGCTCAAGGCCACCCTTGAGCCGACCGACTCCGATGACCTGTATTTCTACATTACGCAGGACGAGGAGTACTTCTCGCAAACCTACGAAGAGCATCAACAGTCTTGGAATTAGCATGAGGATTTTTAGCCCCAAACGTTACGTTGCCTCGGTCGATCGCATCGACCTTAATACCCTGTGGGCCGACGGCAAGCGCGCCATTCTGCTCGATCGCGATAACACCTTGGTGCCGCGCGACACCGAGCAGGTTCCCGCCGCGGTTTCCGCTTGGCTCGACGCCGCCCGCGCCAAAGGCTTTAAGCTGTGCATGGTGTCCAACAACTGGCATCGCGACCAGGTCATGAGCTCTGCACGTGAGCTGGGACTCGAGGCCATCAGCCACGCCATGAAGCCGGCGCCGTTTGCCCTCAAGGCGGGTCTTAAGCGCCTCGGCGCCACGGCCGAAGAGGCGGTGCTGATCGGTGATCAGCTCTACACTGACGTGTGGAGCGGTAATTTCGCCGGCGTCGATACCATCCTGGTAAAGCCGCAGGCGACGCAGGACCTGTGGTATACGCAGATCTTCCGTATCTTTGAGCGCCGGGCCCTGCGCGACCTTCCCTGCGAGGAATAGGTCTCGCTATGTCCCAGCACACCAAACACGGCTGCGACCATATCTTCTTTATCGGCTTTTTGGGCGCGGGCAAGTCGACGCTCGCGCGCAACGTCGGCACCATGTTCAAGAGGCGTTTTATCGATACCGACCGCCTGGTCGTGCGCCGTTGCGGCAAGTCGGTAACCGAGATTTTTGAGACCGAGGGCGAGGATCGTTTTCGCGAGCTCGAGACCTCGGCGCTCCGTTCGCTCCAAAGTGAGCGCAGCCTGTTGGTTTCGTGCGGGGGCGGTATCGTCGAGACGCCGGTGAATATTGAGCTGATGCACGAAATGGGTACGTGCGTGTACCTCGAGGGCGACTTCGAGGATTCGATTCGCCAGATTCGTCGGTCCGACACGCGCCCCGATTTCCGTTCGCCCGAGCATGCCGCGCGCCTGTTTGAGCATCGTCGTCCGCTGTATCGCCAGGCCGCCGATATTACCCTTGATATTCGCAACAAGTCCTTCGAGGACGTTTCCTACCTTTGTGCCGAGATGCTTTTGGAGCGTGGACTGCTATGATTCGCCGTCAACTGATCAATTTCCAAAACCGCAGTGTCGATGTCCGCGTCGGATTGGGCGCGTTCGATGAGCTGCCGCGCATGTTTGCCTCGGCCGTGGGCAAGCCTAAGCGCGCGATGGTGGTTTGGAACGACGCCACATCCGAGCGTTTTGGTGAGGTCGTCGAGCATGCGCTGGTCGACGCCGGTTTTGCCGTGTCGCTGCTCGTCCTCGAGGTTTCGCCTGCTGGTGCCACGCTGGCCGACGCCGATGCTATCTTTGGCGCCCTGTCTGCCAACCGCATCACCTGCGACGATCTCGTTGTCGCTGTCGGCGACACGGCGACCTGCTCGGTCGTTTGCTGGTGTGCCAACCAGTGGTGCGGTCGCACCGAGTGCGCCTTGCTTCCGACGACCTTCGACGCCATGCTCACGGTCGCGACGACCATGAAGCCGCTCGTCGCCTCGTTGGCCAATGCGCTTCCCGCTATCGCGTTCCGTCCCGAACCGGGCTTGGTTGTGTGTGATCTCTACCTTGTTCGCGAGGCGGAACCCGAGGACCTCAAGTTCGGCTATGCGGTACTTGTTGGCACCATGCTTTCGAGCAGCAAGTCCCGCTGGAATCAGTTTACTGAGACCGTCCCCGAGATTCTCGCGGGCGAGGAGGTCGCACTCGTCAATGCCGTTCAATGGTCTCAGACTGCCCGCAAGGACGTGCTGACGGCCACGAACCCGAGCGCTCGCCATGCGCTCGATTTTGGCAAGACGGGGGAGCGCACCCTGCGCGCTTGCTTGGGCGATGCCGCTTCGCAGGTCCCTGCCTACCAGCTGTTGTCCGAGGGCATGCGCTTTGAGGCGCGCCTAGCACACGATGCCTGCGACTTCGATATCGACTATGTGTTTGATCTCGATGACTGCCTGGAGGACTTTGGCATCGAGGAGCTTGCCTTCGACTTGGAGCCTGCCGCATATATCGAGGAGTTCCGCAGACAGCAGTTTGTCCGCTCGAACCGCAGCATGCTGCCGCTGCCCGCGGCGCTCGGCGCCATTCGCCTAACGAGCGTCGAGGACGAGGTTCTTGAGCGCCATGCTCACGCCTACTTGGCTTCTCGTAAAGAACTTCTCTAAGATTTATTGACTTCCATCGTCTTTCGTATCATGTTGAGGGGCGGGTTTTCAATCGGTTGCGGATCGCATGCGATTCCGTCGTTCGGTTGAGACCCGTCCCGTCTATATTGAGACAACAAGAAAGGAATCTGCATGTCTGAGTTTGCTGCCGGTCCTGCCGGTCGTATCGAGCGTGTCCGTGCCCTGATGGTTGAGCGCGGCTACGACGCTATCGTCGTGCGCGATGAGGCCAACCTTCGTTGGCTTACGGGCGTGAAGGGCGTCTTTGACTACACCTTCGAGTTCCCGCACGCTGCGTTTATTACGGCCGACCAGTGCCTGTTCCACACCGACTCGCGCTACCTCAACAGCTTTGAGGAGAACACGCCCGCCGGCAGCCCCTGGGTTTACGACATGGATGAGGGCACCATCCCCGGTTGGGTCGCCGGCAAGATCGCGGCCAACAAGTGCCGCGTCTGCGCTGTCGAGGACGACATGCAGATCAACTTCTACCAGGGCATTCAGCGTGGTCTGGAGGACCGCTCCGTCGCCTGCATGTTGCCACTGATGCACGACGACATCCGTAAGATGCGCGCCATCAAGGATGCCGAGGAGATTGAGCTCATGCGCCATGCACAGTCGATCACTGACGCCGCCTTCCAGCACATGCTCGGCTTTATTAAGCCCGGTATGACCGAGAAGCAGGTTCGCAACGAGCTCGAGAACTTTATGTTCGCCAACGGCGCTGACAGCCTTGCCTTTGGCTCCATCGTAGCGAGCGGTCCCAACACCGCCAACCCGCATGCCGTGCCGAGCGACCGTGTGATCGAGAAGGGCGACTTTGTCCTCATGGATTACGGCGCGGGCTACTGCGATTATCGTTCCGATATGACGCGCACCGTCGTGATGGGCGAGCCCACGCAGGAGCAGCTCGACCTGTATGCGCTCGTGCGCCGCACGCATGAGGAGTGCGTCGCTGCCATCCATCCGGGCGTTGAGGGCAACGACATTTTCAAGCTTTCCAAGAAGATCATCGGCGATGCCGGCTATGGCGATTACTACAACCATGGTCTGGGCCACGGCGTGGGCATCGACATCCACGAGCTGCCCAACTTCAACCGCAGCAAGAACACCATCGAGATCGGCTCGGTTGTCACCATGGAGCCCGGCGTCTACCTGCCCGGCGTGGGCGGCGTGCGCCTTGAGGACTACGGCGTGGTCACCGAGAACGGCTACGAGCCCTTCACCAAGACCCCGCACGACCTGCACGTTATCGACTGCTAGTCTACTTCGGTAGACAGTTTGGGGCGGGGCGTTCGGATCGATTCGGACGCCCCGCGTTCTCTTTTTATGCGCTCGCCGCAGGCGCCGTCTGCAAGTGTATAATTTCTGTCGTATGTAATTTGGACGCTTGTGCGTTCTGCCCATAACAAGAAAGGTCGCTATGCCTACCATTTCTACCGCCGACTTCAAGAACGGCCTCGGTCTCCGCATCAAGGACAAGGTCTACACCATCGTTGAGTTCCAGCATGTCAAGCCGGGCAAGGGCGGCGCGTTTGTGCGCTACAAGACCCGCGACATCAAGAGCGGCCGCGTCGTCGAGAACACCTGCAACGCCGGCACCAAGTTCGAGAGCGTCATGCTTACCACCCGTGAGTTCCAGTATCTCTACAACGATGGCACCGACTACATCTTCATGGACAACGAGTCCTATGAGCAGGTTCCCGTTCCCGAGGACATGGTGGGCGAGAACTCCAAGTGGCTGCGCGAGAACGACGTTTGCCAGCTGCTCTTCGCCGACGATGAGCTCATGGGCGTGACCCCGCCGATGTTCATCGAGACCACCATTGTCCAAACCGACCCGGGCTTTAAGGGCGACACCGTCCAGGGTTCCACCAAGCCGGCCACGATCGACACCGGCGCTGTCATCCAGGTCCCCATGTACCTCAACGAGGGCGAGGTCATCAAGGTTGACACCCGCGACGGCAAGTTCGTCTCCCGCGTCTAGCAACCAAATCTTCTAGGAGGATTCATGCCCCAGGAAATCAAAATTGACGGCATCGGCATTTCGCCCGATGTTCTGACCGCCATCGTCTCGCGCGCCGTGTCCGATGTCGAGGGCATCGCCTCCGTTGGCGTCAAGGACCTTGCCACCAACCTTGTCTCCATGATGCTCTCGTCCAAGGCCCCGGCTTCCGAGCCGGCGGTCGAGGCCGAGGTCGTCGGCGACAAGCTCGCACTCACCGTGCGTGTCGTGGTGTTCTTTGGCTATCCGTTCAAGAAACTCGCCGAGGCCGTTCGCGCTGCCGTGGTCGCCGCCATCGATGCCCAGGTTGGCGTTGAGGTCGAGCGCGTTGACGTTTGCATCGACGGCCTCGTTTTCCCCAAGGAGTAACCTTTGAGCCTTAAGGTTTATCGCGGGCGTACGCTTGCCCGCAGTCAGGCGCTGCAGCTGCTGTTCCAGGCCGAGGCCACGGACAGCCCGCTCGAGCGCGTCCTCGAGGGTGATTTCCTGATCTCGAAGGGTCCCCTCGATCCCTATGCTCTGGAGCTGTGCCGAGGTGCCTACGAGCATATCGACCGCATCGACTGTGCTCTGCGCTCCGTTGCCAAGAACTGGGATCTTATGCGCATGCCCGGCGCCGACCGCAACCTGCTGCGTATCGCCGTTTACGAGATGCGTTTCCTCACCGACGAGGAGGTCTCGGACGCCATCGTGATCAACGAGGCCGTTGAGCTTGCCAAGGCCTATGGCACCGACCAGTCCGCGTCGTTCGTCAACGGCGTGCTGGGTAAGATCGCTCGCAGCGAGGAGCTGCCGGGCGAGGACCTATACCAGGAGCTGCTGGCCGAGGATCGCGCTCGCGAGGAGGCACAGGCTGCCGAGGCTGCCGCAAAGGTTGCGGTTGCTCAGGCCGAGGCCGGCGTTCTCGACGAGGACGCTGAGGTCGCCGAGGCCGAGACCGGTACCGTCGAGGAGTAGCCATGCCAGAGGGTTCCGTCCGCAACTTCGACGAGATTTCGGACCGCTTGGACCAGATCATAGCTACCGTTCGCTCTAAGGATACGTCCTTGGAGCGTTCGCTCGATCTGTTTGACGAGGCGATTGAGCTGGGCTCCCGTGCGGTCGACATGGTCGACAAGTTTGAGCTGACGCCGCGTGAGGCCGACAAGCTCGAGCAGGAATACGATGAGGATGCGGCAAACGAATCCCAGGATAGCTAGGCCGCATCTCCGGATACGAATGGTTGATGGCATTCATGAAACGCGTGCGTCTTGATGACGAACTGATTTCACAGGGCATCTGCGCCGATCGCGCGGATGCCCTTCGCACTCTTATGGCTGGCTTGGTCTCGAGTGGCGGCGAGCGCTTGACTTCGCCGGGCCTTAAGGTGACCCCGGGCCTGCCGTTGCACGTGAAGGGGCGCATTCCCTATGTTGGCCGCGGCGGTCTTAAGCTCGAAGGCGCGCTTGATACGTTTGGTATCAATCCGACGGGCCTTGCCTGTCTGGATGTGGGCTGCTCTACCGGCGGCTTTACCGATTGCCTGCTCAAGCGCGGAGCTGCGACCGTTGTCTCGGTGGACGTTGGTCGCGCCCAGTTCGATTGGTCGTTACGTCAGGACGATCGCGTGACGCTGCATGAGCGCACAAACGTGACGCAGCTGCCTGAGCTTGGCTATGCCGGCGCCATCGACCTGGCTGTGTGTGATGTCTCGTTTACCAGCATCGCGAACATTATCGATGCGGTGCTGGCGTGCCTGGCGCCTACGGGTGCATTCTGCACGCTTGTAAAGCCGCAGTTTGAGGCTCCGGCGGCGCTGGTGGGTGAGGGCGGCATTGTGACCGATCCCGCCGTGCGCCGCGATACACTCGTTGCGGCAGTTGAACTCTTTGCTGCCAAGGGGCTGTTCCCGGTCGATGTGTGCGTGTCGCCCATTCATGGTGCCAAGGGAAACGTTGAGTTTTTCCTGTACGGCACGAGATTTGACCCCGGCGACCGCACGCAAGACGAGCTGCAATTCCAGGTATCGGTTTTGAGCGAGAAAGCTGCAACGCTATGAAGGTCTTTCTGGTTCCCAATTACTACAAGCAAGAGGCGGTTGAGAGCGGCCTGATGCTCGAGCTTTGGCTGACGCGCCAGGGCTATGAGGTCGCATGGGCTGCCGACCAGCGATCGAAGATTCAAAGCACGCCTGATATTGACGGCTCCGATCTGGTCATTACGCTCGGCGGCGACGGTACGTTGCTGCGCGCTGCCCGCATCCTCAACCATCGCGAGATTCCTATCCTCGGTCTTTCCTATGGTCACCTGGGCTTTTTAACTGCTGCGAGCCCCGAGGAGCGCGACATTCTGCAGGTCGTGAGCGACGCCCTTTCCGGCGAGCTGCACGTGAGCCGTCGCGCCACCATCGCCGCGGATATCGTGTCCGTGCGCGACGATGGCACGAAGGATGTCGTGCGCACGTTCGCCCTCAACGACATGGCGCTCACGCGCGGCCCCCTGTCCGATATGGTTGAGTTCGACATCACGGTGTCGGGCCACCATATCGATCGACTGCGTGGCGACGGCGTGGTCGTGTCCACGGCGACTGGTTCTACGGGGTACGCGCTCAGTGCAGGTGGCCCCATTGTGAGCCCCGACTATACGGGTATGGTCTGCGTACCCATTGCGCCGCACACCATTCAGGCCCGTGCCTTCTTGACTTCGCCGAGTGATGTCGTCGAAATCTTTATGTCCGATGATCGCCCGAGCGTTCCGGCGATCGCTATCGATGGACAGTTTATTACCTGCGACGGCACGGTCGAGAGCGTGGCCGTGCGCCGAGGCCCCGGCGATGTGCTGCTGCTCGACTACGGCCCCGAGAGTTTTTACAACTCGGTGAGCCGCGTATTCTACGGAGTGCGTCATGATCGATGAGCTGCAGGTTTCCAACATTGCACTCATTCGCGAGGCGACGTTGGTTCCGAGCGCGGGCCTAACGGTTCTGACTGGAGAAACCGGCGCCGGTAAGACCGCGCTGCTCTCGGCCCTCAAGCTTATTTTGGGCGAGCGTGCGGATTCTTCGACGGTGCGCGAGGGCGAGGCGCTTGCTAGCGTTGAGGCGCGGCTGTTCGACGGTCCACACGACACGGAGGGTTTCACGGTCCAGCGTAGCCTTTCTGCCGAGGGCCGCAGCCGCGTGAAGATTGACGGCCGCATCGCCAGCGTGCGCGAGCTTTCGGAGCGCGTTGGCGTGATGATGGATCTGTGCGGCCAGCACGAGCACCAGCGCTTGCTCGATCCGGCGCATCACGTTGCGATGGTCGATGCGTGGGCGGGACGTTCTGCGCTCGAGGCGCTCGAGCACTACCGTGCTTGCTTTAAAGCCTCGCGCGCGGCTGCCAAGGAGGTTCGTCGCGTCGAGGAGGCCTCGCGTGCGCAGGGGAGTCGTGTCGAGGAGGCGCGCTTCGCCCTGGAGCGCATTGCCGAGGTCGACCCCAGGCCGGGCGAGTATGAGGAACTCGAGGAACTGCTGCCGCGCTCCGAACATGCCGAGGTACTGGTTGCCACTGCTAGCGATGCCCATGCATCGCTTGTCGCCGAAGGGGGAGCGCTCGATGCCGTGAACAACGCCGTGGCAGAGCTTTCCCGTATGGCTACCGTCGATCGCAAACTGGGCGACATTGCCGATGCGCTTTCGGATGCCTGTATCTCCCTTGAGGATTGCGCGAACGAGCTTCGTGCCTATCGCGATGGGGTCGCCTTCGACCCGCGCGAGCTCGCCCGCATGCGTGAGCGGTATTCCGACCTCAAGGGGCTGTTGCGTCAGTGGGGCCCCACCATGGACGATGTTTTTGCCATGCGCGATCGCTCGCAAGAGCTGCTGTCCCTGGTCGATGATGGCGATGAACAGATCAAAAAGGCGCGTGAGGCACTCGGGAGCGCCGAGCGCGAGTTGTTTGCCGCTGCCAAGGCACTTAAGCGCGCTCGCAATACGGCGGCCCCGCGCTTCTGCCACGAGGTTGGCCGCCAGATGGCGCGCTTGGAGATGGGTAGTGCCGAGCTCGTCTGGGAGTCGCGCGATCTTCCCCGTGCTGAGTGGACGCCCGTTGGTCCTTCGAGCTACGAGCTGCTATACCGCAGCGGTGCCGGTTTGACGCCGCGCCCCCTGCGTCGAATTGCGTCGGGCGGCGAGCTCAGCCGCGTCATGCTGGCAAGCAAGGTTGTCCTCGGTAACGCGGACGGTGTCGATACGCTGGTGTTTGACGAGGTCGATGCTGGTGTCGGTGGCTCCACGGCGCGTGCGCTCGCGGGCGTGCTGGCAAATCTCGCCGCTACGCATCAGGTGATTGTCGTAACCCACTTGGCGCAGGTCGCCGTCATGGCTGACAAGCATTATGTTGTCAGCAAGGAACCGGGCGATGTTCCCCAGACGCATTTGGACGAGGTAACCGGCGAAGCGCGTACCGCCGAGATCGCCCGCATGTTGAGCGGCGATCAATCGGAGGCAAGCTTGGCCCACGCAAAGCAGATGCTCAAAGAAGCTCGAGGTTAGGTCGTATCAGCGGTGTTGATGGGACAAAATAGACTGAAATTTTTGTCCCACTACGCGTTTTACTCAACGACCTTATCCGGCTGGATGAGCTCCTCGTAGTAGCTGATATGTTCGCGAGCGTCTTCAATCTCGGGCAGCAGGAAGTTGTAGATGACTTCGATGATCATCGTGGCACTGATCTTAGAGAACGCAAAGTCGCCTGTCGTCAGCAGCGCTTCGTGGTTGACGGTATTAAAAGTGTAGTCTGCCAGACGCGCGAGCGGGGATTTGCTGTCGCTGCTGATGACGACTACGGTTGCGCCGCAGTTGCGAGCCGCTTTTGCCATGCGATTCAGTCGGCGCGATTTGCCGGAGTTTGAGATTAGCACGATGACGTCACCCGGGCGCAACGTGAGCGCAAAGCCGATTGATGTCTCGCTAATGGTGCTCGCCATGCAGCGCAGGCCCAGCTGCGAAAACTTAAACGTCGCATCGAGCGCGACCGCGTTCGTATTGCCCACAGCTGCAAACTCAATAACCCCTGCATGCTTAAGGGCATGCACAACAGCCGCCAGCGTATCGTGGTCGATCCCGTCGATGGTCGCATTAAGCTCGCTCACCTTGGCAGCCAGGATGTTCTTAAGGCTCTGCTCCATGTTGTCGAGCGATACCTCGTCGGTCAGGCCCTCGTTGCGCTGACTCTCCAAGTCGCGCGCCAACGAAAACTGAAAGCTGCGGAAGCTGCCAAAGCCAAGCTTGCGGCAGAAGCGCGAAACGGTCGCCTCGGACGTGGCGGCGGCGCGCGAGAGCTGAGCCGCCGTGAGGCGTGGCGCCTCGGACTGGTGCTCCAATATATAGTCGACAATGCGCTGCTCGGACTCGCTGTATCCCTGATGGGTACTAATGAGGGAAAGTGCGCTCTTGCTACTATCGGTCATGGATGGCTCCTGGTTGGCATGAAAATCGGACTCGTTTTGTAATGTCATAGTATAGGGGGATTTTCAATTACAAGATACACCTTGCCGTTTCAAGTGTTGATGGTAAACTTTCACTTACCGTTTACGGTTATGAAAGAACCTTTCACCGGAGAATTGCGCCTTGTCTCTTCTCACGCGGACGGTAGGTTGGTATCTTTCAGTTGTGGAAAAGCGCGCAAGGACGCGCGTGTAGGGGAGCGCCTGCGGGCGCAAAACTTAAAAAGGAGGGACACATGGCTAAGTTTGACATCATCGCCGCCACCGGTTGCCCGACCGGCATTGCGCACACCTTCATGGCGAAGGAGGCGCTGGAGAAGGCAGCTGCCGAGCGAGGTCTGACTATTAAGGTCGAGACCCATGGCCAGGTCGGTGTCGAGAACGAACTCACCAAGAGCGAGATCGCTGGTGCCAAGGCCGTCGTCGTCGCGGCCGATAAGGATGTCCAGGCGGAGCGTTTCGCCGGCAAGCGCATGGTTTCCGTTGGTGTTTCCAAAGCCCTGTCCGTCGAGGCCGCCGGTAAGCTGATCGACCGCGCGCTCGCCGCCAAGGGTGACGACTCGGTTGCGGCTGCTGCCGATGTCGAGGATGAGGTCGAGGAGAAGGAGTCCATCGGCCACATCATCTACAAGCACCTCATGAACGGCGTCAGCCACATGCTGGTCTTCGTCGTCGCTGGTGGTGTCCTGACCGCCGTCTCGTTCCTGTGGGGCATCACGTCCTTCGATTCGACGGCGTCTGACTACAACAGCTTTGCCGCTATGCTCAAGATCATCGGCGGCATCGCCATGAACCTCATGGTTCCCGTGCTTTCCGCCTACATCGCCGAGTCCATCGGCAAGCGCCCGGCGCTCGTCCCCGGTTTTGTTGCCGGTATGATCGCCATCCAGGGCCTGCCCGTTAACGCCGAGACCGGCATGATCGACGCCGGCGGCGCCGGCGTGGGCTTCGGCTTCCTGGGCGGCATCGTCGGCGGTTTCCTCGCTGGCTATGTCATCTTGCTGCTCGAGAAGGTCTTCTCCAAGCTGCCCAAGAATCTGGACGGCCTCAAGGCTATCTTCCTGTACCCGCTGTTCTCGACTGCTATCGTCGGCCTGGTCATGCTCGGCAT
The DNA here is from genome assembly GCA_025992855.1 of Coriobacteriaceae bacterium. NCBI lineage: Bacteria > Bacillati > Actinomycetota > Coriobacteriia > Coriobacteriales > Coriobacteriaceae > Coriobacteriaceae bacterium. Next base: position 1,510,421 of record DAJPGB010000001.1, read on the forward strand.
CTCCGGCCCCATGGCTGCCATCAACACCGCCATGATGGACTTCCTCAAGGGTCTGTCTGCCTCTGGCGCCATTGTTCTGGGCCTTGCCATCGGCTGCATGTGCGCCGTTGACATGGGCGGCCCGGTCAACAAGGCTGCTTACGTCACCGGTACCGCTATGCTCACCGAGGCCCTGGCCGCCGGTGTCGGCACCGACACCTACAACTTCGGCACCAACTTCATGGCTGCCGTCTCCGCAGCTTGCATCGTTCCGCCGCTGATCACCACCTTCGCCGTCGTTGTCGGCAAGAAGTACTTCAGCCAGGAGGATCACGACGCCGGTATCGTCAACCTCATCCTTGGTTGCACCCACATCACCGAGGGCGCCATTCCGTTCATGACCAAGAACATCTGGCCCGTCATGCCCATCATGATGCTCGGTTCCTCTATCGCCTCGATCCTGACCATTATGTTCAACGTTCACGATCCGGCGCCTCATGGTGGCTTCCTGGTCCTGCCCGTTGTCGAGAATGGTCCGCTGTGGGTCCTCGCGATCCTCATCGGCGCTGTGGTCGGTGGCATCCTGTTCGTGGCCTTCAAGAAGTACGACTTCGAGAAGAACCAGAAGGCAGCTCCCGCCGCCGCTGCTCAGCCGGTCGAGGCCCCCAAGGCCGCTGCCGTCGAGGCCCCCAAGGCCGAGGCTGCCGACTTCGTGAAGGTCGAGAACGTCTTTGTCGCCGAGGACTTCGCTTCTCGTGACGAGGCTCTGAGCTTTGTCTCCAACCAGGCCGTCAAGGCCGGTGTCGCGAGCGACGCCGATGCCGTGATGAACGCCTTCCTGGCCCGCGAGGCCGAGGGTACCACGGGCATGATGGAGGGCTTCGCCATTCCGCATGCCAAGTCCGATGCCATTACCGAGGCTGCCGTCATCGTCGTCAAGGACGAGTCCGGCGTGACCGGTTGGGATACCATGGACGGCGCTCCCGTTAACGTGACCATCGCTCTGCTCATCCCGGGTGCACAGGCTGGCACCACGCACCTCAAGATCCTTTCCAAGGTCGCCGAGGCGCTCATGGACGAGGACTTCCGTGCCACCGTCAAGGGTTCCACCGACGCCGTCGAGATCGCCAAGACGATCAACGCCCGCCTGGTCTAATTCCACGGTACGGGAATAACATCGCCCCCTGTATATAAGGCGGAGTCCCTCTCCAGGGTCTCCGCCTTTTTCGGTAACAGAGAACGCACCGGTTGATCCCATCAGCCAGAATTCCTTTCAGCCGACATTACTCTGGATCGACCGAGTTTCCGCAGCTTGCTCGCCGGGCGGGCGCGGGTTAAGTTTGTCGCGAGTTCCGCATGCAAAGGAAAGCACTTAATGTGCTTTCCGTCTTGCGCAGGACTGTAGAGCAGCAAACTTAACCCGCGCCCGCCCGGCGAGCAAGCGGACGACAAACACATCTGTCCAATAATTCGTCTGAAACATAATGAAAAACCGTTTGATGTGAGTTAATATAAACAACGTCGTGAATCTGACTCCTGCCACATGCATGACAGGGGTTAAACACAAAAAGGAGTCAATTATGGTTTCTGAGAAGGCTACCCTCGTTAATCCTCAGGGTCTGCACATGCGTCCGGCTGGTCTGTTCGCCTCCACCATGGGCAAGTACGCCTGTGACGTGACGGTCGTCACCCCCGAGAAGGAGGTCAACGGCAAGTCCCCGATGGCCCTCATGGCTGCTGGTATCCCCTGCGGTACTGAGGTCGAGGTCAAGTGCGACGGCGCCGACGAGGCCGAGGCTCTGGCTGCTGCCATCGAGCTCATCAAGAGCGGTCTTGGCGAGTAGAACTCAAACGGGTCGCATGTTGAACAACTAAGTTCATATTTGGGGGCGCAGTGACCTGTTGTAAGGTAGCTGCGCTCTTTTGTCATGGATATGGCAAAACGCTTTATCACATGACACGGAGAGAGGAATGGGAATGTATCAGGGAGTCAACGCTTCCGAGGGCATCGGTATCGGCACCGTCATGGTCGCCGTCGATCCCGACTTGACGTTTGAGCCGCACGAGGTTGCTGATTCGGCAGCAGAGAAGGAGCGCTATCAGTCCGCTCTTTCGGTCTTCTGCGAGAAGACCCAGGCTCAGGCCGACCACATGAAGGAGACGGTGGGCGAGGCCGAGGCCGAGATCATGAGCGGACACATTGTCCTGGCTCAGGACCCGGGCATGACCGACGCCATCAACGCCGCCATTGACGGCGGCACCTGCGCCGAGCAGGCGCTCATGGACACCTCGACCATGTTCGAGAACATGTTCCTGTCCATGGACGACGAGATGTTTCGTCTGCGCGCGGCCGACATCGCCGACATCCGCACCGGTATTCTGGCCGAGCTGCTGGGCAAGGAGGTCGTCGACCTCTCCGTCCTGCCCGAGAATACTGTCGTTGTCGTTCACGACCTCACGCCGTCCATGACCGCCACGATCGATAAGGCCCACGTTGCCGGTATCGTCACCGAGACCGGTGGCCGCACGTCGCACTCCGCGATTATTGCGCGCGCCCTCGAGATCCCGGCTGTCCTTTCGGTTTCCAATAGCTGCACCGCGCTGCGCAACGGTATGACCGTTGTCGTCGACGGTGGCAAGGGTATCGTTGAGGCCGATCCCGACGAGGAGACGCTCGCCGCATACACCGCCAAGGCCGAGGCCTTCGCTGCCGAGAAGGCAGCCCTCGAGGCCTTCCGCGGCAAGCCGTCCGTGACTGCCGATGGCATCAAGAAGATCATCGCCTGCAACATCGGTAACCCCGATGACGTGCCCAACGCGCTCGATCACGACGCCGAGGCCATCGGTCTGTTCCGCTCCGAGTTCCTGTTCATGGACTCTGCTGAGCTTCCTTCCGAGGAGGAGCAGTTCAACGCCTACCGTAAGGTCGCCAGCGCGCTCAAGGGTGCTCCGGTCATCATCCGCACGCTCGATGTTGGCGGCGACAAGGAGATTCCGTATCTGCACATGGTCAAGGAAGATAACCCCTTCATGGGCTTCCGCGCCGTGCGTTACTGCCTGGCCAATCCCGACCAGTACAAGGTCCAGCTCCGCGCTCTGCTGCGCGCTAGCGCCTTCGGTGACGTCAAGATCATGATCCCGCTCGTCACCTGCGTCGAGGAGGTCTTGGCTGTCAAGGAGCTCGTCGAGCAGTGCAAGGCCGAGCTGACCGAAGAGGGTCGCAAGTTCAACGAGAACATCGAGGTCGGCATCATGGTCGAGACGCCCGCCGCTTCGCTGCTCGCAGACCGTCTTGCCGAGGTCGCCGACTTCTTCTCCATCGGCACCAACGACCTGATCGGTTACACCATGTGCGCCGACCGTGGTAACGACACCATCTCCAACCTGTACCAGGTTTACTATCCCGCCGTGCTCCGCTCGCTCAAGAACATCATCGAGAGCGGCGTGAAGGCCGGCATCATGGTCGGTATGTGCGGCGAAGCCGCTGCCGATCCGCTGCTCGAGCCGCTGCTGATCAGCTGGGGCCTGGAGGAGTTCTCGATGAGCGCTCCTTCTATCCTGCGCGCCCGCAAGACCATCAGCCAGTGGACCAAGGCCGAGTGCGACGAGCTCGCCGAGAAGGCGCTCGCCTGCAACACCGCAGCCGAGGTCAAGGCACTGCTCGAGTCCGCAGCTCGCTAATTTGGTATCAGAGGTAACCGCGTGGTTGGAATGGGCCGGCCACGCGGCCCTCACATATACAGGGGGTACTGTAAATGTTCTACACGCTAACCGCTAACCCGGCTGTCGACATGACGGTTTCGAGCTCTCCGCTCGAGCCCGACGAGAACGTCCGCACCGGCTCGGCCAGCTACACGGCTAACGGCAAGGGCCTCGACGTGTCCTTCGCCTTTAAGAAGATGGGCGTCGACACCGTCGCGCTCGGCTTCTTCGCCGGCTTCACGGGCAAGTTCATCGTCGAGGAGGTCATGAACCTGGGTTGCCTCTGCCGCCCGGTCTGGACCGACGGTATCACGCGCATCAACACCTACGTCAACGATGGTCAGCACGAGTACGGCATCCTGAACCCGGGTGCTCCGATCACGCCGCAGCACCAGGAGGAGCTCTACAACATCCTGGACACCGCGGGAGACCTTGAGTGCCTGATCGTCTCCGGCTCCGTGCCTCCCAAAGCTACGCCCGACTTCCTGGCTCAGGTCATGGAGCACGCTCAGGCTCGTGGCGCCGACGTCGTCCTGGACCTGTCCTCCGACAAGCTCAAGGAGCTCGCTCACAAGAAGCCGCTGCTCATCAAGCCGAACCATCACGAGATGAAGGCCATCTTCGGCGTGCCGGTCGACACCGACGACGAGGTCCGCGTTGCCATGAAGATGGCTCACGACGCTGGCGTCCAGAACGTGCTGCTCACCCGTGGTAGCCGCGGTGACGCTTACTTCTCCAACGGCGAGGACATCTGGTATGCCAAGCGTGAGTTCAACATCAAGCTGGTCTCTTCCGTCTGCGCCGGCGACTGCACCCTCGCTGCGTTCCTGCACAAGTGGTACAGGGATCGCGACAACGTCGAGGAGGCCATGAAGCTCGCTATGGCCACCGGCGCCAACGTTGCCGAGTCCGTCGGCATCGGCGACTTCGGCCACGTCGATGAGTACAGCAAGCGCGTTGCTGTCCGCAAGCTCGATCGTCAGTAATCGAAACGCGACATATTCGTGCGCATGCGGCGCCCCGGTTTCGGCTGGGGCGCCTTTTTGTTCCGCCATGGGGGAGAGGTGTCCTGCCGTACTTCATCGCTTCCACACCGTTCGCCGAGTTGTCCTAGCCTTTTACCGATACGTGGAATATACTTTCATTAACACGTTGCTTCGTGAAAGGAACATTCATGATTTATACGCTCACTGCAAATCCCGCCATTGACTACAACATCGCCTGCGACGGCCTTTCGGCCAACACCGTCACCCGCACGCGCAACGCGGTCTATACGCCCAACGGCAAGGGCCTCAATGTCTCGTTCACGCTCGATCACTACGGCGTCGACACCACGATCCTGGGCTTCTTCGCTGGCTTCTCGGGTGAGTTCATCGTCAAGGGCGCCGAGGCCCTGGGCGTGCCCGTCAAGCCCGTGTGGACCGACGGCATCACGCGCGTCAACGTCTTCCTCAACGCCGGCCCCGACACCGAGTACAACATGGTCAACGCCGGTGCTGCCATCAACGAGGCCAACGAGCAGGAGATGTTTGAGCTTATCGATTCGCTCGCAGACATGACGTGCCTGGTCATCAGCGGCTCGCTGCCCCCCAACACCTCCGAGGGTTTCCTTGCCGAGGTGCTTCGCCGCGTTAAGGCAAAGGGCGCCGAGTTCGTCCTCGACATCTCAAGCCATCAGCTGGCAGACCTCATTGCCATGGAGCCGCTGCTCATTAAGCCCAACGACGACGAGCTGCTCGACATCTTTGGCATTAAGGTGAGCGGTGGTGACGACGAGTCTGTCAAGGGCGCGATGGCCGAGCTTCATGCCAAGGGTGCCAAGAACGTCCTGCTGACCCTTGGTGGCGACGGCGCGTACTTCTCCAACGGCGAGCACATCTGGTTTGCCAACCGCACCTTTGAGGTCAAGCTGCTGTCGACGGTCTGCGCCGGCGATTCCTCGCTCGCTGCCTTCCTGTCCGTGTGGCACGATGCCCCCGAGCGTGTTGAGGACGCTCTGCGCCTCTCGATGGCCACCGGCGCCAACGTGGTCGAGTGCCCGGGTTTGGGCGATTTTGCTAAGGTCGATGAGTATCAGAAGGGCATCGCCATCCGTCGGGTCTGCTAACGCAGCGCACGGACCTTGCATCCTTGCTTTGTAGAGCACCCGTCTCGGATTGCCGAGGCGGGTGCTTTTTCATGTTTGTAGTCGATACCTTGGGATCCAATCGTGCTTGAAGCGCGTTCGCGTGTGCGCCCGCTCTCGTTTCTTGCTAGACTTCTTGGAAACCATCAATCGATATGCCCGCAAGTGCAGGAGGCCACAGGAATGTGCAATGTTTCGCTCAACGCTTCGCAGCCGTCAGCCGCCTCTTTGCGTGTGTTGCGCGCTCTCGAGGATGCTGGTCTTGAGGCCTGGTACGTGGGCGGTTGGGTACGTGACGCCCTGATGGGACGTCCCAGCCACGATGTCGACATGTGCTGCAGCGGCCTGTGGCAGGAGTCCAAGGCGGCACTCGAGGCCGCCGGTATTGCAGTAGTTGAGTCGGGCATTAAATTTGGCGGCATTACGGCTATTTGCGATGGCGAGCGCATTGAGGTCACCACCTATCGCCTAGACGGCTTCTATACCGACGGTCGTCATCCTCAGAGTGTGGAACGTGCCGCCTCGCTTGAGGACGATCTGGCGCGCCGCGACTTTACCGTCAACGCTATGGCCTGGCATCCCGAGCGCGGGCTTGTCGACCGCTACGACGGCCAGGGTGACTTGGAGCGCAAGCTGATTCGCGCTGTCGGCGATCCCAAGCGTCGCTTTAACGAGGACGCCCTGCGCATGTTGCGTGCGGTGCGCTTTGCCTGCCGCCTGGACTTTATGATTGAGCCCGAGACTAAGCGCGCGCTTGCCGAGTGCGCGCCGCTGCTCGACGCCGTGGCGCGCGAGCGTGTGGGTATTGAGCTTGAGGGCATTCTTTCGACCGGTCATGGGGGAGACGCGATGCTGCGCTACCCCGAGCTCATCTGTGCCTCTGTGCCTGAGCTGGCAGCGGGTCGCGGCTTTGATCAGCGAAGTGTCTATCATGCGTTTAACGTTTACGAGCATATCGCCCGTGTGCTGACGGTGGCAGGGGAGCTTGCGCTGTGCGACGGCGTCGCGCCCTCGTCGAGCCTGATGTGGGCGGCGTTTTTGCACGATGTGTCCAAGCCCGAGTGTTTCACGGTCGATCACGCCGGCAGCGGACACTTCTACGGTCATCCCGAGCTCGGCGCCAAGAAAGCGCGCGTCATTATGGATCGCCTGGCGCTCTCGCACGACCTGGTGCGCGACGTGTGCCTGCTCATCAAATATCACGACAAGCCGCTGCGCCCCGAGCGCTCCTGCCTGCTCAATATGATGCGCGCGCTTTCGGGTGAGGGCGTCGACACGGCCCGCCTGATTGACGAGCTCATGGACCTTAAGCGTGCCGACACACTTGGCAAGGCCCCGTCGTGCTTCTATTATGTTGAGACGATTGAGGAGATGCGCGCGCTGGCGCACGAGCTGCTGAAGGCAGGGGAGCCCTATACGCTCAAGATGCTCGCCATCAACGGCGGCGACCTGATCCGTGCCGGAGTCAAGCCCGGGCCGGAACTGGGTCAGCTTCTCAACTCCGCCCTCGACGCCGTGATCGAAGACGATATTCCCAACGAGCGCGAAGCTCTTTTGGTTCATCTCAACTTGAATTAGCTACCAAGTTTACCTGCGTATTCCATAACCTGCCGACAATTTTTCGGCAATTTGGAATTTCTTCTTGCGCTGACGTTTTTTGTCCCGTAATATATTTCCTTGCAGCACGGCAGTGCAGATGTCATGTGGCCCGTTCGTCTAGCGGTTTAGGACGCCGCCCTCTCAAGGCGGAGATCACCAGTTCGAATCTGGTACGGGCTACCACTTCTTTTCTGCTGAGGCTTATGGCCCGTTCGTCTAGCGGTTTAGGACGCCGCCCTCTCAAGGCGGAGATCACCAGTTCGAATCTGGTACGGGCTACCACGCATCTGATACCCGGTCTTCCTATGGAAGGCCGGTTTTTTTTATTTTCAAACAACCGTCTGCAATTCCCGTTTGAACCAGAGCTTTGCGTTCTGCCTATGGCCCTTACGGGTACAATATCCAAGATATTTTGACTGTTAGAAGGAGTCTCATGACGGAGTCCTCTCAGCATACGTCTAAGCCCCAGGTCGAGGTTGAGGCCTCGGGCGGAGATGACAATAAGAGCGCACGCCGCGGCGCCATCTTTATCGGCGTCGTGCTGGTAGGTTATATCGTCTATCTGGTGGTAACCGGGCAGATGGGGCAGTTCTGGGCCGCTATGTCGAGCGTCCAGGCGTCATGGCTCGTTGTCGCGTGTCTTTGCATGTTCATGTACCTGTTCTTTGGCATTGTGGCCTATGCGATCGCCGTCTGGCTCGATCCCAATTCGCCTGTCGGCATCCGCGACCTGATCTCGGTCGAGGCGAGCGGCATCTTCTTTGGCAACCTGACGCCCATGATGATGGGCTCCACCCCGGCTCAAATCTATCGCCTGACCAAGGCCGGCCAAAACGTGGGCGAGGCCGGCGCCACGCAATTCACGCGTTTTATCGTGTACCAGTTTGGCCTCGTTGCCTGGGGCGCTATCCTACTGCTTGCTCGCATGCCGTTTTTTGCCGAGCGCTATGGCGACATGACGCTGCTGTGCGTCTTTAGCTTTGGTGGGCACTGCTGCATCTTGCTTGGCATCTTCGCCGTCGCGCTCATGCCTAAGACCGTCACGCGCGTCGCCCATTGCATCATCAATTGGCTGGAGCGCATAGGTGTCTCGGCCACTAAGATCGAGGGATGGCGCACGTTTGTCGATGGCGAGATCTACTCCTTCTCCGAGAAGTTCAAGCTTTCGGCCGGACATTTTTCTTCCATGCTGCTCACCGTGTTTATCACCATGCTGCAACTCGCGTTTTTCTATCTGGTTCCGTATTTCCTGATGCTTGCCTTTGGCCACCACGAGGTCGACTTTTTCTCGGTCATGGCCGCGAGCGCCTTTGTCCAGCTGTTAAGCTCTGCGGTTCCCTTGCCCGGTGGAACTGGTGGCGCTGAGGGCGGCTTTGCATTGTTCTTGGGTCATTTCTTCGGTTCGGCTTCGACCGCCGGCTATCTGCTGTGGCGTCTCATTACGTTTATTGCGCCTACCATTTTGGCTGCGCCCCTGCTGGGACTTAAGAGCGCCCACAACGAGAGCATCCATGCGCGCTGGGATCGCGTGATGCGCAAGCTCGGCCGCACGCCTCAGACGCCCTCTGCGCCCACTAAGCCGCACCCCACGAATGCTGTTACCGTTGATCCCAAGAAGCACGCTCAGAAGGCTTCTGGGACCGCAAAGCCGGCTCATAAGGCCTATGTGCGTCAGACAGGAGACGGTATTCGCGTATCTCCGTCGGCACTCAATAAGAAGAAGCACCCTAAGTCGCAGTAGGGCAGTCGTGCGTTCTTCATGATGCGAGGCATATTTGTGCTGTATGGGGGATAATCCTCTTACGTAGATTATCTCTCATCTGTTGATGAATGCTCGCATATCGAAGGGACACGCCCATGGCAACCAGCAAACCGCGTCTTGATCGTCGCATCGTTCGCAGCCGTAATGCCATCCTTTCGGCTTTCGAGCGCCTGCTCATGGAAAAGCCGCTGGCAGACATTACGGTGAGTGCCATCGCGCGCGAGGCCAATGTCGACCGCAAGACCTTTTACGTTCACTTTGGCACGGTTGACGGCCTGCTCGATGCCATTGCCGTCGATGTGGTGGAGATGATTGTCGACTCGGTCGAGAAAACGCTTGCTTCCATGGACGGCGACACCAACGAGCGCGCCCTGAGCGCGGCGGCGACCTTCTTTAAAACCGTTAACGAGGCACTGTGCAACAACTTGGTGCTCAATCGTCAGCTGATCGAGAATATTCCGCTCGATGATTTCATGGCTCGTCTTCGTGCGCCGCTCGAGCACGAGATTGCCGAGCGCGATCTGCTACCCCAAGGTCTCAAGGACGAAATGTTCGACTACTATCTGGCGTTTTTGCTGTCGGGTATTATCGGTATCTATCGCACGTGGGCGCTGTCTGACGGCTCGGTTCCTATCGAGCGTGTCTCGGAGGTTGCTAACGACCTCACGCTCAACGGCCTGTCGAGTCTGGAATCTCGCTTCGAATAGCATCGATAATTCAACAACTTAAAGAAGTTGCGGTGGAATAGGGATTGTTTTGGTTATTGGAAGGCCGATATAGTCCCTATTTCACCGCAACTTAGTAAAACTGTTTTGATGGTAAGGCGGAACAGCCTCGAAGATGTGCCTCGAGACTGCTCCGCTTCATTTCTGATCGTTTGTCGTGTAGGGCAGCATTAATCGCCGTTTTTGAGTGTGCGGCCCTGTTTTTCGAACTTGTGCATGTCGCTATCGGCCATGCCTTGTGACTTATCCTCGTGACGCTTGGCGTATAGCGGATCGTCGGAGTCGTTCCAGATGCGGTCGGCGACAGGTGACCATGCCTCGGCGGTAGCCTGGGTCTTTTCGCGCAGCTGCTCGGGTGACTCCTTCTCGATTAGGTCGGTGCTCATTGCGCCACTCTCGGCAACCATTTTGGGCAGCACGTCGGGATTCTCGAGCATGGGGCATGGTTTGAGGTAGTTGTCGTTGAACGGCATGTTTTCGTAGTACTTCATAAAGAGGGGAGAGCGCAGTGCGTCGAGTAAGCTCACATCGTGGATGTTGGCGTTTGAGTAGTGGATGAACACGCACGGCTCCACGTCTCCGGCGGCGTTGATGTGCAGGTAGCGGCGACCTCCGGCGATACACCCGCCTACAAACTCGCCGTCGTTTTGAAAGTCGAGCGTAAACAGCTGCTTCTTCTCGCGCATTTCGCGGATAAAGTGATACATGTGCTCGCGCTGCTCGGGCGTGGGCATGAGCTCGGGGGTTGCATTGCGGCCAACCGGCATAAAGTGGAAGTACCAGCAGAAGAGTGCTCCCTCGCCGATCATCCAGTCCATGTTCTCCTCGGTAGCTACCGTATCGGCATTGGCGCTGGTCCAACAGGTGGAGATACCAAACGGCAAGTCGCGCTCGCGCAGGAGTTTCATGGCGTGCTCGATCTTTGCGTAGGTACCCTCGCCGCGACGGGCGTCGGTGGTGCGCTCATTGCCCTCGGCGCTGATGGCGGGGACAAAATTACCTACGCGAATCATATCGTCGCAGAAGGCCTCGTCGATCAGCGTGGAGTTGGTAAAGCAGAGAAACACGCAGTCCTGATGTTTTTCGCAAATTCTGATCAGGTCGTGCTTGCGGACGAGCGGCTCGCCGCCGGTATAGATGTAGATATGCGTACCGAGCCCTTTGCCCTGCGTAACGATAGAGTCGATGTCTTCGAACGAGAGATTCTGCTTGTAGCCGTACTCGGCGGCCCAGCAGCCCGTACAATGCAGGTTGCAGGCGCTCGTGGGATCGAGCAGGATGGCCCACGGAACGTTGCACTGGTACTTTTCGCGGTTCTTTTCCTGCTCTGGCCAAGCTAGCAGGTTGGCGTCGACAATGAGGGTCTTAAGCAGTTTGGTTCGCATCTGGGGATTAAGGCTGAACACGCGCATGATCAGGTCATACCAATTGCCGCGGCTCTTGATGACATTGGTGAATGCCTCTCGCTGTACAGGAAATACGCGATTGGGGACCAGCTTGTTCACGAGGTCAATGATTTTGTCGATGTTTTCTTGCGGGTTGTCGTCGAGATAATCGATGAGCTTGTTGAGCGCTGCACGCTCTGCTGACCGTGTAAGCGACATGGGTATATCCTTTCACGTGTGCTTAATGTGTGATAATACCCACTTGTGGATTAAACGAAGTCTAAAGATTTGTAGTGTGTCTATTCAACGAATCAATTTAATTTGGGGTGAAGCGTTATACGCCGACACCTTCTAAGTTGCGGTGAAATAGTGTCAGATGGGGATGCGGACGATTTCTTGGACCGCGCCTAGGCGTATCCATTGGAATCCTCCGATGCGCCTTCGCACGCTCGCATGACCTCGATACCATGCGAGCGTGCAAACTCGACGAGCTCTGCGTTGCGGGCGTTTATGGTGCCGAAGGCGGCGGGGCACACGATAAGGCGCGCGCAGTGGACGAGGAGCTCTTTGGCGCGGGCTATGGTTTTATCCCCGATCGGCTCGAAGGCGCGCTCGGCCACGCATTCCGTCGCCAGGTCGCGCGCGAGCTCGCAGTCGATGTCCCCTTCGTGCAGAATGCCCGCGTAGAACGCCTTGCCCTGCCGGATGAGCTGGCGAAACACAGCTGACCCCGTACCTGCGCCGGCGATGACGAACGTGTGCGCATCGCCGTGTGGGCGCCCAATTTCCACGCTGCCGAAGCGCTCGTTGAAGGTGCCATGTTGAAGGCCGTAGAGCTCGCCAATCGTCTCGCGCGTGAATATGTCCTCGGGTGCGCCGGCGCGGAAGACCCGGCCGTCCTTCACGCAAATCACCTTGTCGGCGCTTTTCTGCGCGAGCTCGAGTTCGTGGATGGACATGATGACAGCCACATTCCGCGATTTCGCAAGGTGGCGAAGTATTCGTAGCAGGTCGATCTGGTAGCGGATATCGAGATACGACGTGGGCTCGTCGAGAACGAGCACACGCGGATCCTGCGCGATGGCGCGCGCGAGCATGACGCGCTGGCGTTGCCCGTCGCTTATCTGCATGAAGTCGCGCTCGGCGAGCTCTTCCACATGTGCGGTTTTCATGGCCTCATCGACCCGACTATGGTCGTCGGGCGAGAGTGTGCCCATTCGCCCGGTGTAGGGATGCCTTCCCGCCTCTACGATATCGCGGCAGGTGAGGAGCTCGGTCCGGGGGCGATCTGTCAGCATAACGGCAAGGTTCCTTGCGAACTCCGCCGTCTTCCATCGGGAAATCTCCCGCCCGTCGAGCTCGACCGCGCCGGCAAGCGGTGCCAGATGGCGTGTGATGGTTTTCAAGATGGTCGACTTGCCAGAGCCGTTCGGCCCGATGAGCGCCACGACGTCGCCCGCGCGAACCTCCAGATCGACGCCTTCGACTACGACCTTCTTGTCGTAGCCCGCCGACAGGTCACTTATGCGGAAAAGCGGCGCTCCGTCAGCCTGCGTTTCGACCGGGGTTTCGAGGTTCGACTCCGCTCGGAGCGTTTTGGGCCGCGGCACAAATTTCCCCATCTACCTCACCCGCTTCTTCAACATGAGCGCGATAACCACCGGCGCGCCGAAGATGGCGGTGACGGCGCTGATGGAAAGCTCGACGGGGGAGAACAGCGTGCGCGCGATTAAATCGCAGCCCGCGCAGAAGATGGCGCCTCCCAAGAAGCACGCAGGAATCACGCGGATGGGCTTCGACGACTTTAGCGCCGACTTAACGAGATGCGGAACCGCGATGCCTACGAACGACACCGGACCAGCGAACGCGGTCACGCAGGCGGAGAGCATGCTCGCTAGAAGGACGAGCACCACGCGGAAGCATGAGACGTTCACGCCGACGCTTTTCGCGTAGGCTTCTCCCAGCTGGAAGGCGGAAAGGGGCTTCGATATCGCGAATACGCATGCGCTCACGGTGATCACCACGACCGCGATGACCGCGACGTCGTCCCAGCTCGAACCCGAGAAGCTACCCAAGGACCAGTTGTGCAGGTTCACGATGGACTGGTCGTCGGCGAAGGCGATGAGGAAGTTCGTCGCCGCCGAGCAGATGTATCCCACCATGACGCCCGCCACGATGAGCATGGCCATAGAGCTTATGCGCCGTGCTATGAGGAGCACGAAGCCGATGGTGATAAGCGAGCCCAGAAATGCTGCGGCCACCATGGCCGGCGAGGACATGGCCTGGTTCGCGCCCAGAAGTACGATCATCGTAAGCGCGACGACGAACTTTGCGCCCGAGGAGACGCCCAAGATGAACGGGTCGGCGATGGGGTTGTTGAAAAACGTCTGCAGCAGGAACCCGGAGAGCGAAAGTGCCCCGCCGAGAAGCACGGCTGAAAGCACGCGCGGCAGACGAATCTCCCAGATGATCTGGATTTCCATGGAATTGGCCGCGCCTCCCGAAAGGATGCCGGGGATGTGGTCTGCGGGCACGAGCACGCTCCCGATGCACAGGTTGGCCCCGACGAGCACGATGAGGGCAACAGCGAGCAGCGCCGTCACGACGCGACACCGCGCGGCGCGCCCCGATTCGTCGTATGTCATGGAAAGCCGGCTTCTCATGGCGCTAGCTGAGCTTCCTCAGATAATGGAAGTTGCTCGCGTCATCGCCGGTGAACGCCCCGTGCAGCTCGTCGATAATGTCGGCGGTAGAGGTCATCTGCTGGTACATGTCGGCGCTTGTGACCCAGACGTTGCCGTTCTTCACGGCTTTGAACTGCGACAATAGCGCGTTTTTGCCTACGAAGTCGTTCAAGGTGGCAACCGATTCGTCGATGGTGCCGTTGTAGACGATGATGTCGGCATCCTTCGCCGTCGCGTAGAAGCGCTCCATTTCGAGCGTTACCGACGAACCTGACGTCGACGCTGTCTGCGCGTCATCGAGCGCGTAGCTGCCGCCTGCAAGCTCGATCATCTGCGCCACGTAGTCGCCCGCCCGCCGCGTGACGGCGGCCCCATTCGAGTTAATGTAGAAATACGCCACGGTTTTACCTGACGACGCGAGCCCCGACGTTTGCTCGACGCGGGCCTTCTGCTCGTTGAACAGGTGCGTGGCCTCGTCTTCCTTGTCGAACAGGACGCCGAAAAGCTTAATCCACTCGACGCGCCCGAGTGCTTCGGGCTCGCTCGACGACTGTTCGGTGAGCACGACGAGCCCGAGCTTCTGCAGCTTTTCCTTCACATCGGGCGTGTGGTTGATCATGGTGTTCTCGATGGCGAGCGTGCAGCCCGAGGCCGATATTCGCTCGTAGTCGGGCGCGCTGTACTTGCCGCCGTAGGCGATTGCCCCACTTTCGAGCGCGCTTTTGAAGCCCGCGACCGAGCAATCGTCGGCCTTCGTGCCCGACATTAAGATATTGTCGTTCGCATCGAGCGCGTCGACCAGGCACATCGTTGCCGACGACACGAGGTACACCTTGTCGGCGGGGCGCCTTATGACCGCGATGCCGGAGCTCAACCCATCAGGTACCTTCGCATCTTGCGGCACCACGAGGAAGCGCTCCCCGTTCGAAATGCAGATAAGCCGCAGGCCGCCTTCGTACTCGTCGACAGTGAAGTGCTTGGCGTATTCAAGCTGAAGCGTCCCCGTCGGCTTCCAGCCGCAGCCCAAATCGGCGTTGTGGAAGTCGGCCGCGGCGCTTGAAGCCGTTCTCGCAGGGGAGCCGCCGCTTGCTTCGTCGCCCGATTTCTCCTTCATGGTGGATGAGTCGAAGTGGAGCGTGTAGTCGATGGTGTGCGGCGTCGACATGGCGACGGTCTCGGCCGACACGGCGATGTCCTCGTCGAGCGTGACGGGTATCTCGAACGTGGAGTTGCCGCCGTCGTTTGCGGGCGCGTAGTCCACGCCGTTGACGGTCATTTTGTCGTAGTTCGAACTCGACCAGGTGATGGTCGCGGTGTAGGTGTCGCCATCCTTCACAATTGTGGTGGGTGAGGCGATGCTTGCGCGCCCTGACCCGCCGGAGAGCGAGACGCTCACAGTGTATTCCTGAGAGCCCGCCGTGGCATCGGTCGCGTTCGGGCTCGCACTGCACCCCGCGAAGGGAAGCGCGAGCAGGGCGACGAGAACGCAGGCGATCGCGCGCGCCGCGATGCTGTGGCGCTTCCTGTTTTCCCCCTTGGGAAGAATCGACCGCATGGCGTTACTTCAGTGCGTCGGCGCGCAGATCGACGCCGGCGGATTCGAACACGAGCGTGCGGTCGTACCACCGCTCTTTTCTAATACTCCACGCGGCACAGGCGGTGTCCTCGTCGAGTGCATCAACGGGCACGTCGTAGGTGTACTTGCCTTCCGCGTTTTCCACATAGGGGATGAAGTCGGCCTCGCTCGCGGCGGCAGCCTCGTCGCCCGTGCCCATGAAGAGCTTGCCGTAGCCCGTGCCGGAAAGCGTCATCACGCAGTGCATGGAGCCGTTTTCCACGATGAGCTGGGCGTCCACAATCCTGAACATGTTCGAGCTGGAATCTACGGTGATCGGATAGGTGCCGTCGGCCACCTTGTCGGCGGTGATGGGGGCAGCGCTTGCGTCCTCGGGCGCATCGGCCGCCTGTTCGGTTTTTTCCTGGGAATCGGCATCGCTTGCCTTTGCGCTGTCGATTGAATTTCCGCCGCAGCCGGCGAGCGAGAACGCGAAAAGCGCCGCCGACAGGGCGAAGGCGAGGGTTTTCTTCAACATGAAGGGGTTCCTTTCAATCGCTTCGACCGCCCGCGCCGTGCGGTGGGCGGGCGGGATGCGAATGCAACGGGCATGCGCCGTCAGTCGGGGAAGGCGCATGCCCGTTGCGCGGGGACGCGACCGGCGCCCCCGTGCGCGGCGAGTTTACAGCTTGGCGATGGCGTCGTCCACGTGCGAGACGTAGATGTCGTCGACCGCGACGTTCTGTCCCAGACCCTGGAGCAGGCACGTCACTTCGAAGCCGGCGGCCACGAACTTCGCAGCCCAGCTGTCGGGGTCGGTCTCGTCTGCCATGTCGTTGTTCGCGTGGTCGCCCGCGACCACCATGAACGGCGCGAGCACGGCCTTCTTGTAGCCTGCGGCGCTCGCGGCGGCGATAACATCCTCGCAGGTCGGTTCAGCCTCGACGGTGCCGACGAAGAACTGCGTCAAGCCCTCGTTCTTAAACACTTCCTGCATCTTGGCATAGTCGGCGTTGGAATCGGCTTCGGTGCCGTGACCCATGAGGCACAGCGCCGTCTTGCCGTCGTCGAAGGACGCCATGTTCTCCTTAATGGCTGCGGCCACCTTCTTGTAGTCGTCGTCGGAGGTGAGCAGCGGGTCGCCGAGCGAGATTTTGTCGAACTTGTCGGCGTACTTGTCGAGCTCGTCTTTCACGTCGGTGTATTCCAGGCCACCCATGAGATGCGTCGGCTGCACGACGATTTCCTTCACGCCGTCTTCCACGCAGCGGTCGAGCGCCTCGGTCATGTTGTCGATCGTGATGCCGTCGCGCTTCTTCAGCTTGTCGATGATGATCTGCGCGGTGAAGGCGCGGCGGATGTCGTAGTCCTGCCAGTACTTCTCGCGGATAGCGTCTTCGATGGCGCCGATGGTGATGTGGCGCGAGTCGTTGTAGCTCGTGCCGAAGCTCGTGACGAGGATGACCGGCTTCACGGCCTTCTCCTTTTCACTCGATTTCTCGGAACTCGCGGAGGTGTTGGAGCAGCCCGCGAGCGCGACTCCGGCGAGCGCGACGGCTCCGGTTGCTGCGGCGCTCATGAAGCCGCGGCGTGACATCTGGTCGGACATGGTTTTTCCTTTCCTCGGTTTGCCGGTCCCCCGGCGACAGTTGCTTGTCGGCACAAGCGAAAGAAAAGCGCACCCCTCGGGGTTCACAAGGAGCTAACGCCACGGCGATGCCGTGAGGAAAAGGCGAAGCAGTCTGGCTTGGGGCGCGAGGCGGTTCGCCCGCGCGTCCTATACAGTAATGTCCCTTGCCCAGGATTCCCACCTGGTTCCCTCCGCAAGCCAGCGCGGGCTGTGCGGGGCGCCGCGCCGGTCATTTCCTTTTATCCGATTGTCATATGCTCGTTGCCGAAACTTTTACTATGATAGTGGGCACTTGTGAACGTGTCAAAGCCAGGACGGGCGGCATTGCGCCTCCTGCCTGCGTATTTGCGCCGATTGCCGCCGCAGGCGCCGTGTTTTGCCCGCCGCGCGAAGGGCGGCGTAAACGGTTGCGATGAGAAACGGGAAGGGAAGGCTCGGATGATTCATATCGTTGGCGCAGGCTCGGGCGCCGCCGACCTTATCACGCTGCGCGGGGCGCGCCTTCTGCGCGCGGCCGACGTGGTCGTTTGGGCGGGAAGCCTTGTGAACCCCGAGCTGCTCGCTGAGTGCAAGGAATCCTGCATCGTCTACGACAGCGCGCACATGACCTTGGAGGAAGTGCTCGACGTGATGTGCGCGGCAGATGCGCGGGGCGAGGAAGTGGTGCGCCTGCACACGGGCGACCCGTGCCTGTACGGCGCCATCCAGGAGCAGATGGACGCGCTCGGCGCGCGCGGCGTGGACTACGAGGTGGTGCCCGGCGTGTCGAGCTTTTGCGGTGCCGCGGCGGC
This sequence comes from Coriobacteriaceae bacterium, assembly GCA_025992855.1. Lineage (NCBI taxonomy): Bacteria > Bacillati > Actinomycetota > Coriobacteriia > Coriobacteriales > Coriobacteriaceae > Coriobacteriaceae bacterium. Next base: position 1,528,358 of record DAJPGB010000001.1, read on the forward strand.
GCTTCGCCAGGAATACACGCTGCCGGGAATCAGCCAGTCGGTCGTGATCACGCGGCTTTCCGGGCGCACCCCCATGCCCGCGGGCGAGGGCATGCGCACCATGGCGGAAAGCGGCTCGACTATGGTCATCTTCCTGAGCTCGGGTATGCTCGCCGAGCTTTCCGCCGAGCTTTTGGCCGCGGGCCGCAGCTCCGACGAGCCGGCGGCGCTCGTGTACAAGGCGACCTGGCCTGAGGAGCGCGTGGTGCGCTGCACAGTGGGCACGCTCGCCGATGCGGGCGCGCGAGAGGGCATCGACCGCACGGCGCTCGTGGTGGTGGGCCGCGTGCTCGGAGCTCTCGGCGGGCTTGCGCACGATGGCGCGCAAGCGGAGTCGTACGAGCGCAGCAAGCTTTACGACCCTTCGTTTGCCACGGGGTATCGGAAGGCGAGAAGCTAGCGTGGCCTTCGAGCACTACATATATACCGGGACGACCCGCCTGCGCTGCGGCTATACCACGGGGAGCTGCGCCACGCTCGCGGCGAAGGCGGCCTGCGAGATGCTCTTGTCACGAAAGCCCGTCGGCTGCGTGTCGATCGTCACCCCCGGCGGGCTGCCCGTCGAGACGGACGTGGTCGACGCATGTATCGGCGAGGGGTGCGCCCAGTGCGCCGTGCGAAAGGACGCAGGCGACGATGCCGATGTGACCGACGGCGTGCTCGTGTACGCGCGCGTGGAACATGCGGGGTCGGGCACGGGCGCTGCGGGCAGCAAGGGCGTGCCCACGCGCGAATCGGAAGTTTCCGTCGATGGCGGCGTGGGCGTGGGGCGCGTGACGTTGCCCGGGCTCGAGCAGCCGGTGGGGGCGGCCGCCATCAACGCGACGCCGCGCGCGATGATCACTTCGGCGGTGCGCGAGGTGTGCGCCGCGCACGGCTTTTCTGGAAATATTGCTGTGACGATTTCGGTACCCGAGGGCGTTTCCCTTGCCGAAAAGACCTTCAACCCGCACCTGGGAATAGAGGGCGGCATCTCCATCCTGGGCACGACGGGCATCGTCGAGCCGCGCAGCCTCGCTGCCTTGCGCGACAGCATCGAGCTCGAGATCCGGCAGCATGCGGCTATGGGGCGGCGCGGAGTCGTGCTCACGCCCGGCAACTACGGCGGGCAGTTCATCTCGGGGCATTTCCACCTAAACGGTGTGCCGGTGGTCTTCATCTCCAACTTCGTGGGCGATGCGATTGATTGCTGCGTTCGTGAAGGGTTTACCAATGCCCTTCTTGTGGGACACATCGGCAAGCTGGTGAAGGTCGCGGGCGGCATCATGGACACCCATTCGCGTACTGCCGACTGCCGCGCGGAGATTCTGGCCGCCCACGCGGCCTTGGCCGGCGCGGGCGCGAAGACCGTGCGCGAGATCATGTCTTCGGTCACGACCACGGCGGCGCTCGAGGTAATCGAGGCCGCCGGCGTGGGGGACGCTGCGCGCGCCTCGCTCGCTGCGGCAACCGAGGACAGGTTGCGCCGCCGCGCGGCGGGTGCATGCGATATCGCCGCGGTCGTGTTCGACGCCGGGCGCCGCGAGCTTTTCCGCACGTCGGGCGCCGATGCAGTTATCGGGGAATTGGGGGCGACGTATGAGTAAAGGCGTGCTGTACGGGGTGCGCCGCGCAATCGGCTGGTCGGGGACGAAGGTGGTCATGAAGGCGCGCCGCTCGCTTGCGGACACGAAGCGCATCCTTCACGAGGAGGGCGCCTTCGACGGTGCCGAGCTCGTTGAGGACTGTGGGCTTCCGGGCGAGCGCGTGTACCGCTCGCTCGTCGATGTGCCCGATCGGGGCAGCTACTTCTCGACGATGGTGGTGCGCTAGATGAGGATTTCCTGCATAGCGTTCACTGAGAGGGGGTATGCGTTGGCGGAGCGCACCGCACGCGCGCTTTCCGACTGCGCGCAGACAGGTGAAGATGACCCTGGCTGGGACGTTTCCGTTTCGCGCGGGTTCGGCGAGGGGAAGGCCGACCTGCGCGCATGGACGGCGCTCGCGTGGGAAGCGTCGGACGCGCTTCTGTTCGTGGGCGCGGCGGGCATCGCCGTGCGGGCGATCGCGCCGCATGTCGCCTCGAAGGCAAAAGATCCCGCGGTTGTGGTGATCGACGAGGCGGGGCGCTTTGCCGTCCCGCTTTTGTCGGGGCATTTGGGCGGTGCGAACGAGCTTGCGCAAACTGTGGCACGCGCGGCAGGGGCCATCCCCGTCATCACAACGGCGACCGACGTCCGCGGCGTGTGGGCGGTGGATACGTGGGCGCGCTGTGAGGGGCTCGCCGTTTCGAATCCCGAGGCTATCAAGCGAGTGTCGGCGAGGCTGCTTTCGGGCGGGCGCGTGGCGCTCTATTCCGACATGCCGATTTCGGGACAGCCGCCTGAGGGGGTTGACATTGCGTCCGACCGCGCTCGGGCCGATATCGTCGTGTCGCCGTTCGCTGGCGCGAACGCAGGTGCGTCCGTTTGCGCGGCGGAGACAACGGGCGAGGTCGTGCCCGCCGGAGAGACGGGGAAGCCGGCGGGCGTGCGGGCGCAGGCGCCTGCGCCCGAACCGCTTCGCCTTGTCGTGCCCTGCATCGTTGCGGGCATAGGGTGCCGTCGCGGTGCGTGCGCCGAAGCGATCGGGGAGGCGTTTCTTCTCGCGTGCGGGCAGGCGGGTATCTCGCCTTCGGCCGTGCGCAAGGCGGCGACGATCGACGTGAAGGCGCACGAGGAGGGTCTGCTCGCCTTCTGCCGCGCGCGCAATATTCCGCTTGCGACGTATTCCGCAGATGAGTTGTCGCAAGTCGATGGCAGCGTTTCGCCATCTGATTTCGTGCGCGCGACGGTGGGGGTCGACAACGTGTGCGAGCGCGCGGCGCTCGCGGACGGGGGCAAACTTATCTTCCCGAAGCTCGCTCACAGCGGCGTGACCGTCGCGTTTTCCAAGGTAACTATCGAACTTTCGTTTAAGGAGCGGTGATGGGAAAGCTCTTCGTGGTGGGGATCGGCCCGGGCGGCCCCGACGGTATGACGATTGCGGCTCGGCGCGCGCTCGAGGCGGTCGACATCGTTGTGGGGTACACGAAATACGTGGAGCTCGCGCTCGCCGCCGTGCCCGACGCGGCGCATCTCGCGACGCCGATGATGCACGAGGTCGAACGGTGCCGCCTGGCGCTTTCGCGCGCGCAGAGCGGAGAAGCCGTGGCGCTCGTGTGCAGCGGTGACGCGGGCGTGTACGGCATGGCGAGCCCCGTGCTGGAGCTTGCGGAGGACTACCCCGATGTAGACGTGGAAGTTATCGCCGGGGCCACCGCGGCTCAGAGCGGGTCGGCGGTGCTCGGCGCCCCGCTTGCCCACGACTTCGCGGTCGTGTCGCTCTCCGACCTGCTCACGCCGTGGGAGGTCATCGAGCGCAGGCTCGCCGCCGTGGCGAGCGCCGACTTCTGCATCTGTTTGTACAACCCGCGCAGTAGAAAGCGCGCCGACAGACTCTCGCGCGCGGCGAAGATTATGCTCGAATGGAAGGCCCCCGATACGCTCTGCGGCTGGGTACGCAACATCGGGCGCGAGGGGCAGCAGTCGGGCATGTGCAGGCTCTCCGAGCTGGGGGAGTTCGACGCCGACATGTTCACCACCGTGTTCGTCGGCAACGCGGACACGAAGCGCGTAGGCGGCCGTATGGTCACGCCGCGCGGGTATCGGGAGATTCCATGCGAAAGGTAACAATCATCGGGGTGGGGCCCGGAAACCCCGACTTGCTCTCGCGCGCCGCGCTCGACGCGATCGGCTTCGCCGACGTGATCATCGGCGCTCATCGCGCGCTTGTCGGCATCGACGTGCCGCCCGACGTGGTGAGATGCGAGCTCGTGAAGACGGCGGACATCGTCGCCGCGCTCACCGATGCGGCGTCGTGGCAGCGCGCCGTGGTCGTTATGACGGGCGATGTGGGGCTGTTCAGCGGCGCGCGCCGCCTGGTGGAGGCGCTCTCCGGCGACGCGCAGGTGGACGTGCGCGTCATTCCCGGCATAAGCTCAGCGTCGTATCTCGCCGCGCGCCTCGGGCGTCCATGGCAGGATTGGCGCTTCGCGAGCGCTCACGGCGTGGCGTGCGACATCGTGGCCGAGGCCGAGCGCGCAGGTGAGCTCTTCCTCGTCACGTCGGGCGGGGAAGATCCCTCGCGGCTTTCGGGCGAGCTTGTGCAGGCGGGCTTCGGGGACGCGCGCGTGACGGTGGCCGAGCGCCTGTCGTACCCCGACGAGCGCATCACCTGCGCGACCGCAAGTGAAATCGCAGGTCAGACGTTCGACGACTTGAACGTGATGCTTATCGAGTTCGCAGGCTGCGCCGGTTCGCCTGCGGGCTCTAGCGCAGCCTCCGAGGCGCCGGCCGGCGCGTCTGCGCCCGCGGCGGCTTCTTTCGCGGCGGACTCTGCGGGCGCATCCCGCGCCGCGAGCTCCCGCTGGCCGTACGCTTCCTCGGGCATTCCCGACGAGCTCTTCATCCGCGGCGACGTTCCCATGACCAAGCAGGAGGTGCGCGCCGTCGCGCTCGCGAAGCTGCGCCTTACCGCGACCGACACCGTGTGGGATGTCGGCGCCGGCACGGGGAGCGTTTCGATCGAGGCGGCGCTCGTCGCGCGAGCGGGGTCGGTATGGGCGGTCGAGCGCAACGCGGCCGGCGTGCGGCTCATCCGAGAGAACGCGGATGCATTCGGGTGCGGCAACGTGCATGCCGTTCCCGGTGTCGCCCCCGAAGCGCTCGCGAAACTGCCCGTCCCCGACGCCGTGTTCGTCGGCGGGAGCGCGGGCGAGCTTCCCTCCATCGTGGAGGCGGCGCTCGAGAAGAACTCGCAGGTTCGCCTGTGCGTGCCATGCGTCACCGTTGAGACGCTCACCGAGGCGTTCGCGCTCCTCTCGGGTTCGCGCTTTAAGGGGTTCGAGGCGTGCCAGGTGTCGGCCGCCCGTGCCGAGGCTGTAGGCTCGCACCATCTTATGAAGGCGCAAAACCCCGTGTTCCTCGTCAGCGCACGTGGTGCAGGTGGGGAAGGCGGCGCCCGGTGAGCACGTCCATCCCGCGCTTCATGGTCACTGCGCCCTCGAGCGGGAGCGGCAAGACGGTCTTAACGTGCGCGCTCCTGCGCGCGCTCGCGCGCCGCGGCCTTGCATGCGCGGCCTTCAAATGCGGCCCCGACTACATCGACCCGCTCTTTCATCGCCGCGTCGTGGGTGCGCGCTCGGGCAACTTAGACGGCTTCTTCACCGACGCCCCGACGCTGCGCGCCCTGCTCGCACGCGGCGCCGCAGGCGCGGATGTCGCGGTACTCGAGGGGGTTATGGGCTTCTACGACGGCATGGCGCCCGGCGTGGCCGACGCGAGTAGCTACCAGGTTGCGCGCGACACGGAAACGCCGGTCGTTTTAGTGGTGAACGGGCGCGGGGCGTCTTTATCGCTCGCCGCCGTAATCCATGGCATCGCCGAGTTCCTGCCTTGTGCGAACGTGCGCGGCGTCGTGCTGAACAAGACGAGCGCCGCTGCCTGCGCCTACGCGGCGCCTGCGATCGAGAAGCACACGGGCGTCACAGTTTTGGGGAATATCCCCGCCGACGAGGCGTTCTCGCTCGAAAGCCGGCATCTGGGGCTTGTGACCGCCGACGAGGTCGAGCAGCTCTCCGCGCGCATCGACAAGATGGCCGAGCTGGTGGAAAAGAGCGTCGACGTCGATCGCTTGCTCGAAATAGCGGCGACGGCACCCGATATCCGCGAGGAACCTTACCGGTTGGAGCTGATCGCGGGAGCGCGGCCCATCGTCGCCGTCGCACGTGACGAGGCGTTCTCGTTCTACTACGAGGAGAACCTGCGCGCGCTCGAGGACCTTGGTTGCGAGCTGGCCTTTTTCAGCCCCCTGTGTGATAGCGAGTTGCCCCGGGGGACAAGCGCCCTCTATCTGGGGGGCGGCTACCCGGAGCTCCATGCGCGGCAGCTCTCCGAGAACGCGCCGATGCGCGAAGCGGTGCGGCGCGCGGTGGAATCCGGCATGCCGACGGTCGCCGAATGCGGTGGGTTTCTGTACCTGCAGCGCGAAATCGCCGATAGCGAGGGGCGGCGCTGGCCTGTTGCGGGCGCCCTTGAGGGCGCAAGCGAGAACGGGGGAAGGCTGTCCCATTTCGGGTACGTGGAGCTCACTTCCCAACGCGACGGGCTCTACGGGCCGCGCGGCACACGCATCCGCGCGCACGAATTCCATTACTGGCAGTCCACCTGCCCGGGCGGCGACTTCTGGGCGCAGAAGCCCCGGCGCGACAAGGGCTGGCCGTGCATGACGGCCACCCCGTCCCTGGTGGCGGGCTTTCCGCATGTGTACTATCCCGCGAACCCCGACGTTGCGCGCGCGTTCGCATCTGCCGCAGCGTCGTTCGCAGAGAGGAGACGGCATGGCTGAAACAACCGAAACCGCGCTTGCCTGCATTCGCGAGGAAGTCGAGCGCGCGTTCTCGTCGGCGCCGGGCGCCGTGCTCGAAGCCGCGCTCTCCCGGATCGCGCCCGCAGACGAATGCGCCCGCGCCGCCGCGTACGCCGCGTGGGACTCCATCGCGCACCCCTTGGGGGGATTGGGCGACTTTGAAGACGCCGTCGCGTGTATCGCTGCAGCTCAGGGGAGCGCCGAGGTGGCCGAGTTTCCCCGTGCGCTCGCGGTATTCTTCTCCGACAACGGGGTCGTTGCCGAAGGCGTGTCGCAAAGCGGGCAAGACGTGACGCGAGCCGTCGCGCGCAACATGTGCGAGGGGGCCACGAGCGCCTGCCGCATGGCGGCGTTCGCGGATGCCGAGGTCGTGCCCGTCGACGTGGGTATGGCCCGGGGCATAGAAGACGCGCGCATGGTGCGCGCGAACGTGCGGCGGGGGAGTGGCAACATCGCGCACGGCTCCGCTATGTCTCGAGATGGGGCCGTGCGCGCGATCGAGGTCGGAATTGCCGTCGCGTGCGGGCTTGCCCGCGCCGGCGTGCGCCTTCTCGCCGCGGGCGAGATGGGCATCGGCAACACGACCACCTCGGCGGCGGTGGCCGCAGTGCTCATCCGGGCGGACGCGCGGAGCCTCGTCGGGCGCGGCGCGGGGCTCTCGGACGCCTCGCTCGCGCGCAAGCGCGACGTGGTCGAGCGCGCTATCGACGCGAACTCGCCCGATCCCGCCGACCCAATCGACGTGCTCTCGAAGGTGGGCGGCTTCGACATCGCGGCGATGTGCGGCTTCTACCTGGGGGCCGCGGCCTCGAAGGCGCCGGCGCTCCTCGACGGGGTCATATCCTGCACGGCGGCCCTGTGCGCGGCGCGCCTGTGCCCCAACGCCTTGGGCTACCTCGTGGGTACCCACGCATCAAGCGAACCCGCAAGCCAGGAGCTCCTTCGCGAGCTCGGCATAAAGGCACCCCTCGACGCAGGCATGCACTTGGGTGAGGGCGCGGGCGCCATGGCGTATCTGCCCCTTCTGGATTCGGCGCTGCGCGTGTACCGGGATGGGAAGACGTTCACGGCGACTGGCATGGCTGCTTACGAGCATTTCGAGGCCGGGAAATGACGGTGACGCTCGTCATCGGCGCCGCCGCGAGCGGCAAGAGCGCCTACGCCGAGTCCCTGTGCCTCGGGCACGACGGCCCTCGCGTGTACCTGGCAACGATGGAGCCCTTCGGGGAAGATGGCGCCCGCCGCATCGCGCGCCATCGGGCGCTGCGCGAAGGCAAAGGGTTTTCCACCCTCGAGTGCTCGCGTGACGTGGGCGCCGCAGCGCCCGGGCTTCCGCGCGGCTGCACACTTCTTTTGGAGGACGTGGGCAACCTGGTTGCGAACGAGCTCTTCGCGGAAGGCGGCTTGTCCCCGCGTGACCCCGACGCTGCGGCGCGCGAGGTACTCGGAGGCATCGAACGGCTCGCTCAGGCCGCTGCGTATACGGTGGTGGTCACCGTCGACGTGTTCGCCGATGGGATGCGCTACGATGAAGGGACCGAGGCATGGAGGCGCGCGCTCGCGCGCGTGAACGCGGGCGTGGCGGCGCTGGCCGACCATGCAGTCGAAGTGGTATGCGGGATTCCCGTGTGGATGAAAGGCGAAGGACCTACAAGGTGAAGATAGCAGAGGCAATCGGCGCGGCGTTCGGAACGTTCTCGCGCATCCCCGTCCCGAAATCGGCCTGGACCGATTTCGGGTCAACCCATGCACTTGCCGCGTTTCCCCTGGTGGGCCTTGCGGAAGGCTTCCTCATGACGGCGTGGGGGCACGTGGCGAACCTGCTCGGCGTGCCCGCGACCATCGTCGCGGCCGTGCTCGCGGCGCTGCCTGTGGCAGTGACGGGAGGCATCCACCTAGACGGGCTCTGCGACACCTCCGATGCGCTTGCAAGTTGGGCCCCGCGCGAGCGAAAGCTCGAGATCATGCACGATCCGCGGGCGGGCGCCTTCGGGGTCATCGGTGTTGTTGTGTACCTTATTCTGCAGTTTTCCCTGTTCACCGCGCTGCCGCTTACGGCGGGGGCGTTCCTCGCGCTTCTGTGCTCGCTCGTGTTCTCCCGCGCGCTTTCGGGACTCGCCGTTGAATGCTGGCCTGCCGCGCGGGCGGACGGCATGGCCGCGGGGCTCTCGCCTGCGAAGAAGCGCGCGGCGATCGTCGTGCCGCTTTGCGCTTTCGCTGCGGCTTCGGCTGCAGGGATGGTCGCGTGCGCTCAGGCCGTCGGCGCCTTTATGGCGGTGGCGGGGCTTTTGGTGCTCGCGTGGTACCGCCATGTTGCCCTGTCCCGCTTCGGCGGGGTGACGGGGGATTTGGCCGGATGGTTTCTGCAATGGGCCGAGCTCGCGATGCTTGCCATGCTGGTGGTGGGGGGCATGCTCCTATGATGCTCGTGGTAGGTGGCGCGCATTCGGGGAAGAGGACCTTCGTGCGCGAAAAACTCGGGTTCGCGGCGGACGATTTCGTCGACGCGGCGCAGCTTGCGGAGGGCGGCGTGCCCGCGGCTTTTGCCGGCCGCGTCGCATACCGTGCTGAGGAACTCGTACGCGCGCTCGACGCTGACCGGGCGCTCGAGCGGCTGATCGGCTTCGACGCAGTGATTCTGCCCTTGGTCGGCTCGGGGGTCGTCCCCATGAGTGCGGAAGACGCCCAATGGCGCGAGCGCGCGGGGCGCCTGGGATGCGCGCTCGCTGCGCGCGCCGACGTCGTCGTGCGCATGACGTGCGGGATTCCCCAGGTCATCAAAGGAAACCTTGCCGATGCACCTCGAGGGACGCAGGGCGCGGGTGCGCTTTTGGAAGTCGTCTTCGTGCGCCATGGTGCCACGGCGGGTACGGAAGACCATCGCTACAGCGGGGCGGGCACCGACGAGCCCCTGTCGAGTGCGGGCGAGCGCGCTTTGCGCGACCTCGCGTGCGATCGTGACGTGTTCCGTGTTATCACGAGCGGCATGGCCCGCACCGACCAGACGGCGCGCATCCTCTTCCCGAACGCGGAGCTTATGGCGTGCCCCGGTCTGCGCGAGATGGATTTCGGCGACTTCGAGGGGCGAAGCGCCGCCGAGCTTAAAGAGGATGCGCGCTATCGCGCCTGGGTAGACTCCTGGTGCGAGACGCGCTGCCCGCATGGCGAGGGCAAGAGCGATTTCACCCGCCGCGTCATCGCGGCGTTTCGGGAGGCGTGCGAATCGGAGCGCGCCCAGGGGAGTGGGCGCGCCGTCTTCGTCGTTCACGCGGGTACCGTGAAAGCGCTGCTCTCCGAGCTAGCTGTCCCGAAAATGGGATACTTCGACGTGCATACCGAGCCGGGCGGCGCATGGGCCGCCACTTGGGATGGGCGCTGCCTTCGCGACGTTCGCCCCGCTTCGGGGGGCGATGCCCGGTGATGACGATTCTTGCCGTCGCCGCCGGGTTCGCGGCCGACCTTGCCTTCGGCGACCCGCGCTGGCTTCCCCATCCCGTCGTCGCCATGGGGCGCGCGATCACGTGGGCCGAAGGCCGCCTGCGGGGCGCATTCCCGCAAACGTCCGCGGGCACGCGCACCGCAGGGCTTGTGCTCGCCGTGGCGCTTCCGCTTGCGTGTGGGCTTTTGACCTGGGGAATCCTGCATCTTTGCGGCATGGTTCACTCCGGCTTGCGCTTCGTGGCCGAGGCATGGGCGAGCTATCAGATTCTCGCGGCATGCGAGCTGCGCCGCCAGAGCCTGGCCGTTGCCCGCGCGTTCTCGAAGGGCGGACTTGTCGCGGCGCGCGAAGCCGTCGGGCTCATCGTGGGACGTGACACGTCTGTTCTCGACGAGCAGGGCGTCGCGCGCGCCGCCGTGGAAACGGTGGCGGAGAACGCGAGCGACGGTGTCATCGCGCCGCTTTTCTACCTTATGATCGGGGGTGCGCCCTTGGGCATGGCGTACAAGGCGGTGAACACGCTCGACAGCATGGTGGGCTACAAAAACGAGCGCTACATCGACTTCGGCTGCGCCTCGGCGCGCCTCGACGATGCGGTGAACTGGATTCCCTCGCGGTTATCGGCCCTGCTCATGATCGCCGTGTGCCCGATCGTCGGGCTCGACGCGCGCGGGGCGGCGCGCATCTGGCGCCGCGACAGGCGTCGCCATGCGAGCCCGAACGCGGCGCAGACCGAGTCGGCGTGCGCGGGTGCGCTCGGACTGCGCCTGGCAGGACCCGCGGTGTATTTCGGCAAGCTCGTTGAGAAACCGACGATAGGCGACGCGTCCTGCGAAATCGAGTGGGGCGACATCGCCCGGGCGACAAGGCTCATGCTCGCCGCGTCCGTATGCGCGCTCGTCGTCTTCGGCGCCGCGCGCGCGGCGGTCGTGCTCGCCGTGGGGGCGATGGCATGAGGAAAGACCACGCCGCGCCCCGGGCTGCCGGGGGAATCCTGCGCGCCCGCACGCATGGGGGCAGCGCGCAATCGCTCGGCATCGCTTGCGAAGGGGGTGCCTCCGACCTCATTGACTTCTCGGTGAACGTGAATCCGGCAGGCCCCTCGCCGCGCGCCGTCGCCGCAGCTTGCAAGGCGCTTTCTCGAATCGACGCCTACCCCGATAGGGAAAGCCTCGCCCTCGTTCGCGCCCTAGCGCGCGACCAGGGCATTCCCGAAGATACTATCGTCTGCGGCGCGGGCGCGTCCGACATCATCTGGCGGCTCGCCGCGGCGGTGCGCCCGAAACGCATCGTCGTGTGCGCGCCGACGTTCTCTGAATATGCGGAGGCGGCATCGTACTACGGCGCATGCGTGCAGGAGTTCCCGCTCTCCGAAGCGGACGACTTCGACGTGCCCGCCTCCTTCGCCCGCGCGATCGAGGGGCCGGGAGACGTGGCGTACCTCTGCAATCCGAACAACCCGACGGGGCGCCTCGTCGACCCCCGTGTGATCGATGCCGCGGCTTGCCGCTGCGAGCAGGTGGGCGCGCTGCTCGTCGTGGACGAGTGCTTCCTCGGATTTGCGCCCGACGCCCGCGAAAGGAGCGTGGCCGCACGCGCCGCGTGTTCGCGCCATGTGGCCGTGCTCTCCGCGTTCACCAAGCTCTACGGAATGGCGGGGTTGCGGTTGGGATATCTGATCAGCGGAAACGCCCAACTCATCGAGGGGATTCGCCGGGCGGGGCAGGCGTGGCCCGTCTCTTCGGTCGCCGAGGCCGCGGGTATCGCCGCCCTGGAAGACGTCGAATACGTCTCGCGCACGCGCGATGTATTGGAGGGCGAGCGAGCGTGGCTTTCCCACGAGCTCTCCTCGCTCGGGCTTTCCGTCGTGCCGTCGGATGCGAACTTCCTTTTAGTCCGCACGCCGGCGAAAGACATCCCCGAGCGCCTGTATGATCAGGGGGTTTTGGTCCGCACGTGCGACTCGTTTTCGGTACTGTCCCGTTTCTGGTGCCGCGTCGCGGTGCGCACGCGCAAGGAGAACGCCCGGCTTGCGATGGCGTTCGGCCGTGCGCTTCGGGCGGAAGACGCATCGGGCGAAGGCGAACCCGACGAACGGGGCGGCGCTTCTTTCAGCGGCGCTATGGCGGGCGCGGATGGCCGAGGCTTGGCGAAGGAGGTCGATACCCGTGGGTAGGGCCAAGCCCATCATGATCCAGGGCACCATGTCGAACGCGGGGAAGAGCCTGCTCGCGGCGGGGCTGTGCCGCGTACTTTCGCAGGACGGCCTGCGCGTGACTCCCTTCAAGAGCCAGAACATGGCACTCAACAGCGGCGTCACGGCCGACGGGCTCGAGATGGGGCGCGCCCAGATCATGCAGGCCGAGGCGTGCGGCATCGCGCCCGACGTGCGCATGAACCCCATCCTGCTCAAGCCCGAAAGCGGCCACCGAAGCCAGCTCATCGTGGCCGGCAAGGCGCAGGGAGCCTTCGCTGCGAGGGACTACTTCGCGCGAAAGAAGGCGCTCATGCCGCAGATTTTGGAGGCGTTCGATTCGCTCGCGGAGGAAAACGACGTCATCGTCATCGAGGGCGCCGGCAGCCCCGCCGAAATCAACCTTGCCGAAAATGACATCGTCAACATGGGGCTCGCGCGCGCCGTGTCCTCCCCCGTGCTGCTTGCGGGCGACATCGACCCGGGCGGGGTATTTGCCCAGCTCTACGGCACGGTCGCGCTCCTTGCGCCCGAGGACCGCGCGCTTTTGCGGGGGCTTGTGGTGAACAAGTTCCGCGGCGATGTGGAAATCCTGCGCCCGGGTTTGGCCCCGCTCGAGAAGATGTGCGGGGTTCCCGTCGTGGGGGTCGTGCCGTATCTCACGCTTGACCTGGACGACGAGGACTCGCTCGCGCCGCGCCTATCTGCCCGCGAGGCGCGCGGCGTCATCGACGTCGCCGTCGTGCGTCTTCCGCATCTGTCGAACTTCACCGACTTCGACCCGCTTTCGCGCGTGCCCGGCGTGGGCGTGCGCTACGTTTCCTCGACGACCGATCTGGGCCGACCCGACCTGGTGGTGCTTCCCGGCTCGAAGACTACGCTCGACGACGCGCGTTGGCTTGCGGCTAGCGGCATCGGAGCCTGTGTACGCGCGCTTTCGGGCGCGGGCACGCCGGTGCTCGGCATATGCGGAGGCTACCAGCTTTTGGGAGACGAGCTTTCCGACCCGCACGGCAGGGAAGGCGCTGGCACCGCGCGCGGGCTCGGGCTCATCCCTGCAAGTACGGTTTTCAAGGAGGAAAAGCGCCTCGCCCAGTCGGAGCTGCGCATCACGGGCGCCCAAGGCGCGTTCTCGGTGTGGAACGGCATGATGGCGCGCGGGTACGAGATTCACGACGGCGAAACGACCGTCTCCTGCGCCCCTGCGGGCACGATTGGCGGCAAACCGGAAGGCGCGGCCTGCGGTAACGTGTTCGGAACCTATCTCCACGGCCTGTTCGACGAACCGGGGGTGGCGCTCGCCCTCGCGCGCTCACTCGCGCGCATGCGCGGCCTGCCCGAGAACGTCGTGGGTGCTGCGGGCGCGGCGTCCGCGGCCGATCACCGTGCGCGCGAGTTCGACCGCCTGGCCGACGTCGTGCGCGGGGCGCTCGACATGGAGTATGTCTACCGCATTATCGAGGAGGGCGTATGATCCACGTGTATCATGGCGACGGCAAAGGCAAGACCACGGCGGCGATGGGCCTCGCCCTTCGCATGCTCGCTGCAGGCCGCCGCGTCGTCGTCGTGCAGTTCCTGAAAGACGGCGAAAGCGGGGAGGTGTGCCTGCTCGCCGAGCATTTCGGCGTGCCCGTGTTCGCGGGGAAGGCGTCGGACAAGTTTAGCTGGTCGATGACGTCGGAAGAACTTGCCGCGACGTGCGAGCTGCACGATGGGAACCTCGCTTCCGCGCTCGCCGAGCTCGAGGGCGCGCAAGAGGGACTGCTCGTGCTCGACGAGGCACTCGACGCGCTTTCGAAGGGGCTTGTCGACGAGGCGCTCGTGGACCGCGCGCTCGATATGTCCGCGCGCGGCGTCGAAGTAGCGCTCACCGGGCGCGCGCCTTCCCGCAAGATCGTGGAGAAGGCCGACTACATAACCGAGATGCGGTGCGAGAAACATCCCTACGAGCAGGGGATATGTGCAAGGGAAGGAGTGGAGTACTAGATGGATTCCAAGGAGATGGCGCCCGGCGACATCGAGCGGCGCAGCTTCGAGATCATCACCGAAGAGCTCGGCGGCCGCACGTTCCCGCCGCTCGAAGAGCCCGTCGTGAAGCGCGTCATCCACACCACTGCCGACTTCTCGTACGCCGATTCCCTCGTGTTCACCCATGACGCCGCGCACTGTGCGCTCGACGCACTGCGCGCAGGGGCCACGGTGCTCACCGACACGAACATGGCGCTCGCAGGCATAAGCAAGCCCGCGCTCGCGAAGCTCGGCTGCAAGGCCGTGTGCTACATGGCCGACCCTGATGTCGCCGCGGCTGCGCGCGCCGCGGGCACGACTCGCGCCGTTGCGAGCATGGACAAAGCTTGCGGCATCGAGGGTCCGCTCATCGTGGCCGTCGGCAACGCTCCCACAGCACTTCTGCGCCTCGCCGAGCTCATGGACGCGGGGAAGATCGCGCCCGCGCTCGTCGTTGGGGTGCCGGTCGGGTTTGTGAACGTGGTCGAGGCGAAAGAGGAGCTACTCGCGCGACGCGTGCCGGCCATCGTCGCGAGGGGTCGCAAGGGCGGCTCGACCGTGGCGGCCGCCATTATGAACGCGCTGCTCTACCAGATCACGCGCACAGGCGGCCCGAAGTGACGGCGCCCGCATCCGCGCCGGCGCTGCGCATCTTCGCCGGCACCACCGAGGGCCGCCTTCTGTGCGAATGGGCGAGCGGGGCGGGAATCCCCGCCCGTGCCTACGCGGCAACCGAGTACGGAGGCGAGCTTTTGGGCGAGCTTCCGGGCATCGAGGTGCATGCGGGTAGGCTCGACGAGGCCGACATGGAGCGTGAGCTTTCCGGCGCGCGCATCGTCGTCGACGCCACGCACCCCTTCGCTACGCTCGCAAGCGGCAACATCCGGGCCGCTTCGCTCGCTGTGGGCGCACAATGCCTGCGCCTTGCGCGCCCGGTCGAGGCGCTGCCCAAAGGCATCGTCTCGGTCGCGTCGATCGCCTGCGCGGCGCGCTTTCTCTCCGAGAACCCGGGTCGCGCTCTTCTCACGACGGGGAGCAAGGAGCTTGCTCCCTACACGAGCGTCGCCGATTTCGCGGAGCGCTTCTTCGTGCGTGTGCTCCCGCTGCCCGGTGCTATAACGAAGTGCATCGACGCGGGGTTTTCGCCGTCGCACGTCATCGGCATGCAGGGGCCCTTCACCCGCGAGCTCAACGAGGCGATGCTTCGGCAGGTGGGCGCCCAGTGGCTTGTGACCAAGGACTCGGGAACCGTAGGCGGCACGGCCGAGAAGATCGCCTCCGCGCGCGACGTGGGAGCGCGCTGCATCGTGGTCGCCCGTCCCGCCGAGGGAGGCGGGGCCCTTTCGCTTCGGGAAGTGGAAGACGCGCTCTTACGGGAGTTCGCGCGCTAGGCGCTCGCCGCGCCTGCGCGCCCTCTCGCCCGCGAGGAGGAGCGCCCCGAGCAAGCTCGACCCGTACAAGCCCGTCATCCATCAATAGCTCGAGGACGACGCCCAGAACTGGCGCAAACAGCCCTTCAATAAGTTGCGGTGAAATAGTGCCTGTTTTTGCGGCTAGATAGCATATTCAGTCCCTAATTCACCGCAACTTGTTGGTGGTGGCTTACTGGTAGCTGGTGGTGGCTTACTGGTAGCGTAGGCACTCCACCGGGTTGAGCTTTGCCGCGCGGCGAGCGGGGTAGAAGCCAAAGATTACGCCGATGCCGACGGAGACGCCGAAGGCCAGCAGCACCGTGGCGATTGAAAAGCTCGGTGTGATCTGCCCACTGGCACCGAGCTCGTTGAGAACCCCTGATCCTGCGGCAAACACCGCGAGGCCCCAGGCCAGCAGATAGCCAATCAGGACACCCAGCAGGCCACCGATGACGCACAGCGCCGAGGACTCGGTCAAAAACTGCGCGGTGATATCGCAACGACTGGCGCCCAGGGCACGGCGAATACCGATCTCGCGGATGCGCTCAGTCACGTTGGTGAGCATCATATTCATAATGCCGATTCCGCCGACAAGCAGTGAGATACTGGCGACAGCGCCCATGATGAGCGAGAAGGCGCCCATAAACGAGTTGAGTGCATCGATGGCGCTTTTCATGGAGGTCGCCGATACGCTGTCGTACTCATCATCCTCCGAGATGCCCTTCATCGCGCGCACCTTAGACTCGATGGTCTTGCAGAGCTCGTCCATGTCTGTGCCCTCGGCGGCAAGTGCCGTCACGCTGGGGAATGAAGGATTCTCGTCGCCAAACAGGCCGGAGATGGTTTCGCGTGGCATATACAGCGTGAGCGAGCCCATGGAGTCGCTGCCGCCATCAATCACGCCTACAATCTGCACCTCGCCGTTGGACACCTTGATGGTTTTCCCCAGCGCATCCTGTTCGTTGCCGTAAAGCTGATCGGCGCCGCCGCGGCTGATGAGCGCCACGCGCGAGCCTGATTGAGACTCTGCCTGTGAATAGACACGTCCTGCAACGAGCTTGCTGGCACCCACGGCGTCGAGCATGTCGCTGTCGACACCCTGTGCCATGACGGTATAGCTTTTATCGCCAGACTTGTACTCGGTATACGCGCTGTCGACAATCCCGATCTGCTCTATCTGCGGCACCAGTTTTTGAAGCTTCTGGACGTCAGAATCAGTGAGTTCTTGGGACGAATAGATCTGCACCATGCGGGCTGCATTGAGCCCCAAGCTGTTGACCAGGCTGTTTTGTATGCCGCCGATGAGCGAAGTCATGGCGATGACCGATGCGATGCCGATGACAATGCCCAGGATGGTGAGCAGGCTGCGCCCCTTGTTGGCCTCGAGCGAGTGAAGTGCTTCCTGGATGAGATCGCGGGCGCTCATGCCTTCGCTCCTTTCGGCTGATTGGTGGTTGCAGAAATCTCGGGCAGGTTTTTGACGGCCCCGCGTAACGTATTCGGTGTATGCGCGACATATGCGCCGTCATGGATTCGCCCGTCACGGATGGTTACGGCTCGATCGGCCTCGGCGGCGATGCCGGGGTCATGCGTGATGAGTACGATGGTCTTGCCGCGTTTCTGGAGCTTGTGGAAGGTTTCCATGACGAGCGCCCCGGTTGTCGAGTCTAGATTTCCCGTTGGCTCGTCGGCCAAAATGATGGGCGGGTCGTTGACGAGGGCGCGCGCGATAGCGACGCGCTGCATCTGTCCGCCCGAGAGTTCCGATATGCGGTGGTCCCAATGGTCGACCGGCAGTGTGACGGCTTGCAGCGCGTGCACGGCGCGCATCTCGCGCTGGCTACGCGGCACATTGGTGTAGGACAGCGGCAGCATGACGTTTTCGATCACCGTCAGACGCGGCAGCAAGTTAAAACTCTGAAAGACAAAGCCGATGCTCAGCGCGCGCACCTCGGTGAGCTCATCATCGTCGAGCTCGGCGACGTTGAGCCCTTGCAGGAAATAATCACCCGCCGTCGGCTTGTCCAGGCAGCCCAGGATGTTCATGAGCGTCGACTTGCCCGAGCCCGAGGGGCCGGTGATTGCGACGAACTCACCGGGGTTCACCGCCAGGCTCACGTTGTGCAGGATGTGGGCGCAACCGGCTTCGCTCTCAAAGATGCGGTGCACGTTGCGGATGTCGATGACGGGACGCATTACTTGCCCTCGTCGGCAGACATATTGTCGCCGCCGTCTGCCGTCATGCCTGTGCCGGTATCCGTCACGATGGTGTCGCCGTCGCGTAACTTGGTAACCGGGACGTCTGGGTTGATCTCGTTGCCCTGGTCGTCGCGCTTGACCTGTGTCTTGCCGACTACAGCCTCGTTGTCGTTTTGCGTCACGACGGTCACCTTGACGCGGCGGGTTTGCTTGCCCTCGTCATCGGTTGCCACGTTGACGTAATAGTGTTCGCCGTCTTCGGTCATCAGCGCCATGGTCGGCACCATAACCACGTCGTCGAGCTTCTCGGTCACTACCGAGACCTCGGCAGTCATACCCGGCTTAAGGCGACTGTCGGGTGCTTCGATGAGGATGTCGACGTTAAAGGTCACGCTGCCGCCGCTACCGGAGCCGGAGTCAGAGTTTGCCACCGAGGCGATAGCCGTGACGGTGCCCTGGCTCACGATATCGGGAAACGCGGGATAGGTCACGTTGGCGCTTTGGCCCACGGCAATTTTGGCGATATCCTTTTCGCCCACCTGAACCGTCACCTTCATCTTGGACAGGTCGGCGATTTGCATGCACTGCTTGCCGCCGCTCGTGTCGCTTTCACCCATGATCATGCCGCCTGTTACCGTAGCGCCCACCTTGGCGTTGAGCTCCACGATGCTGCCCGAGCTGGGGGCCTTTACGGTGCGCTCGGCCGCCTTTGCAGTTGCCTGTTCCAGCGCTGCCTGGGCCGAGGCGAGGTTGCGCTGGGCGGTCGAGACGGCATTTGCGTTGGCGTTTGCGTCCGATGGACCGGTCGATCCGTCACTGTCCGTTGTCGGTGCGGCCTGTGCGGCCGCGAGTGCCACCTTTGCATTGTTCAGGTCTTCCTGGGCGGCCGCGACCGCGCGCTGCGCCTCGGAAACAGCGCTATCGAGCGCGTCGTTCTTAATGGTCATGAGTACGTCGCCCTCGTTGACGCTCTGTCCGGCCTGCACGTTGATCTTTTCAACCGTACCGTCGACAGAAGGGGAGACGACCGATGCCGAGATGGGCTTAAGCTGCCCCTTGGCTTCGACTGTGGTGGTAAACGTGCCTTCGGTGACCATGTCGGTCACCGGTCCGTTGGTGCCTGCGGGTTGCGCGTTGATGACCAGCGTTGCGATGATGGCAATGAGCGCGATGGCAACAACGACACCGACGGCGATACCGCGTCGGATGAGCTTTTTGCGCCGACGCTCGGCACGCTTTGCCTTGAGCTTTGCATAGGCTTCTTCATCGGAGATATCGGTCGAATCGTCGAGACTCGTTTGGGGCTGCTTGGTGTCTGCAGCGCTGATAATCGGCAGGGTCTCGGTGGCATCTTGGGGCATGCGATCGGAATCGTCAGGACCCGGATTGATCGTGGGGACCTTGGACATAGCGTCTCCTTTATCGATATGGCTCCGATAAGTATATACGCCCGTCGCGATAGGCGGGCGTATAGAAGTTGCGGATGACGGTACTGTAAGTTTTGTCGCCGTGCTGTTTACTTGTTGTAGACGTTAGCTGCGTTACGAGTGCACAACCACGCAGAGGCCGACTTTGATGCGCTCGTGGAGCGACTTGGCATCGGCCAGACGCAGGTTGATACAACCGTGGCTACCGCACCACTTGTACGATTCGGCGTTATCGAAACTCGAATCGTTTTGCCAGGTGGCGTCGTGGAATCCGACCATATTGCCCTCGAACGGCATCCAGTAGCTTACCGGGCTCTCGTATTTGGGCTTGCCGGTCTCGGGGTCCTTGGCACCGATGAGTTTGCTGGCGCCATCGTTGCTGTTGATCTGCCATACGCCCTCGGGGGTGGCGTCTTCGCCCGGTTTGCCAGAAATAAAGTTGGCCTCCCACACGATGTTGCCGCTCTCGTCGTAGTAGCGCGCATGCTGCTCGGACAGGTCGACGTCGATATAGGCCTTCCAGTCGGGCTCGCCCTTGGCGGTAAATGTGTCGGCCTTCTGGGAGTACTTGATCTCGATTTCGCCGGTCTGCTTGTTGTTGATGGCGTCCTCGACCTGCTTGGCGAGCGAGCTGCTGTCGATGGACCAACCAAAGTCGCCGCCTTCGACGGCGCACTGCTTGCCATCGGCGCGCGTCCACCAGCGAGTGGAGCCCACGGTATTAAAGCCGTTGGCGAGCTCGGCTGCCCAGCTGCTGATCTGCGACGTTTCGAGCGTGGGGTTGGCCGGATCGGCAAAGCTGATCCACTGCAGCACGGAGCTGCCATCAACCTTGCCGGCATCCTCGCCGTTGAGCTTGAGGGTCACGTTGACGCCCAAGAAGTTGTTGGCGGCATCGCATGCAGACTGAATCTGATCATCGGTCAGCGTTCCATTGAGCGGCTCATAGGCATCGTTGCCGAGCTTGGAAAGATCTACGGTCTCGGCCAGCGAGGCAAGCTCGAGCTCGGCATACTTAATGACATGCTCGCGGTTGAGTTTTTCGTTGGAGCGCGCCTTCTCGACGGTAAACTTGCCGGCCTGCTCGTCATAGGAGCTATTGGCCTCGAACGCGCCCGAACGCCCCTCGTTAAACTCGTCGATGGCGGCGCCCAGATCCTTCTCAAACTGCTTTTGGTCAAAGGTGTCGGAGAGCATGGACAGGTCGACGTCTTGATCAAGATCGACTTCGTTGGAGCTAGCGGTTGTTTTGGTCTTGCCGCTTAAGGATTCTACAAGGCGAACCGGCCATACAATGGCTTCGTTGCGGCTGATAATCTCTTTTGCGGCAGCTTCGCCGTCGACAATGGGCTCATCGGACTCGGGCTGATAGGTCCAGCTAAAGTCATCGCCTGTCACGGTGAGCTTATAGTGCTTCCAAGCCGAGTTGACCTTGGTGGCGGCAGACGAAGCGTTGGAGAACGAGACATCGACGCCGGCGATAGTGGTGTTGGGGTAGGCTACCTGCGAAAACGCTACGATGCCTACGATATAGACAATGACGATTAGACCCAGGACGACAAAGAGCGTCGTCTTTTTGCCCGACTTATTGTTGCCGGCGGACTTGCGCGCGGGGCCACGATCGCCTCGAGCGTTCGTCGGGGGCTGCTTGGGCGCATTGCCGTTTGCCTGGCGCTGCTGACGTTGTTGACGCTGCTGTCGCTGTTGGTTCGGGCGTTGGGAAGCGTTTGCTGCACTACGCTGCTGACCGTGGCTCGGCGCGATAGGACGCGGCGACTGAACGCCGCCGGTGTGCCTGCTCGGCTGCTGCGGATCGGGAATCAGTTGAGTTCGATCGTTTTGCGACATCGTATGCATATCCTTCGATTTTCGCCTTGCGGTTCATCGTGTTTTTACTGGGCTTGCATTATAGCGATTGCCCTGCTGTTTGTGGTACGGAAACGGTGGCATTCAAAAGAGGTGGGACATTTGTCCCACCTTTGAGTCGTTCTTTGCCGCTATCCGCACACACCGCATTTTGCACAGGCCGAAAGTGCGGCCGGAGCCTGCGCGATGCCGCCCTTTGCCGTCTCGCGCAGCGTGGCCGGCAACGCGTGGCCCACCGAAAGCATGACATGTGCCATCTGGTCAAACGGCACCAAGCTCTTAATGCCTGCGAGGGCGAGTTGTGCCGAGCTAAAGGCCGCTGCCACGCCAATGGCGTTGCGGTTTTGGCAGGGCACCTCCACGAGGCCACCGACGGGGTCACAAACGAGGCCCAGCAGGTTACTCAGCGCGATGGAACTGGCGTCGAGCGCCTGCTCGGGCGTGCCGCCGAGCATCTGCACCAGCGCGGCGGCTGCCATGGCAGCGGCGCTTCCAACCTCGGCCTGGCATCCGCCCTCGGCGCCGGCGACGCAGGCACTCGTGGTGAGGTTGAGGCCGATGGCGGCGGCGCAGTAGAGGGCATCCATGACCTGTTCGTCGTCGAGCTGGAGGTGATCGGCGAGCGCCAGCACGCAGCCGGGTACGACGCCCGCGGAGCCGGCCGTGGGGGCGGCGACGATCACACCCATGGTGGCGGAGCGCTCGAGCACGGCCATCGCTCGGGACACGGCATCGGTCTGAACGGGGCCCATTAGGCTTGTGCTCAAATCGTTGCGGCAGGTGGCATCGACGAGTTTGGCTTCGCCGCCGATAAGCCCGCCGAGCGATTGCTGCGGATTGGCGATGGGGGCCGTGGTCTCTTCGCGCATGACGTCGAGCACGCGGCGCATGGCTGCGATAGCATGGGCCTCGCCGGTCAGACGCGCCTCACGCATGGCCATAACGGCGCCAATATTCAGGCCGAGCTCGGCGCACGCATCGAGCAGCTGCTCGCCGTCGTCGAAGATCTCTTTGGCCGAGACGCCGGGGGAGAGCGATGAGGCTGAGCCGGGAAGCTCAATAAAGGTCGCGTAGTCGACGTTATCGAGCTTGCGCAGCATGGGGATGACGGTGTCGTCTGGCGCGCCGTCGGTCTCAAAGACGGAGTAGGCCTGGCCGCCCACCTCGGTGCGGTAGGTGCGGCAGAAAGCGATGTTCACGTGGGCATAGGCGAGCAGGTTGGTGAGCGCGGCGAGCACGCCGGGAACGTCGTAGTGCGCCACAAAGAGCGTGGAGTACATGCCCGAGATGTCGACGCCGACGCCGTTGATACGGCTGATGCGCATCTTGCCGCCGCCCAGACTCTCGCCGCGGACCTGCGCCGTGGCGCTCGTGTCGTCGACCATGTCGATGTCGACGGTGTTGGGGTGGATGGAGGCGTCGTCGCCCTTGATGTCAAAGTGATATTCGAGTCCCTGCTCGCGTGCGAGGTCGAAGGCCTGCTTGATGTTCTCGTCGTCGGTATCGAGGCCCAGGATGCCCGCGACGAGCGCGCGGTCGGTGCCGTGGCCGCGGTAGGTGTGGGCGAAGGAGTTCCATAGGCCAAAGGTGACCTTGGTTATGCGGCCCTCGAGCAGACTTGCGGCCACCTGGGCGCACCGCAGGGCGCCGGCGGTGTGTGATGAGCTGGGGCCGACCATGACGGGGCCCAAGATCTCGAATGCCGAGGTCGTAGCTAGTGTTTGCGGCTTGCCTGCCATGGTTGCTCCTTTTCTATCCCGTCGTCCCGAGGGACGGGGCATAAGGTCGCCTGCTCGGACAGTCCTGCTCGCACGGAGAGCACATTAAGTGCTCTCCGGCTCGTGCGGAACTCGCGATCGACCTTATGCCCCGCCCCTCGGGACTTAGGATACATGGTTGGGGCGGCTGTGCTGCAAAATTCATCGGCTGGTGACTTATTCCGCGTCCCGTGTTGGCTCATCTTCGCCACCGGTTGATAAAAAAGAAGTACCGGTTGGGACCGGTACTTCTTTTTTGAGGGCGTTTGTGTTGTTGCGACCTTAGCGGTTCTTAATTAGAGGCCGCAGGCTGCTTTGAGTTCTTCGACTCGGTCGGTGTTTTCCCAGGTGAAGTCGGCGTCTTCGCGGCCGAAGTGGCCATAGGCTGCTGTCTTTTCGTAGATCGGGCGACGCAGGTCCAGGTCGCGGATGATTGCGCCCGGACGCAGGTCGAAGGTCTTCTCCACGGCCTCGACGATCTTGTTCTCGGCTACATGCGCGGTACCGAAGGTGTCGACCATGATTGAGAGGGGTTTGGAAACGCCGATGGCGTAGGCAAGCTCGACTTCGCAGCGGTCGGCCAGGCCGGCGGCAACCACGTTCTTGGCTACCCAGCGTGCGGCGTATGCGGCCGAGCGGTCGACCTTGGTGCAGTCCTTGCCGCTAAAGGCGCCGCCGCCGTGACGGCCGTAGCCGCCGTAGGTATCGACGATAATTTTGCGGCCGGTCAGGCCCGTGTCGCCCATGGGGCCGCCTACAACGAAGCGACCGGTGGGGTTCACATAGATGTCGGCGTTGTCCCACGGCATGTTCTCGGCGGCCATGACCGGGGTGATGACGTGCTCGATGAGGTCGGCCTTGATCTTGCCCATGTCCTCGATCTCGGCGGCGTGCTGCGTGGAGATGACGATGGTCGTGACCTCGACGGGCTTGCCTTCCTCATAGCGCACGGTGACCTGGGTCTTGCCATCGGGACGCAGATAGGCGAGGGTACCGTCGTGGCGCACGGCTGCCAGGCGCTCGGCCAGGCGGCTTGCCAGGTAGTGTGGCATGGGCATGAGGGTCTTGGTCTCGTTGGAGGCATAACCGAACATCATGCCCTGGTCGCCGGCACCGATCAGGTCGATCGGGTCGGTGGTAGCGCCGGTCTGGGTCTCGAAGGACTCGTCGACGCCCTGGGCGATATCGGGCGACTGCTCGTGGATGAGGCTCATAACGCCGCAGGTGTCGCAGTCAAAACCGAACTTGGCACGGTTGTAGCCAATGCGGCGGATAACGCCGCGGGCGATTTCCTGTACGTCGACGTAGGCCTGGGTGCGAATCTCGCCGGCGACGATGACGGTGCCGGTGGTCACGAGGGTCTCGCAGGCGCAGCGGACGTTCTCCACGTTGGCCGGCACGCCGTTGGGGGCGATGTAGCCCTGCTCCTGCAGCTCTATTTCTTTGGCGAGAATTGCGTCGAGGACGGCGTCGCTGATCTGGTCAGCGATCTTATCGGGATGACCTTCGGTCACCGACTCCGACGTAAAAACAAAGGACCCGTGTTGGGGTGGGATGGAACGAAGTTCTTCTGACATGATTGTCCTTTCAATAACGTGTCCCGGCGACCGTTACCATTCCGCCGGGCTCTCTATGCAAGGGCACATCATAGCGCGTAAATCAAACATTCACACCCTTTCCGCACCTTCTCATTGGGGACAGACTTAAATGATCAGTCTTAAACTAAGAACGTTCCCAAAGACTGATCATTTAAGTCTGTCCCCAATGAGTAGGTCGGTGCCCTTTGTGCGGAGGTTGCTTTGATGCTTTATACTGGTGCGGTTAGACATCCATCCTGCAATCGAGGAGATTTCCATGGCATCAGACGTTCGCGTCCGCTTTGCACCCTCACCGACGGGCAAGCTGCACATCGGCGGCGCCCGCACCGCTATCTATAACTGGGCTTTCGCCCGCTCAAACGGCGGCACGTTCATCCTGCGTATCGACGACACCGACCCCACCCGCTCCACCGACGAGAACACGCAGATCATTCTGCGCGCCATGCGTTGGCTGGGCCTGGACTGGGACGAGGGCCCCGAGGTGGGCGGCGACTTTGGCCCCTACGCGCAGACCGAGCGCCTGGACCTGTACAAGCAGGCCGCCCAGAAGCTCTGGGACGAGGGTAAGGCCTATCCGTGCTTCTGCACCAAGGAGCAGCTCGACGCCGACCGCAAGGCCGCGCAGGAGCGCAAGGACCCCTTCCAGGGCTATCAGCGCCGCTGCCGCGATCTTGATCCCGAGGAGGCCCGCCGCCGCATCGAGGCTGGCGAGTCCTACGTCCTGCGCATCAAGGTGCCCGAGGACCGCGGCGACGTCGTCATCCACGACGCCGTCCACGGCGAGGTGACCTTCGATGCCAAGGAGCTCGACGACTTTGTCATCTTCCGCTCCGACGGCACACCCACGTACAACTTCGCGACCGTCGTCG
Organism: Coriobacteriaceae bacterium; assembly: GCA_025992855.1. NCBI lineage: Bacteria > Bacillati > Actinomycetota > Coriobacteriia > Coriobacteriales > Coriobacteriaceae > Coriobacteriaceae bacterium. The sequence goes on from DAJPGB010000001.1 coordinate 1,553,591, forward strand.
ACGACGCCATGATGAAGATCACCCACGTCATCCGAGGCGACGACCACCTGTCCAATACTCCGCGCCAGGTCATGGTGTACGAGGCCCTCGGCGCGCCCGTGCCCACGTTCGCCCACATCTCCATGATCCTGGGTGCCGACGGCAAGAAGCTCTCCAAGCGCCACGGCGCCACCTCGGTGGAGGAGTACCGCGACGCCGGCTACCTGTCCGACGCCTTCGTCAACTACTTGGCGCTGCTCGGCTGGTCCCTCGACGGCGAGACCACGATCATCCCGCGCGACGTCCTGGCCAGCAAGTTCTCGCTCGACCGCATCTCCAAGAATCCGGCGACCTTCGACCCCAAGAAGCTCGACTGGGTCAATGCCGAGTACATCAACGGCATGTCCGATGCTCAGTTTGCCGACGAGATCATGGTCCCCGAGCTGCATGAGGCGGGTCTCATCGAGGGTAATGTCGAGTACGGCGAGGATTGGATCGACGCGCTTGCCGCCATTGTCAAGCCGCGCACCAAGATGCCGGCCGACGCCGTGACCGTCGCCGCTCCCATCTTCGCTACGGCCGAGACGCTCGAGTATGACGAGAAATCCGTCAACAAGGGCCTGGCCAAGGAGGGCATGGGTGCCATTCTTGATGCCGCCAAGGCCGCGCTCGAGGGTGTGAACGAGTGGACGGCTGCCAACATCGACGCCGCGCTTGAGCCGCTGCCTGAGCAGATGGACCTCAAGAAGCGCGTGGTGTTCCAGGCCGTGCGCGTCGCCGTCTGCGGCAACATGGTGAGCCCTCCGCTGGGCGAGACCATGGCGCTCGTCGGTCGCGACGACTGCCTGGCGCGCATCGACCGCGCCCGCACGATGGCGCTGTAATCGCTGCGCAAACGTATGTATCCGAGCCCCGCTCACCATGAGTGGGGCTCTTGTTTCTGTTGACGTATGGGATGGGAGGTATAGGGGCCATGGCCGAGCAACTGTCGCTGTTTGGTTCGCCGGAACCGGAGGAGGCTCCGAAGTCCGCGGCTCCTGCCGCCGCCCCGGCGCAGCCCGAGCCCGTACCCGAACCCGTCGTCGCCTATGCGAGCGTAGTCCTCGACATCCCGACGCGTGCGCTGTCCGAGCCGTTTGCTTACGGCATTCCCCGGTCCCTTGCTAACGAGGCGCAGATCGGATCCACGGTCCTGGTTAACTTTGGCAACCGTGCGGCCGCGGGCTATATCGTCGACATCGCGCCTGAGCTGGGCGACCTACAGGGCAACAACGCCCTCGACCCCGCGCGCATTAAAGCCATCGAGGCTATCCTCAGCAAACCGCTCTTTACCGCCGAGGCTGCCCGTATCGCACGCTGGATGAGCCGCGAGTATGTCGCGACACTTTCCGAGTGCCTGCGCCTTTTCTTGCCACCGGGTGGAAGTCCGCGTGTGGTCAAGGGCGAAGATGGCGTGTGGACGGTTGAACGTCCCGCCGTCAAGCCTATCCAAAACCGCTGGGTCATGCTCACGCCCGAGGGATTTGACTATACGCCGCCCAAGACCGCCGTTCGCCAGCGTCAGCTCATCGAGGCGCTCCAGTGCGGACCGGTCACGACGCGCGACCTCAACCTTCTCTATAACAGCATGTCGGCGACTATCAAGGCGCTCGAAAAGCGCGGCGTCGTGGTGGTGGAGGAGCGCCGTGCGTGGCGTGGCTGCAGCGAGCAGACCACGCTGTCCTCGGCAAGCGGCAAGGCGCCGGTCGCACTTACCAACGGCCAGCAGCAGGCACTCGCGCAGATTGAGCGCGCTCGCCTGGATGCGCACGGCGACGTGGTGCTCGTGGACGGTGTTACGGGCTCCGGCAAAACTGAGGTCTACCTCTCAGCTATCGAGCGCGTGCTGGCTGCCGGCCGTTCGGCCTGCGTGCTGGTGCCCGAGATTTCGCTGACGGCCCAGACCGTCGGCCGCTTCCGCTCGCGCTTTGGCGAGACGGTCGCTGTGTTCCATTCGCGCCTTTCGGCCGGCGAGCGCCTGGACCAGTGGGATATGGTATCCAGCGGTGCGGCCCGCGTGGTCGTCGGCGCCCGTTCAGCGCTCTTTTGCCCGCTCAGCGACTTGGGCCTTATCATCATCGACGAGGAGCACGAGACCAGTTACAAGCAAGGCTCCAGCCCGCGCTACCATGCTCGCGAGGTGGCTGCCGAGATGGCTCGCCGCTATCGCTGCCCGCTTGTGTTGGGCTCGGCCACGCCTTCTGCCGAGGCCCTCGACCGCTGCCGCCGTGGCACGTACAACGGTGTTACCTGGACGCGTGTGGAGATGCCCGAGCGCCCGGGACACGCCGTGCTGCCCACGGTCCGCATTGCCGACCTGCGCCGCGAGTTCTCGCACGGCAGTCGTTCCATGTTCTCAAAACCGCTGATGGAGGGCCTGGAGCGTGTGGTCGAGCGCCGCGAGAAGGCCGTGCTGCTGCATAACCGCCGTGGCTTTGCGCCGTTTCTGATGTGCCGCGAATGCGGCTGCGTGCCCACCTGCAACCACTGCTCCACCGCGCTTACGTATCACGAGCGCACACACACGCTGCAATGTCACACATGCGGATCCTCCTGGCGCGTGCAGCCGTATCCCGCGCCCACGAGTCGTTGCCCCAAATGTGGTAGTCGCTACCTTGCAAAAATGGGTCTGGGCACGCAGCAGATCGAGGACGCACTGCACCAGATGCTGCCCGAGGACGTCGCCATCATCCGCATGGATGCCGATTCCACGCGCGGCAAGGATGCGCACAAAAAGCTGCTCGAGCAGTTCGATGCCGCCGATTGCGCGGTGCTGCTGGGCACCCAGATGATTGCCAAGGGCCTCGACTTTCCCGAGGTCACGCTTGTGGGCGTGGTCAATGCAGACTTTGCGTTAAAGCTGCCCGATTTTAGAGCAGGGGAGCGCGCCTACGATCTGCTGGAGCAGGTCGCGGGCCGTGCCGGTCGCGGCGATCGTCCCGGCGAGGTCATCATCCAGACCTACCTGCCCGAGGATCCGGTCATTCGTGCCGTCGCTGAGCACGACCGTTCGATCTTTACCGACTACGATCTGGACCAGCGCCGCGACGCGCTGTACCCGCCGTTTGTTCGCCTGGTCAACATCTTGGTGTGGTCGGCGAATCGAGACGATGCGCAGGACTACATCGGACGCATTGCGAAGCTCCTCAAGCGCCGCTGGCATGCCCCCGCGCCCGACTTTTTGCGGGCGGGGAGCGCCGTGCCCCAGGTACTGGGCCCGGCTTCGTGTGTAATCGAGAGAGCCAAGGACCGTTACCGCTTCCATCTGCTTGTGAAGTCGCCCGTGGGGTACCATGTCTCTGATGATATCGACGCCTGCCTCAAAGAGGTGGGCTCCGTGCGCGGCGTGAGCGTGAGCGTTGACGTCGACGCCTATGATTTGATGTAACAACCCGAAAGGATGGCCATGGAAGCCAACGGAATCGTACTGTCGCCCGACCCTCGTCTGCGCCAGGAGTGCGCCGTCATCGAAGAGATCACTCCGACGATCGAGGCGCTTGCCGAGAAGATGAAGAAGATGATGTTCGACAACGGCGGTTGCGGCCTGGCCGCCCCGCAGATCGGTGAGCTCATTCAGCTCGTCACCATCGATTGCGACTACAGCGACAAGAACGACTACGACCCGTACGTGCTCATCAACCCCGTCATTGTTGAGCAGAGCGACCATCTCGTTCCGTTTAGCGAGGGCTGCCTGTCCATCCCTGGCATTAGCTGCGAGATCGAGCGTCCCGATCATGTCGTCGTCGAGGCGTATGACCTGGACGCCAACCTGATTCGCTATGAGGCCTCGGGCGACCTGTTCTGCGTGTGCCTGCAGCACGAGATCGATCACCTGCACGGCAACACCATGTTTGAGCGACTGAAGCCGATGCAGAGGATCAAGGCAGTCAAGGAGTACCAGGACGCCCTGGCCCGCGGCGCTCGACCGGGCGAGACCGAATAGGTTTTGCCGTCCCTGGGGCGCCCGCCTATATCATCCCGTGCTCAAACATTCTCGCTGCGCTGCGAAACTGCGCGCGGGATGATATAGGCGGGCGCCCCAGGGACTACGTTGACGCTCTTATTCTCGCCCGGGTGCCGGCGGGCCAGGGAGGGGCGTCTTCGCTGATAATTGCTTTGTTGAGAGGGCTGCTTTTGATGCGGTCCTCTCTTTGTTTTTGGGTATATTTGAACGTGTTGAATTGATCTGGCGTCTTGGTTGGGACTTGGCCTGGCGCTGTTATTTGTAGCCTTCTTGGCTCTGGGTTTGAGGGGTTTGTTTTATGCGTATTGTGTTTATGGGTACGCCGGATTTTGCTGTGCCTTCGTTGACTTCGCTTGTTGCGGCTGGGAATGAGATCGCGCTTATTATTACTCGTCCTGATGCTGTTCGTGGGCGTGGTAAGAAGTTGGAGCCGTCTCCTGTTAAGGCTAAGGCGCTTGAGCTGGGGTTGCCGGTTGTTGAGGCTAATCGCATGACGCCGGAGGTTGTTGAGGCGCTCCAGGCTGCGCAGGCTGATATTTTCTGTGTGGCTGCCTATGGCTGTATTTTGCCTGATGAGGTGCTGCATATGGCGCCGCTTGGTATTGTGAATGTTCATGCTTCGCTGTTGCCTCGCTGGCGTGGTGCTGCTCCAATTCAGCGTGCCATTCTTGCTGGTGATGAGATTGCCGGCGTTTCCATTATGCGTATTGGGCATGGTGTGGATACTGGCGCTTATTGTGCCCAGGCTTTCACTTCGGTTGCCGGTAAGCATGCCGAGGCGCTCACGATGGAGCTTGGCGAGCTGGGTGGCAAGCTGCTTGCCGATGCGCTTCCTTCGCTTGCCGACGGCAATGCAGTTTGGACTGAGCAGGATGAGTCGCTTGTTACCCATGCTGCGAAGATTTCCAAGCAGGAGATGCGTCTGGATCCGCAGATGATGGCGCTCGATTGCGTGCGCCATGTGTTGGCTTCGTCCGATACGGCGCCTGCTCGTTGCGTTATTGCTGGTAAGACCGTGCGTGTACTCGATGCTGTGCCGGCCGACGAGTCGCTCGCAGAGGGCCAGGTGCTTGTCAAGGCCAAGCGCGTTTACCTGGGGCTTTCCGATGGTGCGGTTGAGCTGCTTGAGGTTAAGCCCGATGGCAAGCGCGCCATGGCTGCTTCTGCCTGGGCTGCTGGTCTGCAGGGTGCCGACCTTACGTGGGGTGCTCTGTCATGAGCAAGCTGTCTCCCGCGCGCAAGCTTGCGCTCGATGTGTTGATGGAGGCAGATCGCCGCGGCATGTACGCGCGCGACGTGCTGTCCTCCCGTGCTTCTGCCAAGGCCATTGACCAGCGTGATTCCGCGTTTGCCGCTCGTCTGGCGCTCGGCGTTGCTGCCACACAGGGCATTTTGGATGAGCTGCTCGACCAGTTTCTGGATAAGCCCAAAAAGGTCGCGCCGCGTGTGCGCATGGCGCTTCGTATCTCTGCCTTCGAGATGCTCTACCTGCATACTCCGGGTCGCGTTGCCGTAAGCCAAGGTGTTGAGCTGGTCCGTAGCGGCGCTAAGTCTGCCGCGGGCCTTGCCAACGCCGTGCTCCATAAGGTTGCGGATAACGTTGAGGATTTTGCCACCGCCTCCGATGCCGATGAGTCCGAGCGCCGTTTGGTGCGCCTGTCGCGTCTGATGGGTCTGCCGCGTTGGTTGTGCGCCCGCATTATGGCGTCGTTCGATACGCCCGAGGGTGCGCTCAACTTTGCTGGCAATCTGGCGCCTGCGCCGCTTGCTCTGCACGAGAATGCCTTCGCGACCAAGGCCGATCCGTATATCTCGCAGCTCGTGGCTCCTGTCTTCCCGGGCTGCCATGCGCCGGTCGATGCGCAGGCCACGGTTGCGTCTGGCGTGTTTGAGCGTGCTGCTGCGGTGGCATCTGACCTCAACGCGCAGCTTATCGCAACGGCGGCTACGCGCCCCGGAAGCTGCCTTGAGATCGGCGCCGGTCGTGGCACCAAGACCTATGTGATGATGTGCCAGGCCAAGCGTGCCGGATATGAGCGTCAACATACCGCGCTCGACCTTCACGACCGCAAGTGCGATCTCAATCTCGCGCGCCTGCATAAGGCGGGCATCAAGGGCGTGCGAACCGTCTCGGGCGATGCCTGTGAGCTCAACGAGGTGCTGACTTCTTTTGACGCCATGCGCGGCGTGCAGGTCAAGTTCGATACCGTGTTTATCGATGCGCCATGCTCGGGTACCGGAACCATGCGTCGCCACCCCGAGATCCCGTGGCGACTGACCGAGAGCGATGTGACGACCGAGCTGCCTAAGCTTCAGTTGACGATGCTCAAGGAAGCAGCCGCGCGCGTGGCTACCGGCGGTGAGCTTATCTATGCGACGTGCTCTGTCTTTGACGAGGAGAACGCGCAGGTCGTTGATGCCTTCCTGGCTTCTCCCGAGGGCGAGGGCTTTGCCGTGGCGCCGCTCAGCGAAGCCCAGATTCTGCAGCTTCCCGAATTTGAGCAGGCCAAGAAGCTCGTATCCGTCCGCCAAAACGACCGAGGCCTCTTCCAAAGTGTCCCCGTAAACGCCGACTCCTACGACGGCCACTTCTGCGCCCGCCTGGTCCGCAAGTAACTTCTAAGTTGCGGTGAAATAGGGACCGAATATCGGCATCTACCCGCCAAATAGTCCTTATTTCGCCGCAACGCACGAAGGCGGCCCTGCGACCGATTGTTTGGTCGCAGGGCCGCCTTCGTGCGTTTTGTTGTGGCAAGCTCTTAGTGGCTATGCGGGCAGTTGGCGCAGCAGCCGCTGGTGGCGCTGGTGCTGGAACCGCCGCTGCGCTGGTCGGTGTTGTAGAAACCACTGCCCTCAAACTTGATGCCGCTGGCCGAGAACGTTTTGGCGGCCGGAGCGCCGCAGCTTGGGCACACGACCTCGGGGGTCTCGGACATGGGATGCTCAACCTCAAACACGTTGCCGCAGCTCGAGCACTTGTAATCGTAGCGCGCCATAATACTTCCTTTTCAGCACAAAGCGGGCAGATCGCTCTGCCCGCATAAATTCAAACGTCTGTAACTGTACCCTATATCGGGGGTTTTATCACGCTTCGCCCCAGAATCTATGGGTGTTGCGCAGGAGCTGTGCAGTTTTGTCCTCGGCAGCCTCGATGTCCGCCTCGTCAGCCTGCCAGGTCCAGTTGCCCGTAGCGACACCCGGCACGTTCATGCGGGCATCGTCGCCCAGTCCCAGCACATCCTGCAGCGGCATCATTACCAGTGGAGCGTCGCTTGCGAGTGCGTCGCCCATCAGCTTGCCCGCAAACTCCTTGCCGCTCGGCTCGTCGCCGCCCGTAAAGGAGCGCGTGCACCAACCGGCAAGCGTCGACGTGTCGTGCGTAGAGGTGTACAGGATCTTTCCCGGCGTGGGATTAATTCCGTTTCGAACGTCGTAGTCGCTAAACTCCAGTACGTCCATGCCAGGGAAGCCGCAGGTCGAGGCCATCGCGCGAACGCCGGGCGTCAGGTAGCCCAGGTCCTCGGCGATAAAGTTGAGCGGCCCCAGCTCGTCGTAGGCGGTCTGGAACAGATCCTTGCCCGGACCCGCCAACCAGCGGCCGTCAGCGCAAGCCTTGCCCGCGGGAATACTAAAGTAGCTGTGGAAGCCCAGGAAGTGATCAAGGCGTACACGGTCGTACAGCGAGAACGCACGGCGTAGACGGTCCATCCACCAGCGGTAGCCGTTCTCCTTCATGTGATCCCAGCGGAAGGTGGGGTTGCCCCATACCTGGCCCTCGGGCGCAAAGTTGTCGGGCGGCGCGCCGGAAATCTCAATCGCCTTGCCGGTATCGGAAAGCCAGAAATTCTCGGGCTCGCTCCACGCGTCAGCCGAATCGTCCGAGACGTACATCGGAATGTCGCCGATAACCTCGATGCCCTTCTTGTGCGCGTAGTTCATGAGCTCGCACCAGGCCAGGTCAAAGCGATACTGCATGTATGCCTGCAGTTCCGCCTCGTCGTGGAAGCGCTTGTCGTCAATCAGATGCTCGTTGTAGCGCGCGACATCGGCCGGCCAATCGTGGCGCGACTCGCCCTCAAAGTGCTTTTTGACGGCCATGTAGACGCAGTACTTCTCGAGCCAGTCGGCATTGCGATGTTTAAACGCGGTGTAGAGCGGGTCAGCATCCTCGCCGCCGTGGGCCTTCCAGGTCTTAAAGTCTGCCGCCAGCTCCTCATGGCTCTCTGGCAGCAGGTTGATATTGCCGGCAAAGGCCGAAGGGCCAGCGTAAGGGGAGCGGAAGAAATCCGTCGGGTTGACGGGCAGGACCTGCCAGTAGCGCATGCCCATGGCGGCCAGGTGGTCGATAAAGCGACGCGTGGGCGCGCCGATCGTGCCGGGCTTGCCGTCGTCGGTCGGCACTGAGGTGATGTGACACACGACGCCCGCACCGTGATCGAGCGGCTCCTGCAGGCGCTGCTCGGCGTGGTGATAGATAATCGATGAGCCCAGCGGGTACAGGTCGAGCGTGACCGTGCCGTTGTGGATCACGCACTCGTGGCCGCTAATGACGTCGCTTGCGCATTCGCCGAGCGCCGGGATCGTCACGCGATGCGAATTGCGCAGGCTGCGGTTGATAATGACGGTCGCGGACTCGCCGTCCTTGCCCGTACGGTTGTAGGCAAGCACCTCGTCATTGAGCGCGAAGGCCTTGATTTCGCCGTCGACCATAAACGGCAGCGCACGGCGTACGGCCGAGGCGTTCTTAACGATAGCCAGCGTGTCAAAGTCGTGCAGCTGGTCCTTGGTCGGCATGGTGCGGCGGTTGCCCGGGTCGGTAAGACCCTCCAGGCCGTACTCGTCGCCATAGTAGATCGAAGGCACGCCGGGGAAGGTCATTTGCATGAGCGTCGCGAGCCAAAAACGGCTCTTGGCCAGGCCCATCGCGCCTTCGTCCAAACGCCATTTGCTGCGCTCGCACTCGGGCAGCTGCGACTCGTCGGGGCCGCCGCCAAGAACCGAAATAATGCGCGGACGGTCGTGGCTCGAGAGCAGATTGAGCGCGCAGGACAATGCCTCGCTCGGGTAGTTCTCGCGCAGGGTCTCAATATCCTCGGCCGCCTGGTAGGCGTTCTTGTAGCCCATCAAAAATCCGATGACCATGTCGCGGAAGGGGTAGTCCATGGCGGAATCAAGCTCGGAGCCCTGCAGGTAGCGGCGCAGATGACCGTAGCTAATCTTGTTGGAGGCGTCCTCCCAGACCTCGCCGAGCAGCAGCGCGTCGGGCTTTTCGGCGAGTACTGCCTTCTTGATCTCGGCCAGGAAGTCGTCAGAAAGCTCGTCAGCGACGTCCAGACGCCAGCCGTGAGCGCCGGCACGCAGCCATTTGCGAATCACGCCATCCTTGCCCAGGAGCCTCTCGCGCACCAGCTCGGAGTTCTCGTTGATGGCGGGCATATTGCCCACGCCCCACCAGCAGTCGTACGAGCCGTCCTCGTGGAAGGTAAACGCATCGCGCCACGGCGAATCCTCGCTCTGCCAGGCGCCCACACCGGGGTAGTTACCATAGCGGTTAAAGTAGATCGAGTCGTCGCCCGTGTGGTTGAAGACGCCGTCCAGAATAATGGAAATGCCCAGCTTCTCGGCTGCCTGGCACAGCTCGGTAAAGTCCTGCTCGGTGCCCAGGATCGGATCGATCTTGGTGTAGTCGGCCGTATCGTAGCGGTGGTTGCTCGCGGCCTCGAAGATGGGGTTGAGGTAGATGGCCGTAAAGCCCAACTCTGCAATGCGAGGAAGATCCTCTTGGATGCCCTTGAGCGAGCCGCCATAGAAGTCCCAGGTCTTAATGGAGCCGTCCTCGGCGCGCTCGTAGACGGGCGGCTCGTTCCAATCCTCGACCATGCGACGCTGAATGCCCTTACGCGGCTTTTCGAGCTCTGTCATTGTGCGCTCACGCCAATGCTCGTCACGTGCATAGCGGTCGGGGAAGATCTGGTAGACCATGCCGCGCTCGTACCAGGTGGGACGGTTCTCGCGGTGCTTGTAGACGGTAATCTGGAAGGACGGCACCTCGGCGTAGTCGTAGGTTACGCCCTCGCCGCCGGTGCGACCCTGCGGTGCGCCCAAGCGGACCTCGGGCTGGCCCTCGATATTACATATAAAGCTGTACCAGACAAGACAGGGCTCGGCGCATTCCAGTTCGACGGTAAAGATGCCATCGCCCTCGTGCGTCATGGGATACAGAGATTCCCCGATCTCGTCGACCCAGGTGCGCAGCTTAAGCGTTGCCTGGTTGGGATCGGCGTCCTCCAAAATCACGGAGAGCGTAACGGAAGTTCCAGTGGTCACAGCACCAAATGGAGTGCGAAACTGCGGCAGGCGGCTGTTGTGAATCAATCTCATAGTACGGTCCAGTTCTATACAGTCATGGCCAACGGGTCATGGGTTTAACGCACAGTTTTTAAGTATATCGTTGTACTTTAGTTGTCTAAACCACAGCCGTTCACTATCGGCGAACGGTTGTCCTAGAAAATCGTTTTACCAAATTTCTAGAAGAAGGGGGTGTCGCGGTTAACGACACCCCCTTGTCTATTGAGGATTGAGTTTTGGATCGTCCGAATTAGCGGCGCTTGCGGGTGGCCGTTGCTTTGCGGACGGAAGTCTTCTTAGACGGTGCCTTTTCCTCAGCCGGAGCGGCGGGGGAGACCGGGGTCTCCTTAGCAGGCTCGGGCTTTACCTCGGGCTTAGCCTCTACCTTGGGCTCTGCCTTGGTCGCGGTCTTCTTGGTCGTCGTCGTGGCGCGCTTGCGCGTGGTGGTCTTGGCGGCCGGCTTGGCATCGACGGTTGCCTCGGCCTTGGGCTCGGCGGGCGGCTCCTCAATCTTGGCAGCCGGCTTTGCGGCAGCCTTCGTTGCGGCGGTCTTGGTGGTCGTCGACTTGGTTGCCGTAGCCTTCTTGGCAGTCGTGGCCTTAGCCGCGGTCGTCTTCTTGGCAGCGGTCTTTGCCGGAGCCTTGGCAGCCGGCTTTGTCTCGGTGGCAGGAGCCTCAGCTGTGGCCTCGGCCTTTGCCTCAGGAGCTACCTCGGCCTCGGCAGCCTTCTTGGTAGCGGCAGTGGTGCGCTTGCGCGTCGTCGTTGCCTTGGCAGCGGTCGTCTTGGCTGCGGCAGTCTTGGTAGCAGCAGCCTTGGTCGTCGTAGCCTTCTTGGCCGTCGTAGTCTTCTTGGCCGTTGTCTTGCGCGTCGTGGTCTTTTTGGCGGCAGGCTTCGCAGCCGGCTTGGCCTCGGGTTCGGGAACAGCCTCTGCCTTGGGCTCAGCCTTCACCTCAGGCTCAGCCTCAACCTGCTTCTCCTCAACCTTGGGTTCCTCAACAGCAACGGGCGCCTCAACAACCGGCTCGGTCTTGGGCTCCTCAACAGCGGCAAGCTCCTCGACAGGCGCAGCCTCCTCAACTACAGCCGCCGGCCTCTCGATCTCCGGATGCATAAAGAAGTACAGGTCCAGATACTTGTCGGCAGAGCGCGTCCAGCTAAAGTCCTGGCTCATGGCCTGCGTGACCAGCTGGTTCCACGCCTCGCGGTTATCCCAGAACAGGCGTGCCGCGCGGAACACGGCGTCGCCCATCTCGTCGCCGTTAAAGTTGCTAAACGAGAAGCCCGTGCCCTCGCCGGTAAACTCGTTATACGGGATCACCGTGTCCTTCAGACCACCGGTCTCGCGCACGATGGGCAGCGTGCCGTAGCGCATGGCGATGATCTGCGACAGCCCGCAGGGCTCAAACTTCGAAGGCATCAGGAACATATCGGCAGCGGCATACATACGCTGCGACAGCGCAGGATCGAACTCGATGCGCGCAGCCATAGTGCCGGGGTACTTGTCTTGGAAGTAGCGCAGGCCGTCCTCGTAGTCGCGGTCGCCGGTGCCCAGCACCGCCACCTGCACGCCGCCGGCCAAAATGCGGTCGAGCGCGTACATGACCAAGTCCAAGCCCTTCTGGCGCGTCAGACGGGTGACCATCACCATAAGCGGGCGGTCGTCGCGAACCTCGAGCCCCAGCTCTTCCTGCAGCTTTGCCTTGCACACAGCCTTGCCGGAACGGTCATCAACCGTGTAGTTGGCGGCAATGCGCTTGTCGGTCGCCGGGTCAAAGCCCGCCACGTCAATGCCGTTCAAAATGCCCTGCAGCGCATAGGAGCGCTCGCGCAGCACACCGTCCAGGCCCTCGCCAAACTCGGGCGTCTGAATCTCGTTGGCATAGGTGGGGCTCACTGTGGTGATGGCATCGGCATAGCGCAGCGCGCCCAGCATGTAGTTGATACTGCAGGCGTCGCAACGCAGCTGCGAGGCGGCCGCGGGAATATGTGCCACACCCAGGATGTCCTCCATCACGGTGTCGCTAAACTGGCCCTGGAACGCCACGTTGTGAATCGAGAACACGGTCTTGACGCGGTCGTACAGCGGCAGGCCCTGGTAGAACTCGCGCAAGAACACGGGCGCCAGCGCCGTCTGCCAGTCATTGCAGTGCAGGATGTCGCACTCAAAGCCGGCCGGCAGGTGCTGCAGGCTCTCGGTGATGGCCTTGGAGAAGAATGCAAAACGCTCGCCGTCATCAAAGAAGCCGTACGGATAGTCGCGCGCAAAGTAGCGCTCGTTGTCGATGAACATATAGGTGACGCCGTCGTGCTCGAGCTTCTCGAGCCCACAGTACTCGTTGCGCCAGCCCAGGCTCACGTAAAAATCGGAGAAGTGCTCCATCTGCGCCTTGTACTCGTCCTTGATGGTGGCGTACTTGGGCACCATCACGATGACCTCGGCGCCGGCGCGCACGAGCGCCGCAGGCAGCGAGCCCGCCACGTCGCCCAGGCCACCGGTCTTTACAAACGGTGCGCACTCGGCCGAGGCAAACACGATCTGCATCTTTTTGCTGGAATCTGCCATATTGTCTCCCATGTTGCAATTCGAGAATAGCCGCCTGGCGCAAACCGGGCGGCTATTCTACATGTTACGAGCGATGTTGCGGTGCCTACGTTAATGCACGATGGTGGTATCGGGAGTTAACGGGGCCTTGCCCAGCACCAGGATGTTCTCGGGCGTACCGCGAAGCTCGGTGTTGGTGGGAACCACGTTGTTCTTGTCCAGGATGGCGTTTTCAACGCGGGCGCCGCTCTTGATAATGCAGCTCTGGTTGATGATCGAGTTGGTAACCGAAGCGCCTTCCTCGACCACAACGCCGCGCGACAGGATCGAGTTGCGCACGGTGCCCTTGATGATGCAGCCGGCCGAGATGATCGAGTTGCACGCGTGGCTACCGGTCGCATAGCGCGAAGGCGGCACGTCGTGAGCCTTGGTCAGGATCGGGCGCTCGGGGTCAAAGAGCTGGTCGGCTACGGTCTGGTCGAGCAGGTCCATGCTGCGGCGATAGAGCGACTTCTCGCTAAACACGCCCACGACCTCGCCCTTGTACTCGTAGCTGCACACATCGATGTTTCCAAAGTCGCCCTGAAGTGCCTCGAGCAGGTCCAGATAGTCGGCGGCCTGGTAGTGATCGATAATCTCGAGCAGCGTCTCGCGGTTGACGATGCAGCAGTCCATAGAGGCATTGTCGCCATACACGACGCCGGCGCTCACGCCCGTCAGGCGGCCGTTCTCGTTAATCTCGAGCTTGGTCTCGTCATCGACGTTGCGCGTGGCCTTGCAGTACACCACGGTCATCTGGGCGCCGGAGTTCTCGTGCGCGTCGATGATGGTGTTGAGGTCCATGTTAAAGATGATGTTGGTGCCCATCATCACAACGTAGGGCTTGTCCGAGCGCTGGAACAGCGTCTTGTTGGAGATGATGTCGCGCAGCAGGAAGCGCATGCCGCCCTTGGTGGTGCCATACGCGTTGCCGGGCACCATGAACAGGCCGCCCTTCTTGCGGTCCAGGCCCCAGTCCTTGCCCGAGCCCACGTGGTCGATCAGCGAGCGGTAGTTGCCCGGCATGACGACGCCGACGGTCTTAATGCCGGCATTCATCATGTTGGACAGCGGAAAGTCGATCAGGCGGTAGCGGCCCAAAAACGGGACGGACGCGATGGGGCGGTCCTTGAGCAGCACGCTGCCGTAGGTCGAAGAGTAGTTAGCGGTGATATAACCGATGGCCTTGCGATTGATCATCGGATCATTCCCCCTTCCCGATAACGACGTCATTTCCAACGACGGCCGTATCCTTGGTGGTATCGACAGAGCCGAGCTTCACGCCCTCTTCGACCGTGGAGTTCTCGCCCAAAATAGCGCGGCAGATGTGCGCGCCGCTCTTAACGTGCGCACCCGGCAGCAGCACGGAGTCCTCGACCACGGCGCGCTCCTCGATGATGACATCGGTCGAAAGGATCGAGTGGCGAGCAGTGCCGTAGATCTTGCAGCCGTTGGAGACCAGGCAGTCATCCAGGCGCCCGTCCGGGCCAATGTAGTGCGGCGGACGCGTAGTGATGTTGGACATGATGGGGAAGTTCTTATCAAACAGATCGAACTCGGGGTTGTTGCCCAGCAGGTCCATCGAGGTCTCATGGAAGCTGGCGATGGTGCCGACGTCCTTCCAAAAGCCGTGGAACTCGTAGCTGTACAGGCGCTTGCCCTCGCCGAGCAGCTTGGGGATGATGTCCTTGCCAAAGTCGTGGCTCGAGCGCTGGTCCAAGGCGTCCGCCTCGAGTGCCTCGATCAGCACGTCGGCCGAGAAGATGTAGATGCCCATGGACGCGAGGTTCGAATCGGGCTTCTCGGGCTTCTCGGTAAACTTGGTGATGCGGCCGTCCTCGGGGTCGGTGGTCAGGATGCCAAAGCGGCTGGCCTCCTCCCACGGCACGGGCATAACGCTCACCGTGAGGTCGGCGTTGTTCTCAATGTGCGTCTTGAGCATCTTGCGGTAGTCCATGCGATACAGGTGATCGCCCGAAAGGATCAGGACGTACTTGGGGTCGTTGGCCTTGATGTAGTCGAGGTTCTGCGTAATGGCGTCGGCCGTGCCCGCATACCAGGCGCCGCCGGTCTGCGTCTCGTACGGCGGCAGGATCGACACGCCGCCGTCACGGCTGTCCAGATCCCACGCCTCGCCGGAGCCCACGTAGGCATGCAGCAGGTAGGGACGGTACTGCGTCAGAACGCCCACCGTGTCGATGCCCGAGTTGGAGCAGTTGGACAGCGAAAAGTCGATAATGCGGAACTTGCCACCAAAGCTAACCGCCGGCTTAGCGATCTTTTGGGTGAGTGCCCCCAATCGGCTGCCCTGTCCTCCTGCGAGGAGCATCGCGATGCATTCTTTCTTACTCATCGATTTCTCCTTCTGTCATCGATGTTCTTAAACCCATTAGCGACGGGCGCGGCGCTCGGTCGCGCCCGTCGAGTAATGCCGTGCTGGCATAAGGGAGCTCGCGCGCCTTTACGCGTGCCAGATCTCGTCGCGGTACTCGCGAATGGTGCGGTCGCTCGAGAACCAGCCGGAGGAGGCGGTATTGAGCAGTGCCTTGCGGTTCCACGTTTCGTGGTCGCCATAGCTGCCGGTAAGCTTCTCCCACGCATCCACGTAGCTGCGGAAGTCTGCCATGACTAGATCGGGGTCGTTGTTGTTCATGAGCTCGTTGTAGATGCTCTCGAAGTTGCCCGAAAGACCCGCAAAGGTGTTGTCCTTGAGCTCATCCATCACGCGGCCCAGACGCTCGCGGTCGCCGTTGAGCGTATCCCACGCAAAGTAGCTGTTGGATGCCCAGAGCTTCTCGACCTCGGGAGCAGTCAGGCCAAAGATGGCCTCGTTCTCGCGGCCGGCCAGGTCGGCGATCTCGATGTTGGCGCCGTCGAGGGTGCCCAGCGTAATGGCGCCGTTCATCATGAGCTTCATGTTGGACGTACCCGAGGCCTCCTTGCCGGCGGTCGAAATCTGCTCAGAGATCTCGGCGGCAGGGTAGATGAGCTGGGCGTTGCTCACGCGGAAGTTGGGGATAAAGCAGACCTTCATGACCTCGTTCACACGCGGGTCGTTGTTGACGACCTCGGCAACGGAGTTGATGAGGCGGATGGTCTCCTTGGCGAAGGTGTAGCTCGAGGCAGCCTTGCCGCTAAAGATGAAGGTCGTCGGCGTCACGTGGAAGTTGGGGTCGGCGATGCGACGGTTGTAGATGTCCATCACCTTCATGATGTTCATGAGCTGGCGCTTGTAGGCGTGGAAGCGCTTCACCTGAACATCAAAGACGGTGTTGGGGTCGATAACCAGACCGGTCTCGGCCTTAACGTAGGCGGCCAGACGCTCCTTGTTGGCACGCTTAGAGGCACCCACGGCCTTCAGGAACTCGGTGTCGTCCTTAAACTCTTTGAGCTTCTCCAGCTCAAAGGCGTCCTTGAGCCAGCCGTCGCCAATGGCCTCGGTCACGAGCTTGGCGTAGGTGGGGTTGGCCTCGGCAAAGAAGCGACGGTGCGAGATGCCGTTGGTCTTGTTGTTGAACTTCTCGGGCGTGAGGGCATAGAAGTCCTTGAGCACGATGTTCTTGATGATATCGGAGTGAATCTTTGCCACGCCGTTGACGCTGTGGCTGCAGATCACGGACAGGTTGGCCATGCGGATCTCGCCGTCCCACAGAATGGCGGTCTGGCGCAGACGCTCCTGCCAGCCCTCCTGCGTGGTGTCGAACGACTCGTGCCAACGACGGCTGATCTCGTCGATAATCTGGTACACGCGGGGGAGGAGCTTGGAGAACGTGCCGATGGGCCACTTCTCCAGAGCCTCGGGCAGGATGGTGTGGTTGGTGTAGCTCACGACCTGCGTCACGATGTTCCAGGCGTCGTCCCACTCGAGCTTCTTCTCGTCGATGAGGATACGCATGAGCTCGGGGCCGCACATGGCGGGGTGCGTGTCGTTGGTGTGGATGGCCACAAACTGCGGCAGCAGCTCCCAGTTCTCGCCGTGCTCCTTTTCAAAGGTGTCGAGCAGGCTGTAGATGCCGGCCGAAACAAACAGGTACTCCTGCTTCAGGCGCAGCAGACGGCCGTGCTCGCCGGCGTCGTTGGGGTAGAGGATGGCGCTGATGGCCTCGGCCTCGGCGCGCTCGGCATCGGCCTGGGCGTAGTCGCCGCGGTTGAAGGCCTCCAGGTCAAAGTGCTCCTCGACCGGCTCGGCGGCCCAGACGCGCAGCTTGTTGACGGTCTCGCCGGCATAGCCCACAACGGGGATGTCATAAGGGACGGCCAGGATGTCCTGCGTGTCCACCGTGCGGTAGAACGTGCGGCCGTCCTCCTCAAAGCCCTCAACGCGGCCACCAAACTTAATGGTCACGGCCTTGTCCTGACGACGGACCTCCCAGGGATAGCCGTGGGTGAGCCACTCGTCGGTGGCCTCCACCTGGCTTCCGTTGACGATCTCCTGCTTAAACAGGCCGTAGCGGTAGCGCATGCCGTTGCCGTAGCCGGCGATGCCCTCGGCTGCCATGGAATCCAGGAAGCACGCGGCCAGACGGCCCAGGCCACCGTTGCCCAGAGCCGGATCGGGCTCCTGGTTCTCGATGACGGAAAGGTCGAAGCCCATGTCGTCGAGCGCCTCGGCGACCATGTCGCGCACGCCAAAGTTGAGCAGGTAGTTGTCGAGCAGGCGGCCGATCAAAAACTCGATCGAAAAGTAGTACACGCGCTTCTTGCCCTCTGCGGTGACGCGGGCGTCGCTGGAGGTGGCAACGGTGCGGGCCTTCTCGGCCACGAGCTTGGCCAGGGCGTTAAAGCGATCGAGGTCGCTGGCGGCCTCGACGCTCTTGCCGCTGATGCTCATGACGGCATCGCGATAGAGCTCGGTAAACTCCTGCTTGTTGTCGAAGATCTTATTCATACGTTCCTTTCCCCCGGGGATATCTCCCGGAACGGTTATGACTTACATCCTACGCCCCGGCGGGGCGGGTAATTACAGCTGTAACGGCTTTGTTACGCATCCTTGGCAGCCGGCTTAACAGAAGCAGACTTGGCCTTGATAGCGGCCTTTTTGGCAGCCGACTTCTTGGCCGCGGTAGCCTTAGCAGCAGGCTTTGCGGCGGACTTGGTTTTAGTCGCGGTCTTGGCCTTCGCCTTGGCCGGGGCCTTCTTAGCGGCCGCAGGCTTGGGCATCACCGAGGACGTGCGCTTACGCGTCGCCTTCTTGGGCTCCTCAACCACCGGCGGCTTGTAGCTGCTGGGACCGCGGCGCTTAAGCACCACGCCTGCAAGGCCGGGCACCTTGATCTCGATGGAGTCCATCTGCCCGTTCCAGGGATAGGGCTCGCTTGAGCAGGTGTAGGGCTCTTTGCCGGCATAGCCGCTGCCGCCAAACTCGGGACGGTCGGAATCGAAGATGACCTCCCAGTCACCCTCGCGCGGCACGCCCACACGGAAGCTCTCGTAGCTCGCCGGATCAAAGTTGATCAGGATCACCAGGTCGTCTTCGATGTCCTCGCCCTGGCGCACAAAGCTCACGATGGACTGCTTGGAGTTGTCCGCATCGATCCAGGTAAAGCCATCGTCGGTGTAGCCGCGCTCGTACAGGGCGGGCTCGGCGGTGTATAGGTGATTGAGCGCCTTGATAAACGCCTGATGATGCTTGTGAGTCTCGTACTCCTCGGTCAGGAACCACTGGATGGACTCGTAGTAGCGCCACTCAATAAACTGGCCGATCTCGTTGCCCATAAAGTTGAGCTTGGCACCGGGGTGCGTCATCTGATAGAAGGCAAGCGTGCGCAGACCGGCAAACTGGCGCCACCAGTCGCCCGGCATGCGGCCGATGAGCGAGCACTTGCCGTGTACGACCTCGTCGTGGCTCAGCGGACAGATAAAGTTCTCGGTAAAGGCGTACATGATGGAGAACGTGAGTAGCCCGTGGTTGCCGGGGCGCCACGGAAAATCGGTCTGCATGTAGTGCAGGGTGTCGTTCATCCAGCCCATGTCCCACTTGTAGTGGAAGCCCAGGCCTCCGTCCTGCGGCGGGTAGGTCACGAGCGGCCACGCGGTGGACTCCTCGGCCATCATCATCACGTCGGGATAGTGCGCCTCTACAGCGCAGTTGACCTGACGGATAAACGCGCTGGCGTCCAGGTCCTCCTCGGTACCGTACTTGTTGAACTTCTTTTGGCCCGGATCGTCGATGCCAAAGTTGAGGTACAGCATGCTGGACACGCCGTCCATGCGGATGCCGTCCACGTGGAAGTTCTCGAGCCAGTACAGCACGTTGGAGACCAGGAAGGAGCGGACCTCGCCGCGGGCGAAGTCGAACTTGTGCGTGCCCCAGTTGGGGTGAATCTCGTGCTCAAACAGCATGTGGCCGTTAAAGGTGGCAAGGCCGTGGGAGTCGGCGCAAAAACCGCCGGGTACCCAGTCCATGATCACGCCGATGCCCGCCTCGTGG
Organism: Coriobacteriaceae bacterium; assembly: GCA_025992855.1. Taxonomy (NCBI): domain Bacteria; kingdom Bacillati; phylum Actinomycetota; class Coriobacteriia; order Coriobacteriales; family Coriobacteriaceae; species Coriobacteriaceae bacterium. The sequence continues at coordinate 1,572,932 of DAJPGB010000001.1, forward strand.
CATGCATCGATAAAGTGCATGAGCTGCTGCGGGTTGCCATAGCGCGACGTGGCGGCATAGTAGCCGGTCGTCTGGTAGCCCCAGGAGCCATCGAAGGGATGCTCCATGAGCGGCATGACCTCAATGTGCGTATAGCCCATGTCGCGTACGTAGTCCACGAGCTCCACCGACAGGTCGTCGTAGGTGTAGAACTCACCGCGCTGCGCGGGGAAGGGATCCATGGGGCCGGGGTAGTTGCCGTACTCGTCCGGCTCGCCCTGCGGCGCGTCGCCGTGGCGCTTCCACGAACCAATATGCACCTCGTAGATGTTAAGGGGCTGCGACATATGATTGTGGCCGGCGCGGCGCTTGAGCCACGCGGCGTCGTTCCACTTATAGCCGTCCAGGCTCCACAGCACGCTTGCCGTACCCGGAGGGCACTCGGCCTTAAAAGCGTACGGATCGGCCTTGTAGAGCTTTTCGCCCTCGTTGGTCTCGATAAGATACTTATAGAGCTGGCCCTGCTCAGCGCCAGGAATAAAGCCTTCCCAGATAGCGCTCGTATGCACGGGCACCAGCGGGTTGGCTTCCTCATCCCAGTCGTTAAATTCGCCAATAACGTGGACGCTCTTTACATCGGGCGCCCAAACGCAAAAACGCCAGCCGCGCGTGCGGTTCTGCGTATCGGGGTGCGCGCCCATCTTTTCCCAGCTGCGCTCCCACATGCCAATGCCAAATAGGTAGACATCGTCCTTGGTGAGCTCCGGTGCATGCGGGGCGGCTTTACGGGTAGCGGGCTTTTTGGTTGCTGGCTTTAGCTTTGTATCGCTCACGTTTGATCCCATCATGACGCGGCAGCGTGTTGCCTTGGTGACTAGATGCGAAAGGTCCAAGGCTGCACGAATCGAAGGGACGGCGATAGTTCTATGATTCGTTCCACCTCGCGTGCTCGGTGGAACTTTCGGCAGAAACTACCATAACACCTGTACATTACTTTTATGGAGGAAAGTGGTTTTGCGGCAGCTTTTAATCGGTGAGCGCCATGTTTAGACCACTGACAGAATTGCGATGGTAAAACTCTTGACAGTTTTACCAATTAGGGTTTTTAGATTGTTAGTTTGACGTTTAGTAAAACGTTTTTAGCAGGATGTTTACCATTTGACATCGAAAGGTTCGTTTATGTCCCAGACCGCCGCCCCCAACGTTGCTTTTATTTTCGATTGCGACGGCACGTTGGTGAACAGCACCCCCGTTTGGGCCTATGCCCAGCCAGAGTTATTGCACCGCCACGGGGTAGATGTGAAGCCCGAGGACTTTGCCGATTTTGGCCCCTTGTCGCTGGAAGACGAGTGCCAGGCATACCACGATCTGTGGGGTGTTAAGGAAGAAGGCCCCGAGCTGTATGAAGAGCTGTGTGGCATTTTGCTTGAGGGCTATTCCAAGGTGTCGCCGATTGCGGGTCTGCTGCCGTTTTTGAAGCAGGCCCAGGATGCCGGTGTTGCCATGTGTGTGGCCACGTCCACCACGGCCGAGCTGGTGCAGGCAGCGCTGGATGGCTCCGGAGTAGCGCCGTACATGGACTTTATTACCACCACGGGCGAGGCAGGCCGCTCCAAGCATTTTCCGGATGTGTATGAGCTAGCACTGCGTCGTCTGGAGGAGCGCCACGGGCATGCGTTTGACACCGCTTGGGTTTTTGAGGACGCTGCCTTTGGCCTTATGAGCTCCGGGACCGCCGGCTTTAAGCGTGTGGGAATTTACGGCCCGCTGGGGCACACAGATCGAGATGACGTTCGCGACAACTGTGAGATCTTCATCGACAACTACGAAGAGCTGGACCTTGCTCGCGTGCTTACGTTTGAGGGCTAGGCGAGAACTGTGGCTTGTAAAGTATTAGTTGTCTGCGGCTCGCCCGTGGTGACAAGCGCGGAGTTGTTGCGCCAGCTGGCAGGGGAGTGCGATCACATCGTCGCCGTGGACTGCGGACTCGATGCGCTTTTGGGCGCCGGCTTGAGCTGCGACGTCTACGTCGGTGACGCCGACACGGTGAGCGATGGGGGCCGAGCCCTAGTCGATGCCGCCAAAGACTTCGAAGTCGAACGCCACAACCCCTACAAGGACTACACTGACCTAGCCCTAGCCCTAGAAACCATCCGTCGCCGCTGGCCGTCCGCCGAGGTGGTCGCAACCTGCTCCACGGGCGGCCGCCCCGACATGGCCCTCTCCGTCCTAGGTCTACTAGCCAACTACAAAGACGCCTCCGTCTGGATCTGCGAAGACGAGACCACGGCCCGAATCCTCCACGCAGGCGAGTCCTGGACCATCAAGGGCGCCGAAGGCAAAACCTTCTCCATCATCGCAATCGCCCCAAACACCGAAGTGAGCGAACAAGGCCTAGAATGGGAACTAGACCACAGCCCGTTAGGTCTATTGGCCGACACCGGCATCAGCAACATAATAAGAACGACCGCCAGGATTCAAGTGCACTCCGGCACCGCCATCGCTTACCTCTACAAGTAAAGGCCGTCCCAGGAAAACCCGTATGTGAGATGAACAAGCCCAAAAAACTTCTTGCACAACAAGAAACATTCCCCTATAGTATCTCCTCGTCACGGGGGCGTAGCTCAGTTGGGAGAGCGCTTGACTGGCAGTCAAGAGGTCAGGGGTTCGATCCCCCTCGTCTCCACCATCGTGAATGCTAGGCCACTCAATCGAGTGGCCTTTTTATTTGCAATATCTTTTGATCCCCATTTAGGGAATGACCCCAAATGGGGATGTTCCAAAACCGCCAGATTGAAACCTGTCCCTTAATACGAGGTTGTCCGCCAGCCTCTTCATCTACTCCAAAAAGTTCATAACCAGAGAGACCATAGATTCCTTTTCTTCAGGTCTCGACTCAGCAATCATGAGCGCGACAGCAACAAGCGTGCTGTCTGCGATTCGTTTGTCTAGGCCTCGAAAAAGCAGTCTGTAGCGATCTAGATAGTAGAGAAAGAGACTGCATCCGATGCGCTTGTTTCCGTCGAGAAATGAATGGTTTTTGATGATGAAGTACAACAGATTTGCTGCCTTTTCCTGTACGGATGGGTAGAGGTCTTGGCCTCCAAACGACTGATTGATTACCGAGATGCTGCTGCGGAAGGACTCGTCTTTTTCTAGGCCAAACAGGTCGCTCGCAAAACGTCCGCGCATTTGGGAGATTAAATTCATGCACAGCTCGTATTCAAGTGTATATATCCCCGTTTGCCCTTTGGGTCGATCGATAGATTCACGGTCGTATTCATCGAGCAGTTTAAAGACATCTATATAGCTCTCAACGATATCGAGTATCTCACGAGAGCCGAGGTCCTCGGGCAGACGTTCGATAATCTGAGCGACTGTCCCTAGTTGCTCGAGTCTACGTTCGTTTTCAACGTGTCCTTCAATAATTAACTTGTGGAGCACATTGGTTGCCCAGCGACGGAATTCAACACCGCGTTGAGATTTAACGCGGTATCCAATGGACAATATCATGTCTAAGCTGTAATGATCAGTTTGATATCTTTTGCCGTCAGCAGCAGTTGTCGCAAATTTTGCGACAACTGAATCATCGTCGCTTAATTCCTCCTTTAAAGCGTTGTTGATATGCTTGCCGATTGTTTTGACATCCCTATCAAACAGCGCTGCCATCTCATTTCGGGTCAGCCATACAGTTTCGCTTCCTTTGTCAATTACAACAGGAATCGTGACCTCTCGGTCGTTGGATTCAAAGAGAACAATCTGATTGCCATTCATCTTCGCGCTCCACATCAATCCATTGGGCACATGCATGTCCAATTCGATACTCGATTGTCTGCCGAACTTTATGGGTGTCGGCCAGCAGGGGCGCATACCTGCCTAAGGGCTCTGAGTGACGGTTGCTGTGAATAAAGCATCCATCTCGCCGATACGTACCATTGGGGGCCTCCGTACCGGCTCACGTTGCCCATATACCTTTGATTCTATTCTATCAGATATAGAACGCATGTTCTATATGTATTATCTTCCATTTCGGTGAACCTCGCACTGGGAGACGGGATTGTCAACCTCGCCCGATAAACCTTACGCCTAAATCTATCTGCATCCCAAAAGATGTCCAACAAACCGCCTTAAAATGCGTTGACTCTGTAGCCAGGCGCGCCTATTGTGCGATGAGCATCTTCGCAGTGCGACGCCCACGCCAACACCCGCAAAAAGTTGCACAATTTATTTCCCATGTCTGTTCATAGTTTGTTAGTCAAACGTGAATATCAGTGCAGATCGCTGCTTCATTTGGGCTTCAGGAACGCCCCTAATCACTGCCAGCGCCCCAATAACCTGCGCCAACGTGAACAACATCCCAAAACAACCCCCTTGAGCACGCTAAATGAACGAAATGTTGTTAGCCGCTACTCAAATTAGTTTCACTAACAGCTTGTGCTATGATACCTAACGTTACATGAGTTCAACTGCGCTCGCGGTTCCAGCAAACCTCAAAGCGCAGGGTCAATCAGCATCCGGCCGTAACGGCGGTGCCAGAAACACCACGAGCTCCAATAAAGAAGTCATGCGACTTTAATTATTTGCATTGAATTAATCAAAAGATGCAAATGAATAAGTGTTGTATGTCAACACGTTGCAGTTCTTCAGCTGTTTGCGTGCGGTCCAGTTTTGTACCCGCTTGACTGGCTCGCACGCAGTCAGCTGAGGCTGTAGGCTCATTTGCGATACATGCCTACAGCCTCAGTGCTGCACTCGTACATACCGTTCACGGTGGGGCAGAGCCACGTGCTTGTCTAACTGGGCTCAGGGTTTGAATATGGAGCGCCTTCGCGCACAAGCGCCCTGGCGTAGCCATACCCAAACCCCGTGAGCCATACGTAAGACAGCAAGGGGGTGGTGCTCGTGTGGTATGTGATCCAAGTCACTAACGGTCGCGAAGACGTTATGCGCGAGCGCATCGAGCGCATGGTGCCGTCTGGCGTCATGCAGGAGCTCTTTTATCCCCAATATCAAACCGAGATCAAGCTACACCGCGAATGGGTCAGCACGACCAAGCCGCTCTTTCCCGCTTATCTCATTTGCGATACGGCGGATCCGCGCACCGTGCAACAGTATTTGCTGCGCATGGACGACTTTGCCCGGGTGCTTTCCCAGGACGGTCGGTTTGTGCCGCTGGCAAAAGAAGAGACCCAGCTCATTGGCAGCTTTACCAACAGGGGAGATCGTGTAGTGCCCATGAGCGAGGCCCTAAAAGACGGCGACCAGGTCGTAGTTACGGCTGGTCCGCTGCTGGGACACGAAGGCCTTATCAAAACCATTAACAGACGCAAGAGCACTGCCTATTTGGAGCTCGATCTGTGCGGCCGACGCGTAACCACCCGCGTGGGTCTCGCAGTGCTTTCAAGCGAGCAGCGCGCAATGCGAAACCTTAAAAAGGCAATCGCCTAACTGCGGGCGGCTGCTCAAAGGGGCAAAGGGGATCCCCGGGCGGGGATAACGGGATTAATAGGGAGAGAGAAGAGCGGATCTTGAACACCGAATCTAAGAGCGCAAAGCAAAAGGGGAAGCTGAGCGCCTTCGAGCCGTATGCGTTGATGGCATATGACATTGCGGCAACTTTTATTGCAGTGTTTGTCGCATCGTGGGGAACGCAGCATTGGGCGACGCTCAGCGGAGCAGCCGGCGCATGCCCGGCTATTCTTGTGCTTGCGCTTGTTAACGTTGTCGTCTTTTGGTTCTTCCACATGTATAGCAGCTTATGGCGCTATGCGAGCATTTCTGAGGCTGGACGTATTGTTGCTGCTGTAACGGTAGGCTCAGTCATTGGCGACGTTATCTTTAACGTGTTATTCGGCAAGGGCATGTCGCTCCGCGAGGATGTTATGGCATGGGCCGTTGTGCTCATCATTTGCGGTGGCGGACGCTTTGCCATTCGCGCCATTTATGGTAGCCAGCTCTGGCGATTTAAAAGCAATTCCGATGGGCATCTCCCGCGCACGCTCATCGTAGGAGCAGGGGAGACCGGCTCTCTCTCCATCAAACGTATGCTCAACGGAGACCCTGATATGATCGGTGATCCGGTTGCCGTTGTTGACGATGACCCCAATAAACAAAACCAGCGTATTCATGACGTTAAGGTCTGCGGTACTTGCGCCGATATCCCTACTATTGCGCACGATTGTGAAGCGGAGCGGATTGTCGTGGCAATTCCGAGCGCCACGCATGAAGAGCGTCAGCGTATCTATGACCTATGCATGAAGACAGGCCTTAGGGTCCTCACGCTCCCCAATGTCCGCGATATTCCGCAGGATGGTATAGGCAGGGTTGCCCTTCGTGAGGTCGAAATCAGTGACTTGCTTTCTCGCGAGGAGAAGTCGCTTGACCTTAACCAGATGGGCTATGTTACCGGTAAGCGCATTTTGGTCACGGGCGGCGGCGGATCTATTGGCTCAGAGCTTGTACGTCAGTTGCTTCCGGCAAAACCTGCGCAAATCGTGTTGTTCGACATTTACGAGAACACTACCTACGAGCTATATCACGACATCATCAAGACCGCTCATGATCAAGGCACTGATATTCAAGTCTATATCGGCTCCATTACGCATCTCCCAGCGATTACCAAGGTCTTTGAGAAGTACCATCCTCAAGTTGTTTTCCACGCTGCAGCCCACAAGCACGTTCCTCTTATGGAACACAACGCTCGCGAGGCAATCGAGAATAACGTTTTTGGCACGCTCAACGTCGTGCGTCTTGCCGACAAGTATCAGTGCAGCCATTATGTGCAGATTTCTACCGATAAGGCGGTTAATCCCACTAACGTAATGGGTGCCACCAAGCGTATGGACGAGATGATCGTTCAGTATTACGCGGCAAACAGTAAGACCATCTTTACGGCTGTTCGCTTTGGCAATGTTCTGGGTAGTCATGGATCGGTTATTCCGTTGTTTAAGCGCCAGCTTCGTGAGGGTGGCCCTATCACCATTACGCACAAGGACATCACGCGTTACTTCATGACCATCCCCGAGGCTAGTAAGTTGGTCATTACTGCTGGCGCACTTGCTCATGGCGGCGAGATCTTTGTTCTGGACATGGGTGAGCCGGTCAAGATCTATGACCTTGCCATCAACCTTATTACGCTGAGCGGTCTTAAGCCTGGCAAAGATATCCAGATCAAAGAAGTCGGCCTGCGTCCTGGCGAAAAGATGTACGAGGAGCTCCTTATGGACAATGAGCAGCTCCTGCCTACCAAGCATTCCGAGATTCGCATCTCCACAGCCGAGGCCGACAAGATGGAAGAGATTAAAGACAAGCTTGAGAAGCTTCATGACTGCCTCGACAAGGATAACGACACGGTTAAGTCCGTGCTCGCTGAGGTTGTACCTACATATCATCCGCAGTTTAACGATTAGGGATAAGGAGTCACGATGGACATTAAGCCCTTTGAGAACAACGTTTGGCTAAGCTCGCCTACCATGCACGGCGATGAGCTCAAATACATTACCGAGGCATATGAGACCAACTGGATGTCGACGGTAGGCGATAATATCAACGAAATCGAACGCCAAATGGCCGAAAAGATTGGTTGCGGCTATGCCGTTGCCCTTTCTTGCGGTACTTCTGCCTTGCATCTTGCCATGAAGCTCGCTGGAATTAAGCCCGGTGATGAGGTCCTTTGCAGCGATATGACGTTCGACGCAACGGTGAACCCAGTTGTTTACGAGGGCGGTGTCCCTGTATTTATCGATACTGAGCGAGACACTTGGAATATGGATCCCGTCGCTCTTGAAAAGGCTTTCGAACTGCATCCGACTGCAAAGGTCGTTGTGGCGGCGCATCTTTACGGAACGCCTGGCAAAGTCGAAGAGCTTCGTTCAATTTGCGATGCGCACGGGGCTGTCCTTGTTGAGGATGCTGCTGAGTCACTTGGCGCCACGTATAAGGGTCGTCAGACTGGTACGTTTGGTGACATCAGCGCCATTAGCTTTAACGGCAATAAGATCATTACCGGTTCCGCTGGTGGCATGCTTTTAACTGATAGCAAAGAGGCAGCCGATAAAACGCGCAAATGGTCGACCCAGTCGCGTGAAGCCGCTCCCTGGTACCAGCATGAGGAGCTTGGTTATAACTATCGCATGAGCAATGTAATTGCCGGTGTTGTGCGTGGCCAGATTCCGTATCTGGAGGAGCATATTGCCCAAAAGAAGGCTATTTACATGCGTTACAAAGAGGGCTTTAAGGGTCTGCCGGTGAGCATGAACCCCTATGACCCTAACGTTTGTGAGCCGAACTTCTGGCTTTCTTGCCTACTAATAGACCCTGACGCAATGTGCAAACAGGTTCGAGGCGAGAGTGAGGCACTTTACGTAAGCGAGCCTGGCAAGAGCTGTCCTACCGAGATTCTTGAGGCTATTGCTGCCTTTAACGCCGAGGGTCGTCCAATCTGGAAGCCTATGCACATGCAGCCTATTTATCGCATGAATGCTTTCGTAACGCGCGAGGGCAATGGTCGAGCTAAGACCAACGCGTATATTTCCGGCGGTGCAACGGGTACAGATGGCTTGCCTTTGGATGTGGGCGCCGATATCTTCCATCGTGGTCTCTGTCTGCCCTCCGACAACAAGATGACGCCCGAACAACAGGACGTGATCATCGAAGTGATTAGGCGTTGTTTTGAGTAGGTCGGGTAACGAAACTTTCTACCAACGTTATGGTAAACGGGTCATTGACCTGTGCCTGTCTCTTGTCCTGCTTATTCTCTTCTGGTGGGTACTGGCAATCGTGGCAATTCTGGTGCGTGTGAAATTGGGCGGCCCTGTGCTGTTCAAACAGCCTCGCCCGGGCAAGGATGAAAAGATATTCAAGCTGTATAAGTTTCGTACTATGACAGACGAGCGCGACGAAAAGGGGAATCTTTTGCCCGACGAGGTGCGCTTGACAAGGTTTGGCAAGGCTTTGCGTGCGACGAGCTTGGATGAGCTGCCAGAGGTGCTCAACATCGTGCGAGGCGAGATGGCTATTATCGGGCCGCGTCCGCAGCTGGTGCGCGATATGGTGTTCATGACGCCCGAACAGCGCAAGCGCCATTTTGTGCGGCCGGGTCTTTCTGGGTTGGCCCAGGTGAACGGGCGTAACGCCATTGCCTGGGATGACAAGCTTGCCTACGACCTGGACTATATCGAGCACATTACATTCGCGGGTGATGCCGCCATTTTCTTTAAGACCCTCGCCAAAGCCTTCTTGAAACATGAAGGCATTACCGAGGACGGCATGGCCACCTCCGCCGACTACGGCGACTATTTGCTTGCCGAGGGCCGCGTGACGTGCGAAGAGTACTACGACCTGCAAGAGCAGGCGAAGAAACTATTGAACGAAACGGTCGTGATTCAGTGAGGGAAAACGCTCAGGAGTTCGGCCTTGTATCCGTCGTAATGCCATCCTACAACTCTGAAGACTTTATTGCGGAAAGCATAAAGAGCGTACAGTCGCAGACATACGGCGACTGGGAGCTGCTGATCGTTGACGATTGCTCGACGGACGGCACCGTCGCTGTTGCTGAGGCGATAGCCATGGATGACTCGCGCGTCCACGTTTTCTCAAACGAGCGCAACTCGGGCGCGGCATGCTCGCGTAACCGCGCGCTTCGAGAGGCAAAGGGCGACTGGATCGCCTTTCTGGACAGCGATGACCTTTGGGGGCCGGACAAGCTGGAGAGGCAGCTCGCGTTCATGCGCAAAAGCGGCTGCAGTTTTTCGTACACGGAGTATGAGACGATGGACGAGGGCGGAGAGCCCCAAGGGCGTCGCTTCTCGGGGCCTGCGCTTATTACACACTCAGGCATGCGCCGTTATTGCTGGCCAGGGTGTTTGACCGTAATGTACGATGCGCATGAGGTCGGCATGGTGCAGATAGCCGACCTGAAAAAGCACAACGACTATGCCATGTGGCTGAAGGCGGCCAAGAAAGCTGACTGCATGCTGTTGCCTGAGGTGCTCGGGCGATATCGGGTGAGAACGTCTTCTGTCTCGCACGGAGTTGGACTCAGGGGCCAGGTCGCTCATCTCTACGTTCTCTGGCACGAGGGCGAGGGTATGTCGGCTCCGCTCGCTTGCTGGAGGACATTCATAAATCTGGTTTTTGGTGCGTACAAGAAGATGAAGTACGTCAGCAACTGTGACTGAACATGCGAGGCAAGGCTTTCTATAGATGGAAATTACTAAACAGATAAAGACGGTCGGCATTATCGGGCACTTTGCTGAGGGGCTCGACATGGCGGATGGTCAGGTCGTGAAGACTCGAACTGTCCGTGAGTTGTTGCGCGATGTCTGCGGGAATGAGAATGTCAGATCTGTCGACACGCGTGGGTGGCAGAAGCACCCGATTGCACTTATTCGTGAGTGTACCGAACTCGCGAAGTTCTCTGATGTCCTCATTATGCTTCCGGCCCATAACGGACTGAAAGTCTTTGCGCCTTTGCTCATTAACTTGCGGAAGCGACATGGCTGTAAAGTCGTGTATTCAGTTATCGGCGGGTGGCTCGCCGAATTTATAGCCGGAAAGTCTTTGCTCACGAAGAAGCTCAAATCGTTCGATGCGATACTGGTTGAGTCCCAACGAGTTAAGGCTCTGCTCACCGATCAAGGCTTCGAAAACGTGCTCGTCGCATATAACTACAAGCGCCTGCCACTTCTCGAATCCTCCGAACTTGAGAAGCCATCCGGTGAGCCATGGCCTTTAGCGGTCTTCTCCCGCATCTACGAGGACAAAGGCATTGACGACATCGTGTGGGCTGTGCGCAAGGCGAACAGCCAGCTTGGTCGTCGCGCCTTCAGGCTCGACATTTACGGAAACGTCCTAGCCGAGTACAAGGAGCACTTCCACGCGCTCATGGCAGACTGCGACGTCTCCGAGGTCGCCTACAAGGGCGTGGCGCCCGCGGGCGAGAGCACTTCGGTCCTCAACGGGTACCTTGCCCTGACCTTTCCAACGAGGTGCCCGGGCGAAGGCGTCCCAGGCACCGTGGTCGATGCTTACTGTGCCGGTATCCCCGTAATTGCGTCGCAATGGCCAAGTTATGCCGAGATGGTCCAAGAAGGCGAAACGGGCTTGACGTATGAATTCTGCAATCGTGAGGCGTTGCTGGATATCCTACTTAATCCCAGGCTGCCCAAGCAGCTGCTTGAAATGAAAAAATCTTGCCTTCACAAGGGGCACGACTACTCGTACGAAACGGGCTTGAGGACATTCAAGCTTCTTGTTGAAAGCAATTTCGATGTGCACAAACAATAAACCTCAGCGACTGCTCTGCATTGTGTCGAATATGGACACAGGTGGTGCTGAAACATTCTTAATGAAGATGTATCGACAGCTAGATCGAACGCGTTATCAGATGGACTTTGTTGTTTCCGGCGATAAGCGAGGCTATTACGAAGACGAAATCGAACGCCTTGGAGGCAGAGTTTTTAGAATCACTCGTAAAACGAAAGATTTTTCTGCCTACCGACGCGAGCTCACACTTGCAGTTCGTGATGATGGATGCCCCAACGTGCTTCGTATTGGATCGGATGCACTTTCAGCAATAGATCTCTGGGTTGCCAAGAAAGCGGGTGCATCTCGACTTTTTATGCGTTCAAGTAACGCCAGTGACGGCAAGGGTGTTATTGGTCAGTTTATTCAGAAAGCTATTCGCCGCCCTTTGACTTCAATTGCAGATGTAAAGATTGCGCCTTCTGACCTTGCTGCCGAATATGCTTTTGGTCCTAAAGCAATTAGGCGAGGTGAAGTTCGTTATCTTCACAATGCTCTTGATCTTAATCAATATCAGTTTTCTCTTGAAATGCGTAGGTCAATTCGCAATGAACTCGGTTTAAACGACAATTCTCTTGTTGTTGGACATGTTGGGCGCTTTACTGCTCAGAAGAACCATGAATTCCTTCTTAAAGTATTTGCTGAATTACTAAAACAAAGATCTGACGCCCGTCTCGTGTTGGTGGGCATGGGAGAGCTTGAGCACAATATTCGTGAGAAAGCAAAAGTTTTGGGAGTACTTTCTAATATCATTTTTACTGGCCTGCGCTCTGATATCCCGGCTTTATTGTCTGCATTCGATGTTTTCGTTCTGCCATCATTATATGAGGGCATGCCAAATGTCGTAATTGAAGCTCAGGCCGCAGGCCTTCATTGCGTCGTTTCTGACACGGTAACGAGAGAAGTAAATGTCACAGGCGATGTTGCGTTCCTGCCCTTTACTGATACTGATCTTTGGGTTAATTCGGTGTTGTGTGCTGGCGAAGCAGCAAGAGTTGATAAACGAAATCAGATGGCAGATGCCGGTTATGACATCAATGAAGAAGTCAAGCGATTCGTTACCCTGGTCTATGGAGCCGACGATAACGCTCGGGAGTTACAGTAAATGATTCCATATTTAACCTTTATCATCATTGCTGGAATCGTTGCCCTTATCTATAGGGGCGTTTGCGAGGGAGGAGATATCCGAAAGAGCGATGGGCTAAAGGATGTTAACTGGACGCCTTACGCCGCCTGCCTTTGCGTCGCCCTTATCTGTTTTGTGGCTGTCCGCGATATTACAGTCGGAGCGGATAATCCAAATTACCTCGGATCCTTACATTACTATGCGGGCATCTCGTGGGGTGAGGTGTTTACCGCTAAGCTCGTATGGCCATACGATTATGAACCGCTTTACTTCCTGCTTACGAAAATTTGCGCTCATTTCTTTTTATCTGACCATGCATTCTTTTTTATTATCGGTATTTTGATTTATCCACTGGTATTTGATTTTTTTATACGCTATAGCGAATCTCCCTATGTCAGCTTTCTCATCTACTGCGCTTTAAGCCTCTTTGCATATAGCCTAGGTGTTTACCGCCAGATGATTGCTCTTTCGATTTGTTTATTTTCAACTCGTTGGATCGACTCTAATAAACCAATTCCATTTGTTCTCACCATAGTTCTTGCCATGGCCTTCCATTCATCATCGATATGCTTCGCTCTTCTCTGGTTTTACAAAAAAATAGATGTAATGCACTTACTTAAGATTGCGATTCCTGTCTCCTTTCTCTTCCTTGCTCTTGGGCGCGCTTTGGCAATGGTGGCTGTAAAGATTTTTCCGCAGTATGCTCATTTTGTTGGTTCTAAATATGATGTTGAAGGCGGAAGCTTTAGCATGCTCGTCATTCTCTTATTTGTGGCGGTTGTTGTTCTTTACGCGCTTCGGGATACGAATGATTTCGAAAAAAGTCCTCAAATGGTGAAGGTCTCTATTTTTGCGCTGAGTCTAGCGCTGTGTCTCCAGGCTGCATCATATTCAATGGTCATCATGGGACGTGTTCTCTCTTATTATTCTATTTTCTTAGCCATTCTTATTCCTTATTTGATGATGCATTGTTTTGGCAGACATGGACGAGTGCTGAGTTTTTATTTCGTAGTACCTATCTCCATCGCTTTATTTGCCAACAGTATGTCAACTTTAATTTAGTCATCCACTGTAATTCAGGAGTTTCAAGTGAACAAGCTTTCAAAGTTTATTAATAACCCTTGGATAGCATACGTTTTCGCTGCTGGATATGGGCTCACCAATTGGGTCCCCGATGAGCCCCATCTAAAGGCAATGTTTAGGGGGACGGTTGGTGAAAAGCTCGATCTTAAAAATCCAAAGACATTCAATGAAAAGCTTCAGTGGCTTAAATTGCATGATAAGAACCCCCTTTATAACACTCTAGTGGATAAGTATCGAGTGAAACCTTGGGTCGCGGAGCGTATCGGCGTGGAGCATGTCACCAAGACCTACGCGATGTGGGAGGAAGTTGAGGATATCGATATCACGGATCTTCCTGACCGGTTCGTACTCAAGACAAATCACGATTGCGGAGGCGTTGCCATCTGCAGCGACCGAAGCACCTTTGATCTCGATGCTGCGAAGAAGAAATTGGCGAAGCACCTTAAGACCAATTACTTCTGGCGTACCCGAGAGTGGCCATATAAGGATGTCAAACCATGTGTTTTCGCCGAGGAGTATCTTGATCCTGCTGAGGGCAAAAGCGATCTGACTGATTACAAGATTATGTGTTTTGATGGAAAGGCCTGCTGCGAGTTCACTTGCACCGATCGATCCGAGGGCGACTTGCGCGTTGATTTCTTCGACCCCGAATGGAACCATCTGCCGTTTACCAGGCATTATCCCAACGCGGACATTCCTCCGAAAGCACCTGCGAGCTTGAAACAAATGGTTTCTGACGCTGAGCTGCTATCAAAGGAGATTCCGTTCGTTCGGGCCGACTTTTATGAGGTTGCCGGTCAGTATTACTTCGGAGAACTGACATTCTTCCCAGGCGGTGGTTTTGAGGAGTTCGACCCTTCCTTGTGGGATGAAAAGCTCGGCTCCTGGATACAACTCCCCGATAGTATCGGGGGGGGGGTGCTTCCAAAATGAAACAACGATATTGTGGGTCCATGGCATTGTGAAACGTGATAACTCTCCGGCAGGCTATAAGGTCAGCTGTTTTAATGGCGTACCAAAGCTCATCGAAGTTCATCGCGGGCGTTTTTCCAACCATACGTGCGACTATTTCACTCCAAGTTGGGATTCCCTGCCTGATCTCGAATGGGGCGACATACCCAAGTCCAATTATAAGATCCCTGCTCCTTCGAGACTCAACGAGATGCTCAATTACAGCTCAGTTCTTACCGAAGGGTTCCCAGAAATGCGCGCTGATTGGTATTTAGCGGGGGATAGACTCATCTTCGGCGAGCTTACGCTTTTCAACGATGGCGGGTTCGGCGCTATAGATGATGCGGACGACTCTCTTCTTGGTTCCTTTATTGATCTTGACTTAGCTTTTGGGAAAAAATGATTGAAGGAAGATGACTGACGAATTAACTCAAAAGGCTTCTTCGGCTACCAAATGGTCCCTTGTGACCGAGGTGGTCGTTAAGCTAATATCACCGCTTACCCAGATCGCCCTTGCGCATATTCTTGCGCCAGAGGCTTTCGGTGTTGTGGCTACCGTTACCATGGTAACGAGCTTCGCGGACATGCTTTCGGATGCGGGTTTTCAGAAGTACCTCATCCAGCACGAGTTCAGGGACAAGTCCCATCTCTTCCGAAGTGCTAACGTCGCCTTTGTGACGAACTTGTTCGTCTCCTTAGCACTCTGGTCTCTCGTAGCTTTATTCAACGAGCCTCTTGCTGCCCTTGTGGGCAACGATGGCCTTGGAATTGTCCTCATCGTCGCTTGTGCTTCTCTTCCCCTTACCGCCTTGAGCAGCATCCAGCTTGCGCTGTTTCACAGGGCCTTCTCCTTTAAGGAGTTATTTGTCGTCAGGGTCGCAGTGGCCCTCGTCCCTATGTTTGTTACTGTACCCTTAGCGCTTCTCGGTTTCGACTTCTGGTCGCTTGTGATCGGCACTATTATCGGCAACTTAGTGAATTCTCTAGTCTTGACCCTTAAGTCGGATTGGAAGCCTTCCCTTTTTTACTCATTTGCCGAATTGAAGGAGATGCTGTCATTCAGTTCATGGACGCTTCTCGAGCAGTTTTCCATTTGGCTTACGTCTTGGATGGGAACTTTCATCGTAGGCTCCCTGTTAACTCCGTACTACCTTGGTCTTTACAAGACATCAATTTCAATGGTTAATACCGGCATGGGCATCATCACGAGTGCGACAACTCCCGTGCTATTTGCTGAACTATCTCGAAGGCAGAGTGACGATGAATCGTTTCAGCTCGCCTTTTTCCACATGCAGGAAAAGGTCGCCTTGTTCGTCGTTCCTCTGGGTTTCGGGATTTTTCTTTACCGTGACTTCGTGACTAGCCTCGTGCTTGGACCGCAGTGGTCTGAGGGCTCTTTGATGTTTGGTCTATGGGCCTTAAGCAGTGCCGTAGTGATACCGATCGGCTATTATGCAAGCGAGGTCTTCAGAGCTAAGGGCAGACCAAAGCTATCCTTTGCCTCGCAGGTCTCCTATCTCCTAGTCATGGTTCCAGTAACTTACTATGCCGCATCCCTCGACTTTAATGAGTTTGCGCTCTATAGCTCACTTTTACGTCTGGTAGCCATCGGAATCGACGTCTTCATCCTCAAAGCCTTTATTAAATTCCCTGTTGGCAAAATGATTGCTCGCTTGCTTCCGATTTTTGCTTGCTCCGTCGTGATGTTCACCTCTGGCTGGGTTCTTGATAGCATCTGTCTCCCGACCATCCCTGGGATAATCATGTGTGTGATTGTTTACGCACTGTGCTGCGAGATTTTCCCGTCGACTCGCAAACAACTTAATTCGCTTTATTCGAGATTTCTCTAATAGATTGGCTATGTAACTTATGTTTGGTAAACAAAAACGGGGGGGGTGCCCCGATTGGCAGCGTTATGGAGAAGACACTTCACTTATGACTGACCACGCCCTCAGATTTCTATGGGTGCTCCGAAAGACCCAGCGCTCCTCCAATCCTATCTGGAGGTTGATGTTGCAGCATATGCGCGAAAGGTATGGACTCGAGATATCCCGCTCAACTGATATCGGACCGGGCCTTTATCTGGGCCACGCATACAATATCACGGTGAACCCGGCTGCCATCATCGGCTCGAATTGCAACCTGCATAAGGGCGTGACTATTGGCCAAGAGAACCGAGGGAAGCGTGAGGGTGCTCCGGTAATTGGGGATTGCGTCTGGATAGGCGTCAATGCGACCTTGGTCGGCAGAATCTCGGTGGGAAACGATGTCCTTATTGCCCCTGGGGCGTACGTGAACTGCGACGTTCCTAGCCACTCGATTGTGCTAGGCAATCCTTGTCGCGTGATTCCTCGAGTTGGCGCAACGGGTGGATATATTAACCGCAAGGTGCAAATTTAGAACTCTAACCTACCTAACGAAAGAGATTATATGACAACTAGAAAAGTGCTCGTCACCGGGGCCGCGGGCTTCATCGGTGCATTTCTCGTCAAGAAGCTGCTCGAAGAGACCGATGATGCCATCGTCGGCCTCGACAATCTCAACAGCTATTATGATCCTGGCATCAAGGACGCGCGCCTTCGCATGCTTGCCGAGGCCGATATCAACGGCTGCTTCACCTTCGTGCGCGGCGATTTGTGCGATGCCACCCTCATCGAGCGCCTGTTCGCACAGAACGGCTTCGACGTCGTTGTGAACCTCGCCGCCCAGGCGGGCGTCCGCTACTCCATCGAGAACCCGCGCGCCTACCTGGAGAGCAACCTCGTCGGCTTCTTCAACGTGCTCGAGGCCTGCCGCCACCACCCGGTCAAGCACCTGGTCTACGCCAGCTCCAGCTCGGTCTACGGCGGCAACAAGAAGGTGCCGTTCTCGGAGGAGGACCGCGTCGACTCGCCGGTGTCGCTCTACGCCGCCACCAAGAAGTCTAATGAGCTCATGGCCGCGGCTTACTCCAAGCTCTACTCCATCCCGGCCACCGGCCTGCGCTTCTTTACGGTGTACGGCCCCATGGGCAGGCCCGACATGGCCTACTTCGGCTTCACCGAGAAGCTGCGCCGCGGGGACACCATCAAGATCTTCAACATGGGCGACTGCCGCCGCGACTTCACCTACGTCGACGACATCGTAGAGGGCGTGAAACGTGTAATGGACGCCGCGCCCGAGGTGAAGATGGGCGAGGACGGGCTGCCCCTCGCCGCGCACCGCGTCTACAACATCGGCAACTCTCATCCCGAGAACCTGCTCGACTTCGTCGACACGCTGCAACGCGTGCTGGTGGAGGAGGGCGTGCTGCCTGCGGACTACGACTTCGAGGCCCACAAGCAACTCGTGCCGATGCAGCCCGGCGACGTGCCCGTCACCTACGCCGACACCACGGCGCTCCAGCGCGACCTGGGCTACAAGCCCGCGACACCGCTTGAGGACGGCCTGAGGGCCTTTGCCAAGTGGTATAAGCGCTACTACAACATTTAGGAAATCATGGCCCTGTAACAGGGGCCATTTTTCATGCGAATTATTGTTCTTTGACAATTGGAGAATGACATGAAGATCGCTGTCGCCGGTACCGGCTACGTCGGCCTGTCCCTCGCCGTCCTGCTCTCGCAGCACAACGAGGTTCACGCGCTGGATATCGTGCCCGAAAAGGTCGAGAAGATCAACAACTACCAGTCGCCCATCCAGGACGACGAGATCGAGCGCTTCCTGGCGGAGGCCAAGGCGGGGGAGCGCCAGCTCGACCTGCACGCCACCGTCGACGTGGCCGAGGCCTATACGGGCGCCGACTACGCCGTCATCGCCACGCCCACCAACTATGACTCGGACAGGAACTTCTTCGACACGAGCTCCGTCGAGGCCGCCATCGCCGCCGTGCGCTCGGTGAACCCGGACGCCTGGATCGTCATCAAGTCCACGATCCCGGTGGGCTACACCGCCGGCCTGCGCGAGAGGCTGGGCGACAGCAAGATCTTCTTCAGCCCCGAGTTCCTGCGCGAGAGCAAGGCGCTCTACGACAATCTGCATCCCAGCCGCATCGTGGTGGGTGCGCCGAAGGAGGACGCCCAGGCCGTCGCCGCGGCCGAGAAGTTTGCCCGCCTGCTCGCGCAGAGCGCCGACCCTGCCGAGCTGGAGCGCGTGAACGCCGACGGCACCGTGGGCATCCCGGAGCTCGTGCTGGGCACCACCGAGGCCGAAGCCGTGAAGCTCTTCGCCAACACCTACCTGGCGCTGCGCGTCGCCTACTTCAACGAGCTCGACACCTACTGCGAGGTCCGCGGCCTCAACACCCGCGACGTAATCGACGGCGTGTGCCTGGAGCCGCGCATCGGCTCCCACTACAACAACCCCAGCTTCGGCTACGGCGGCTACTGCCTGCCCAAGGACACCAAGCAGCTGCTGGCCAACTACAAGGACGTGCCGCAGAACCTGATCGAGGCCATCGTCGAGGCCAACCGCACCCGCAAGGACTTTGTCGCCGACGAGGTGCTGCAGATGGTGTGGGATCGCGTCTACGAGGGCAAGCCGAAGCCGGTCGTGGGCGTCTACCGCCTGACGATGAAGTCCAACTCGGACAACTTCCGCGCGAGCTCCATCCAGGGCGTCATGAAGCGCGTGAAGGCCAAGGGCGTGCCCGTGGTGGTCTACGAGCCCACGCTGGACGCGCCGGAGTTCTTCGGCTCCGAGGTGACCCACGACCTGGAGGCCTTCAAGGCCGGCTGCGACGTAATCGTTGCTAACCGCTGGAGCGACGAGCTCGATGACGTGGCGGACAAGGTATACACGAGGGATCTGTTTAAGCGGGACTAGGGGAGAGGGGTTTCCACTGCGACTTCAGCTTTTGTCCACAAGTCGTAATTTCAAGAAAGAGGTCTTATCGGCTAACGCCGATAAGACCTCGATTGGTTTAAGCCTAATTTCTTAACAGTTGAAGAACATAGCGAGTTGCTCAGCTTATTAACCCACGATCCATCCGTCTCTGCGTCTAGTCCCTATCTAACCCTGAGCATCGGTGTTTCGATTTCTTCTGGCGAGGCGAAATATATCGCGGTGCAGGCCTGATTGAATACGGCTTGTGGATCGGTATCGTAGAACACCCAATGAAGCTAAACCGTTTCGCATCGAGTCATATTCATGTCCGTGCTGGTCATGCCCGACTCGTAGACACATTTCGCGGGCTGGGGCAGGGACTTTTGTGTCTCGTTCGTATTGTTTATCGGATGAAAATACTGGAGTCTGGGCTTATCGCTTACTCAGATTGTATGGGGTTTCGCCTCGGTTATTAATCTATTTTGTTGTTCATGGGCATTGGGGTGGAATACGGTAAACGCCGACTTTACTGCTTGGGTTTAAGTGGGATATTGCAAAAAAGTATGAGTTGATAGGTGTTCGAAAAATGCAACTACGGTTTTGCTTGATAGACTACTGTTCTAGTGAGGCCAAGATTCTTAGTCATTTAGCATTGCAATACAAGTAGATACAGATTCGAGTGTTAATGCTGCGAGGTTGGGACGAAAGGACGACATATTGGAGGAATATACTAAGCTATCAATACACAACCATTTCGGCGGTAGATCCGCCGATTTAACCATAAACCGTCCGATTGGGGATCAATCCCAATTCGACCTTATTAAGGGTTTTAAGGAACTACGGTCAGCAAAGGCAGAGGATTTTCAGCTTCTTGCCCAGACGAATTCGAACAACCTCGATGTCGCGTCTTATCTGCTTATGCGCAAGATGGCCTCGCTTGATTCGATTGAGCTGCTTCCTGGAATCGAGATAAACCTCGTCAACTGGGATGATGAAACGCGCGTCCTCCATATTGTCGTAGTGGTCGACCCCTGTTCCAACCTGTTGGTTTTCACGAAGGCTTTGAAGGAAGCCTTCGTCGCCAATGGAAGATTCGCGCTTAAGATTGATCAGTTCTGTGAGGTTCTCTCTGATCGGCGTGCGGTTATTTGCGTTCATGGGCTAAAACAAGACGACCGCGGGCTTGCCGGGAATCCTCAGATGGCGCAAGAGCTGCTAAGCATGAACAGATATTTCCCTGTCGCCGTTGAGGACAACAGGTCATTCCACAAACTTTCTCTTCAGCAACAAATTAAGGAATTTCTTTCCGAAGAGACGAGTGCTTGGTTCGATGCTGCAGCTGACATTTCGTCCGTTGACAGGCAACATTTTGATAGCGTTTTATCGCCAACCTACATGTGGGCGGGTGCCACCTTCGATGATCTTTTCTATTCTGTGCTTGCTGGTGATAGTCGTATGGTACGCGGGGAGGATATCGTTAAGAGAGTCTCCTATGTGGCGCGTATAGTGATCGACGAGGGCAACGGCATGCAACGGTCGGATATTAATTGTTCCCAGGGGCTCAATTGTGTGATTGGGCCATCGGGTAGCGGCAAGACTCTGCTGCTTGATATTCTAAATATGAAGTTGAAGGGCAAGCATCTTATTGCTGGAGCCTCTAACATTGGAGACTACAACGGCCTTTATGACCTTTCACAGGTGCACCTTTATGGGCCCGATGGTAAGGAAATTGATGTTGCGGACGGCTTCGAAGTAATTGAGGGAGAGAACCTTTACAATAAGGTTATCAAGGCTTATAGCAGTGAAAAGGGCGAGCTCGTCAAGGATATGGGTCTTGAAATCAATTCGCAGGGGTTTACAGATCTCATTGTTCGCTTTACGACAGATATGAACCGTTATCTGAGAGGCAGGGCTAAAGCGGATGAATCTAGAACTGCCGCATCCGGCGCTTTGGCGCAGGCGAAAAGCGCGGCACGCTTCATTGCTGCGAACCAGGTACAGGGTGTCGATACTATAGCCTATATCCAAAACCCAAATGCCGGCTCCGCTATTATTGAGTTCGATGAGAGAATTGCGGCGTGCGCAGATGGATTCGAGGAGGCTAAGAGACATTTTGACGGGCTTATCTCAATTGCCGATAAAAACGGTCTTTCCGAGGGGCTTAAGAGGCGTCTTGCCCGATTGCGTGCTGAATTTCTGACTGCGCTTGCAATTAAGAAGCTTGACCTGGAGTCCAAGCGTTTTTCCAAACAGTTTAATAAGGATAAATCTAAACTCATCTTCGAAGCCGTCCAGGCTTATAACGCGAAGGTTAGTGGCCAATATCATCAACTCAATCAGAAGAAGCAGGTTCTGACCGATAAACTCTCCGAGCTCGCGACGGAGCTTCTGTCTGCCAAGAGATCTGAGCTTGACTTGGCAATTCCAGTCCTTACAAGCGCGGAAGTCGAAGCCTCTGTCAAGCTTACCAGCAAGAGCGAGGTCGCCCGATTGAGCATTGAAAAAATAGACTTGGGGATTGGTGACGAGGCTCGTATTAAAGGGCTTTTCCAGGATAACGTATGCACTAGAGCAAGCAAGGGTAAGGCCAAGGCTAAATCGTCATCGTTTTCGTTTCCGATAGACTTGACATCAAAAAAGTCTGTGGGGTCCATGCTTGAAGTCTTTTTCCAATCGGGCGTAAAAGACGGTCTTTCCATGTCATTCCCCCTTGATGAGGCAGCGACATACTCAATCGAGCTTAAGGACGAAAAAGGGAAATACCGCCCTATCGAGGAGTTTTCTGCTGGGATGCTCAGTAAGATTTATGTCGCTTATTTCCTGGACCGTACGATTCAGAACGAGGGAAGTAATACAATTCTTCTCTACGATCAGCCCGAATCGAACATGGAGAAGGAGTTCTTGCTTCGAACGCTTGGCGACAAGCTGAGGGAGCTGAGGAAAGTGCATCAGATTTTTGTGGCAACGCACGAACCTCTGCTTGTTGTCAATGCCGATGCGAATGAAATCATTTTGGCGGCGAATGACAAGCGAGTTGACGAGCCGAACCACGTGGTCTATGAAAATCGGTCATTCGTGGGCGCTCATGGCAAGCGCGATCTTGTAGAAGGTGTTGCGCGTTTGATTGATGGCGGAACAGACGCAGTCAAACGCAGAAGCGGTATTTATGAAGGGATGACCCACAGATGACAATAATTTCTGTAGATGCGAGAGGCGAGCTGAGGGTCGACGGCGAGCCAAAGAAGGTAGCTGACCTGACGCAGGAATTTTTGGAGAAACTCGTGGACGACTCACTCGAATCTAAGGTCGAATACGAAATAGAAGGCGACATGCCGCTTGCCGGATTCTTCGAGAAACTTCGCGACGGGACGAAAGAAGGCTCCGAGCTTAGAAAAGCCAAGGAGGAGTGCGAAAAGAGGGCAGGAGATGCCGTCGCGGCTGGCAAGAGGTACATCGAGGAGCATGGAGATGTTCCGTTAAGCGATGTCAAGAAGTGATCTATTCAAAAACCTAACAGTTTAGATAACGGGCGATGCCGTACCTACCCCAAGCTGCGGTAAGTCGCGTCGGCCATCAGGATATGGCGCACCACCCTTGCAGTCGGGTCACATCTATAGCGTGACTGATTGGTCTGGAAGAGGTAGGCATACCAGTCGAGGTAGGCCTGCAGGTTCCTGGGCAACATCCCCGTGAAGCGCCAAAGATAGCGCTTGAGCCAGGAGCACAGGTCGTTCACCATCTCCATCCGCTCCAGTTAGACCGGGTCGTTCACATCGGCCCTGTGCGCCTCGCTCTCGAGCCCGCCCTCCCTGACCAGCGCGCCGTGTGCCTGCTCGAGGTCGTGGATGGGCAGCGGCCCGGGCGCTATCCTGCCGCCCATGGCCTTCTTCACGCGCGCCGAGCTGGGCTTCCCGTGGCCGCAGACGACCGCGACGGGGTTCTTGTGGATGTCGATGGCGACGCAGATGCACAATTTCTGGCGGGGCAGGCCGCGCTTCCCGGCCTGCCCGTAGCCCTTGGAGAGGCCGGTGTCATTGACGTAGATCTCGTCAACCCAGACGGTGTCGCGCAGCACAATCCGGTCCTGGTAGCCGGATACCGTGGCAAGCACGCGGTGCCGTCACTCGAAGGCCGTCTTGTGGGTGACGCTGCACAGCTCGGCCGCGCACTCGACGGGAATCTTGTGACATATGAGCCTGAGGGAGGAGACCCAGGCGGGGAGCGGCTTGCGGCAGCGTCTCTTACCAACGGCCCTTCTGAGTAGCAAGAACTCGTCGCCGGTGAGTCCCGACACGAGCCCCCGAAGGGGTTCGCTCTTCCCATATAGAACTGTCCCATCCGCCCGAACGCCCGCCCGAGGGGATGGTCGCCAAACAAAGATCCGGGTGGACGATCGGGCAAATTCTCTGTTTGGCTGGGAAGGGCATAGCTTTCGGGGAGCTTACGGTCCCCGAACCATCACCTGTTATCTAAGATGTTAGAAAGTCAATAATGACGAATTAATCGACCACTGGGGACAATATTAGTTCCCCAGGGGTCGATTTCAATTGCTGCGCTAATTATCGTAGTTGAAGCATCGGTACATTTGTAACTAGAAGCAAATATCACTTCTAATGCACTATCTATTTCATATGTTTAGCATGACAATTGGTACAAACAATCGAACGTAAAAGAGGACATGAAGATGGAGAAGGGGAATGGTTATTACGAACATGACATCAAGGTTAGGTTTACAGAAGAACGGATAAACAAATCATCGAATTGGCAGTGGCTAATTGAATGCACTGAAGAGCGATTCTCTACACCCAAAGAAATCACTTCAGTAAATGAATTTCTAGGCGTATTGACAGCGCTTCATGAACCCTTTGCTTTTCTTGCTACCGTTGTCGATTTGGTTGGCGATTTCAAACCAGATATTTCATCAATGTGGTTGGTGAAGTTGTACGATTGCGTTCTCCTTAGAAGCGGAATGACCAAGCCAGAAGATTATGACGAATACGCTGGGTTTTTCGGCATGCTTGGCGTAGCGTCATATGCAACTTTCCTTTTCAATAAATTAACTGGTAGAAATGCCCTTATTGATACCCGTCCCATTTTTTATTCAAATCTCCACCAGCTGTATGACTTTACCGCGGTAAACGATGAATGGCCAAAGCTTGAATACTTAACCGGGAGAATCAATTTAACGGGAATTGAACTAGTCGCCGCAACGCTTCGGCACAATTTTAAGTGCGTCGATGCACCGATCAATTGCGATAGCGTTATTAAACTGATGGATGACAACTTTGATGCTGATTTCCTCAGTTTTAGAAACGTTGATCGAGATCTATTTCAAACATGGCAGGAGGCTCTTCTTTGCGATGCTTTTAGGAGTTCTTACCAAAATGGAAAACTTATTCCATTGATTGGCCTTGCTGAAGGTGAAGAATCGTCATATAGCTCTGCATGGACAGAAGGCATGTTCCAAAAAGCAAAGGATGTCTTTGAAGATGATCGTGCGATTTGCTTACTTGAGTCTATAGAATTTGCGAAATGGAATGAGATTCCTTCGACCCGTAGCCAAACCATTCTGGTTGAACTAACCATAAATAATGCCAAGCGAATAATAAAAAATAGTGAACCGTTGTACCGTATTCAGTGCACAGCGATTGATATTGTCACTCAGCTAAAAAGGGAATCGAAATTATGCAAAGAAGCTCAGACAGCTTATTTTCGAAGCATGAATGAACTTCTAAAAGACCGTACTGATTACGACGATCTTCGTTATATGTCGGAACATTCAATTCCGATGACAAGGGAACAAAAAGGTCTTTTAAAAACGAAATGCCAAGCTTTCTTTGCCGAAAACTTAAAGAAGGTCAATACTACACACGACTTGGTAGCCCTATTTGAAAACCCTCTAAGTGCAAAGTACTGCAATCAGAAGGATGCGGCGTACGCATTCGATTTGTTCTATAAGCACGCAGAACATAGCGACATTGAAACTGCGGAGCTGTTCTATTCCGCAATGATGTTTTTATTAGATGTTTTGAGCAACCCTGAAGTAAATAACAATTGGGCTAAAAATGTAATTATTGCTCTTAGACATACTTGGCAAGATAAATACTACAGTCAAGTTGTATCAGGAATGCATTGTTTTACGCGAGAATTCTCCATCCCAAACACTGAAATCAAAATGCTAAATAAGCAGTTCCTAGAATCACCCCACGGATTTGCACAATCTTTATTACAACTTTCCGATGATTCAATTTCATCCAGCTTAGAGGACATGTCTAAGAAGATAATTGTTTACCTTTTTGGCAAGACAACAGTCAGTGAATTCTATCCCAATCACGTTCACGTAATGATAGAAGATGATGCGCGCTCGATCGACAAAATGATTGCAGATGAAGTCAAACGGGTTTACAAGGAGCGTTCTTATCGCTTCATCAATCGTCTTGGCGAGCAAGTTATGCTTGACGGTTTCTTTGAAAAGCTCAACAAGAATATCCAGTTGGTTTGCAGCATGGTTGTCATAGAGCCCGTTTATGACAAGGTGATTACACTTGCTCCAAGTCAATACGAGCTTTTGCCCAATCCTGGCAACAGGCCGACCCTCGGTCATCTTACGCAGCTATTTCCTATTCTTGAAAATACTATTAGAAACATAGGAGAGATGTTTTCCATTGTTCCCTTCCAAGCAAATAGGGATTCCTTTAACAAGCTTAGGGAAGTATCAGGAGTCTTGGCTGACCTCATAGGAAGCGTTCGTGAACTTACGGGAACTATCCAAGGATGCGGAGAGTTCCTATTTGTCTACTTAGTTATGTACTCTTCTAACGGATATAACATCAGAAACGATTGCATCCATGGTCGTCAATACCAAGGTTCCGCAGCTGTCGCTTTCGCCTACAGACTTACCGTGATCTGCACCTATATGATGCTAAAAAGGCTGCAGGGGCTTGAAACAATTGTAGAGAATGAGGTAGACAGCAAAGACCAGGAGGAGATCGTATGTCACGGTCGACGATTTTTTGGATGGGCAGCTTTTAAAGCGATATGCTCTTCTCTCAAAAAATTCATGAGCCACCTCAGGATTCCGAAAACTTCAGAACGGTAATTGCCTCGAGAGTATCCATAACATAATCTACTCGATACTGACCTTCGTTTTCTTCGATCATCCGATATTGTTGGTCAGAGTAAAACGCACGGTCTTTTTTTGATGAGTTTTGGCTGGGTTGCTTCAGTGAAGACGGCGATTTTAGCAGGAGCGCCGGGACGATGTTGATCCTCCTGCATAAGGAAGATTGTAACAGTTTAGATAATGGTTGATGCCGCACCTACCCCAAGTCGCGGTAAGTCGCGTCGGTCATTAGGATATGGCGCACCACCCTTGCAGTCGGGCCCCGCCCGTAGCTCGCCTGGTTGACCGGAAGAGGTAGACGTTCCGGTCGAGGTAGGCCTGCGGGTTCCTGGGCGACATCCCCGTGAAGCGCCAAAGGTAGCGCTTGAGCCAGGAGCACAGGTCGTTCGCCATCTTCATACGCTCCAGGTGGACCGGGTCGTTCACGTCGGCCCTGTGTGCCTCGCTCTCGTGCCCGCTGTCCCTGACCGGCACGCCGTGGGCCCGCTCCGGGTCGTGGATGAGCAACGACCCGGGCGCTATCCTGCCTCAATGGCTTTCCTCACGCGCGCGAGCTGGGCTTCCCGTGGCCGCAGACGACCGTGACCGGGCCTTATGGACGTCTGCGGCCACGCGGATGCACAGCTTCTGGCGGGACAGGCCGCGCTTGCGCGTCAGTCCGTAGCCCTTGGAGAGGTCGGTGTCGGTGACGTAGGCCTCGTCTACCCAGACGGTGTCACGCAGCCCGATACGGTCCTGGTGGCCGGGTACCGTGGCGAGCATGCGGTGCCGCTACTCGAAGGCCATCTTGTGGGTGACACCGCGCAGCTCGGCCGCGCACTCCACGGAGACGTTGTGGCGCATGGGCCTGATGAAAGAGACCTCGGTGGCAAGCGGCTTGCGGTAGTGCTCAAGGACGGCGCCAGTGAGGAAGGTGAGCAACCTGCCGCAGCGGCAGCGCCACTTCGGGACGCCGGCGGCGGTCGATCCGTCCCTCCAGGCGCCACGCGCGCCGCATTCCGGACACCCCGGGTCCGGCTGGTAGGCTGCGACGGCCTCGGCGAGAGTGCCGCGACCCCGACCTCGTCGCGGCAGCGCCTCTCGTCGGCGGTCAGGCCCGCCACGAGCGCTTAAAGGGGTTCACTCTTCCGATATGTATCTGTCCCATCCGCCCGAGCGCCCACCCGGAAGGATTGTCGCCAAACAAAGATCCGGGTGGGCGCTCGGGCAAATTCTCTGTTTGGCTGGGAAGAGTATGGCATTCCGAGGGCCTTCCGGTCACAGAATCATCAGCTGTTATCTAAACTGTTAGAAAATGATATTTAGTGATGGAGGAGACAATGGATCTAACAAATCTACCTGAGTACATCTCAGCAATTGTGGCAATCATCGCATTGTTCATTTCTTGTTACCAAGCTCGTCTCAGCAATAAACAGTCTCTATTCAATCGACGTTTAAATATATGGATAACCGTCGATAAACTCATGGGCGTTTACGCAAAAAACGCGAAGAACTTGAAACAGGATGACGAACCGCAAATGGCTATCGACCTACTATTTGTATGGCTGACTAACACCACGTACCTGCAATCAGTTTCAGCCTCAATAAATCATGTGTTAGATGCCGAACATCAACTCAAATTGCATTTAAAGCTTGATGAAATGAGATCACTCGCCATGGAGGCGAGGTTTTGCTTCAAAGGAAAGAGTGGAGAAGCAATTGCCGAATTCATAGAAGCTTATCAATCCCTTTTGTTTTCAATGTATCAGTATCAGATTCTATTAAATAAAATGTCTCGGAGTACAAAGGTATATCAATGGACGCTTGAACGGGCTTCTGAACAGTTACATGAGCCTGATCGACGGAAAGATCTCTTTGAAAAAGAAAGCGCTCTTGCCGCTTCATACAAGACTCTATGTCAGCAAAACAAGCGGGGAACAATTCA
Source organism: Coriobacteriaceae bacterium (assembly GCA_025992855.1). Taxonomy (NCBI): domain Bacteria; kingdom Bacillati; phylum Actinomycetota; class Coriobacteriia; order Coriobacteriales; family Coriobacteriaceae; species Coriobacteriaceae bacterium. Next base: position 1,601,222 of record DAJPGB010000001.1, read on the forward strand.
GCGGCAATTTCAACTAGCTGGTCCTATATGGCGATGAATGAATTGATGGATTACGGGATGATTAGTAATGCAACGGTTTAGATAACGCGACTTACCGCATCTATCTCAAGCTGCGGTAAGTCGCGTCGGCCATCAAAATAGGGCACACCACCCTTGCGGTCGGGTCCAATCTGTCCCTGGCCTGGTTGACCCTGAAGAGGTAAACGTACAAGTCGAGGTAGGCCTGTAGGTTCCTGGGCGACATCCACGTGAAGCGCCAAAGGTAGCGCTTGAGCCAGGAGCACAGGTCGTTCACCACCTCCATCCGCTCCAGGTAGACCGGTTCGTAGACGTCCGCACTGTGCGCCTCGCTCTCGAACCCGCCGTCCCCGACCAGTACGGCGTGGGCTCGCTCGAGGTCGTGGATGAGCAGCGGCCCGGGCGCTATCCTGCCTCCTATGGCCTTCCTTATCCGCGCCGAGCCGGGCTCCCCGTGGCCGCAGGCGACCGGGACTGGGTTCTTGTGGACGTCGATGGCGACGCAGATGTTCAGCTTCTGGCGGGATAGGCCGCGCTTGCGCGCCTGCCCGTGGCCCTTGGAGAGGTCCGAGTCGTTGACGTAGGTCTCGTCGACCCAGACGGTGTCGCGCAGCACGATTCGGTCCTGGTAGCCGGATACCGTGGCGAGCACGCGGTGCCGCCACTCGAAGGCCGTCTTGTGGGTGACGTCGCACAGCTCGGCCGCGCACTCGACGGGGACGTTGTGGCGCAAGAGCCTGATGAAGGAGACCCAGGTGGCGAGCGGCTTGCGGCAGTGCTCGAGGACGGTACCGGTGGGGGAGGTGGCGCTGCTGCAGGAGCGCCACCTCGAGACCCCAGAGTGCGGTGGAGCTGTCCCTCCGGAAGCCGCGAGCGCCGCAACCCGGGCACTCCGGCTCGGGCCTGTAGGTCTCTGCGGCCGCGGCGAGCGTGCCGACCCCGAGCTCGTCGCGGCAGCGCCTCTCGTCGACGGCTTCTCTGGGCGGCAAGAACTCGTCGGCTGTCAGGCCCGCAACGAACTCCCCGAAGGGATTCGCTTTCCCATATGGATCTGTACCATCCGCCCGAACGCCCACCCGGAGGGAGTGTCGCCAAACAAAGAACCGGGTGGGCGCTCGGGCAAATTATCTGTTTGGCTGGGAAGAGCACAGCATTCGGGGTCCTTCCGGTCCCCGAATCATCGCCTGTTATCTAAACTGTTAGATTGGGATATTAAGAATGAACGAATGGAATTGCCCAAAGAGGTCGTCGACAAGGCATATGCGAGAGACTTACTCCTCTTTTCGATAGAGATTTTCGACGACCGATTGGTTGGATATACCAATTATTCCATGGAAGTCTCCAGAACTACGGACAAGCTATTCCAGGAAATTGCTGACCAATGATTGATACCCTAGGATAGGCAGCCGTATCGTGCTGGGCCTGAATGCTTTGGAGCGCTTGTTGGAACAAATCCTTCAAAGCACATGCTAATATGTGGTTTATAACGTATTGGCCCCTTAGATTTCTTCGAGCTGTTTTATGAAGCTGCTCTTTTGGAACATAAACAAGAAAGACAATGCCGACCTTGCCCTCACGTGCATGCGAGAGGAGGAGGTCGGCATTGCTGCTTTTGCTGAGTTTTTTGGTACAGACTTTTCAGATGACTTGTTAATTGATTCTGGATATCGCCCGATGGGCCGCGGTGGGTGTGACAAAGTCAGAGTTTTTGCTCGAGAGTCCATTGAGATTCTTGATTGCTTTGAGGAATCAAGGTTTACCGTATTGCCGATGAAAATAGGCGAGATCTACTTTGTTGTTGCCGCGGCCCATCTTGTTGATCGTATGTCTTCGGCTGACCCTGAACCCAGGCTGGCGGATATCCGCAGGATGATGGATGTTGTTCACGGGTATGAAAACAAGGCATCGATTAATAAGACGATTGTTATGGGTGATTTAAACGCAAATCCTTACGACAAAGAAATGCTTCTCCCCAACGCGTTTAACGCAATGTTATTTAAGGGAATACTAAGGAATAAAGATACAAGAAAGTGGTGTGGAGACGAATACCCCTTTCTGTATAACCCAACAATCCATTGGTTGTCGGAGGAGTCGGAAAACTATGGCTCCTTTTACTATTCTGGGGATTGCACCAGTCCTGTTTGGAACTGTTATGACCAAGCGCTAGTGAGCCCTGAATTGATGGACCGTATTAATTCTTACAGCTATCTAAAGAGGATAGGGGATAGGGACTTGATTGCAAAAGTTCGCCCCGATAGCAAGATAAGCGATCATTTGCCGTTATTAGTTGATATCGATTTGAGTTAGGCGGGTTATTTATGGCTGTTAATGAAAACCCTTGGGTAGAGGTGCTCTCTCAGCCCCAGCAAAAATCAACCAAGGGAATTGTCCCGTATTTCAACGAGCAGGCCAATTTGTTGTCGCAGGCGTCCAACGGTAAGGTTAACGGTATTTTTTCTCAACCTTCTGACATAAACAGAACGTTGTCTCCCACACTGGAAGCCCTTAGCGCTATGTCTAAGGTATTCCAAGACGTAGCGTCCGCCAGTGCTGTAGATCAAACTCCAAAAGTCAATCTTTTGAATGCAAACGACCTGTACAAGAAGAATTCCTATTGCTTCGAGATTCGTTCGGATAGATATCGATTCAGGGTACTCACCATTGAATTCGATCCGTCGTACCCTGCCGTCATGACCATCGACCGAGGCGTGTCTAATGATTTAGCAAAATTCTACGACCGTTATAAGTTTGAAGAGGCTGAGCCGTGCAATATCACAATTCAAGACGATGAGGATCTCGACCGTGTTTTCAATCAAATTCTAAAGAGTGAAAAGCTGATTTACATCTGCAATAGGCTGGTGAATGAGGCTAACGAGACGGTTTAGCATCTTTACCTTTCTTTGAGTTGCATACTCGAAGGCATAATTTGTCAAACATCCGCAATATGAACCGTATTTCATGGCGCGAACCTTAAGCCTATATGAACTAAAATATTGCGCGGGAACAGTAGTTTCCGCGCAATATTTGTTATTTAAGGGATGCAAATGGACGAAGTGAAAAAACTAAGTATCGCTAATTTCAACATTACATATGGGCCAGAAAATGAGCCCATGTTGACTCACTTCCAAGACATTTTGTATCCAGCGTTCTGCAATGAGCAGAAAGTTCATACCTCAAATAATGTCAGCTATTTCTCTGATGTTGAGTTGAAGCTAATTGATTCGGAATATGTTCTCACGGGAAATCTGATCCGTGAAACTCATTATAGGGTGCGAACTATCGTTGTCGATAATGAGCTCGTTCCCTCTCCAAGCTCCATCCCAACTGCTCCATACTCTCGATTTATTATCTATCTCAAGAGCCATAGAATGATCCTCGTCAAGAATGAAGGCCAAAGCCCCAATCTCAAGAGTTTTCAAGCCGTTTTGAGGAAAGTTGTTGACCGCTACACTCGCAAGGCTAATCGGGAAAGAGCCAAAGCAGACTTGCCTCTATTTCCTAATGCTGTAATCAATATCGTTAATATGCCTCTACCCGATAGCATCGATGAGACTATCAAGGAATTTGCGAAAATTAAGTCAATTAATCTTCGCTTTTTCCCTTTAAACAATGATATTGATCCGGCACCGATGCTGGCGTACGTACGTTCAACAATGGATTCGGTTGACTCAAAAACGGGAAACTTAACATTCAATTCTCCTAAATCAGCCAACGGAATCTCCGATCTTTTTCAAGATAGCATTGCTTCTGGCGTTGCATCAGCAACGGTAACTGGAGAAAAACAAGATGGCACAAAAATTAAAATTACTGACAATCAACTTGGTTCTGAACTTCAGATTCCAAGTGCTGGAAATTTAAGTGCTGACGATGACGAAAGAATTGCAAGTTACTGCAAGAAGCGCAATTATTTACCTGAAGCAAGTGTGGACAACACAGCCCTGTATGGCAAAGCGCTCAATATCCTCGAATTGCTTGTTAATAAAATTTAGAAGGGTTTCTTAATGCCTGACGGTCTTTCCCAAATTGCCGTAGTAAGAAGCGCTGGCGAACTAATCAGAGACGCACTTCGCGAGTTGAAGCCCGTAAAAGGAAACCTGCCAATCTCCATTGGAGTTTCAGCTATTTCCCTGGTTCTTTCGCTAAACATGCTTAAGGCCCCGAATACCGTTGAGTTAATTGTGAACTTATCCACGACATTAACTGACGTATTCTTGGGTTTATTCGGAGTAGCGCTCTCAATTTTTGCGATTTTTTTCAGCTTGCTTAATGGTGAGTATGTTCGTGGGTTAGCTTCACAAGAAGGTAACCCACTATTGAAATACCTTCGCTACTACGAGAATGTACTTGTTTTATTTGCAGTCGCCTTTACATTGAGTCTTTTGATCTCTCTACTCGACCAAGCTACGATTTATAAAATGACGGCTATGATTTGCTGCGATTATTATGTCGAAGCGGTCATCTGTTTTATGTATCTGGCCCTCTCGTTTCGAATAGTGGGTGAAACAAAATCGCTCCTGTTTAATACTTTTGCATTCACGAGAGCATATATTTGTCTAAAGGGATGTGAAGGAATACCCAAGATTCAATCCGACGCGGCATCGAAACTATAATTTGACCGTGAGGTTATCGTCGGCGTATAAATCGAGTCGCTATTTAGCGGATCATGGTAAGCGTAGCATCAATTGATGTGGCGAGACTCCTTCCATTCACCGACTGGCAAAACGATTTACACCTAATTCTTGGTGCTGCTCAGGGGCATTTTCTTTGTTTTCAGCTTGATCCCGCTAAACTAAATAATTGCTGCTACCAGGGCATTTTCTGGTGCACATTCTATTGGCTCCTCGAAGATCGGAGCGGGTATGTTTGCTGCAGAGTCCTACACCAGCCGTCATTACATTGCGATTGTTGCCATGGCCTGCCTATGCGTTTTGCTGGGCGGGCCTTCTTATGCCGCGGGCGCGGAGAGCCTCATTATCGCGGGCGCGACGTACTACGAGCCGGGCGTGTCGGGCCCCGGCTGGGCCTGGACCGATGCCGACCACCTGGAGCTTAACGGCTACGCGGGCGAGGCCATCGGCGCCGAAGGCGACCTGGCGCTGACGCTTGCCGGGCAAAACTCCGTGACGGAGTCGCATGCGCCCGATGCGGACATCACGCTGTGTGGCATGGAGGTGTGGGGCAACCTGACGCTTCGCGGCGCCGGGACCCTGACGGCGACGGGCTCGCAGTACGGGATCCACGTCTCGCAGGCGCTCGTGGTGGACGGCTGCACCGTCGATGCCCGGGCAGACGGGGCCGATATTACGGACGAGGCCGTTGCCGGCGTGATCGCAGGAGACATGGCCGTGCGCGGCGGCGGGCGCGTCGTTGCCGCGGGCGCAGGGTCCGGAGCGGGCGTGCGCGCCTATGGCGTGTATCTGCAGGATGCGGGCATTGGCGATGGAGCGATTAGCTGTCGGCTTTCTGTCGACACCTCGTGGCTCGATGCGGCCGGTGCCGACGGCGGTGTTGCGTGCGCGGGCGGGTCGCTTGTGTCCGCGCGGTTTATGTCGCCCGCTGGCGGGGTCTATGGTGCTGGTAGCGTGGTGGATGCCTCCGGTGCGGTGGCACCACATGTGGTGGTTGAGCCCGATGTGGCCACGCCTCCGTCGGGGGAGACCGATGGGGTCGTTGTGCCTAGCGATAGCGTGGATAAGTCTCCCATCGATGCTAACCCCGCTGCCGGAGAGCCCACCACGGGGCCCACGGCAAATCCCTCGCTGAAACCCGCGGCCGCGACAACCAAGACAACAACGACAATAACCAAGACCACGGTCGCCAAAGTCCCCAAGCCCAAGGCTGCCACCGCAACAACTGCGGCGCTCCCCAAGACCGGCGACAACAACTGGTTCGTCGCCTCTGTGGCGCTTTTCCTACTGGGGACAGTGCTCCTGACTGTCGCATATCACTGCTGAAATAGCTGCCATTTTGAAGATAGGGACATCCGCAAGGTATAGTTATTTACTTGTTTGTTTATAGGCGCCCAATTATTGAAGACTGGGACCATACGGACGCGACCATGGACTGAATCGTGACAATGAGACCCAGGTTGATATACGGGAGAAAAGAATTAAACAATAAGGTGGGACAGAGCACAAACAGCAAAAAGGGCACCGGGACCTATGTGGGTTCCGGTGCCCAAACGCAATATCAGCAGCACACGGAGTACCGCAATACGACGATCAGGTCGAGCACAAGGCGGATTTATATTCGCTGAGTTCATTTATAGCGCAAGCAGTATGGTCTAACCCCTCTTTTGCGTATATCCAGCTGTTGCGGTCGAGGCCTACGTCCCATGCGTAGAATTACTTGGTATATAGAATTGCAACACCATTAAGTATTGTGGGAGCATCTTGTGAAGTGTAACGAATGGGCTGAATTAATATGCGCGTTCATCTCTTTATTTGTAGCAGTCATCATTGGTAAGAAACAGTCTTGCCAGAGTAAGCGCATGGAAGAATTCGAGCGTCGCCAGGACGAAAGAGACGAACGCAGACACGCCGAAGGGAATAAGGCACGAGCGATTGAGTTCATCTCGAAGCATTACGCCGACAGAGGCCTGATTCCGCTTTGCGCCGTTGCCGCCATGCACAATGATCTTTTCCATTATTCACGTAAGATGTATTGGGAATTCTGCTGCCTTGTGCCGGAGGTGCAGAATCTGATTCTTAAATACTGCGATCTCGACTTGCGGGTCAGGGGAGAGGATGACCTGTTCGTCCGTTGCATCGCCGCAGTCGAAGCCGTCCTCCGTGACCGCTTCCCAGAAGATGAATCTGTTCTTTATGATGATGGGAAATACGTGCTTCGCAGCCTCGAAAGGTATGCGGGGGAGAGACTGCCAGAACCTCGGGTTAACCTTCTTCCTGAGTGCCTGGACTCTTCGTTCCTGCCCCCTGATAGCTGTACCCCGGGGTACGATTACCTTATCCGTAAGGTCCTTTCCGAGGCCTTCGAATCGAGGGACGCTTCCTTCGCCCCCATTTCCTATCTAAAAAATGACTATCAATTCGAATCGAGCCCCGAGATAGAGGCCTGCCGATTCGCGTCGACCGTTGCATTCTACGCGGCAACCTACGGCTCTGGTGACGAGGCCAACAATAGGTACTACGGATGCCCCGGCGGTTTCGATGGCGAGAGAATCGAGACCATGGAAGACCTATTTCTTCTTACTGTCTTCCAGATATATACCAAGCTTCTGCTTCCGAACAAAGGGTAAGAAATAACACGAGGCATTCGTTATTTGACTCTGCCTAATTCTGCCAAACTCATTTTCGAAATCTCACTCATTTCCTTCATTACCTGAACATGCTTAAAATCAGAAATTGGTCGTAGGGCGCGACCAACGGAATCAAAAGAAAGCCCACTGAGAAGATGCCTTCAATCTCTTTGGGTTGGAGGCATCTTCTTTTTCGGAGGGTCTGCATAAATTCTAAAAATGTCTTTTTGACAAACTCGTTCTACAAAGAACATCCAAACCATCTAGTTTGCTCATTATACTCGGATGTAAACATAAGGAGGCAAACATGCTTTGGAGCTATGTTCAGCTTGATGACGGCACTCAGTTTGCCTACTCAGAGACAAGAAATGACGGGACCGTTCGCGTAGCCGTCGAGCGTCCGGTTGACCTTGGCATTGACCATGCGGAATGCTTCTTGCCTGTGACCAAATGGTTCAACGTCGAAGGATTTTCTACCGACGATCTGGATTTTTTGACCGAGTTCGCTAGATCAAACGCTCCGTTTATCTTCGAGCTTGCAGAACGGCAAAAGCCAGACCGGCGGTTTCGGCGCTGGCCCTCGGACGTTCTACTGTTAATCGCCCAATTGAGACATGATTTCATTTGATTACATATCATCCGCGGTATCCCGCGTGCTGGCTCAATACGACGTCAGCGAAGCATATTTATTTGGTTCGTTTGCCCGAGGCGAACAAACGCCCGATAGCGATATTGACTTGCGCCTAGTCTGCGGCAACACCATGACGTTCAGCACGCTTTACGAACTCTCCCATGAGCTCGAGAGGGAACTTGGGCGAAAGGTTGATATCGTCACCAACCCGCCAGAGCACATGCGCCCGGCATTCCACAAAAGTATCGAGCAAGATGAGGTGCGTGTCTATGAAGCTCTGTAAGCAGGACGAGGCGTTAGTGTGCTCCGGCATGATCAGCAAGTCTGAATTTTGTCGCATACTTCCGAACTCGGCGAGCCTTAGAAGCAAGTATTGAACTCAAACTCGGTTCCAGACACCCTCTTGCTATTTGAATACAGGTATCGCCCTAGCGATAGTATGTTATACTATCGCTAGGGCGATACCTGTTAGGAGACTCGCGTGGAACTATGGCATGGTTCTCAGAAAATCATTAAGGCTCCCCAGCTTGGTCTGGGGAAAGTCCATAACGACTATGGACAGGGATTCTATTGCACAGAGAACCTCAACCTTGCAAAGGAATGGGCATGCTCTCGGGATGTCGATGGTTTTGCAAATAGATATGAACTCGATATGACCGATCTTAATATCCTCGACCTGCTATCGCCGCAATATAGCGTCATGCATTGGATAGCGTTGCTCATAGAGCATCGGTCTTTTCGTAAAGATACTGCCGTTGCCGTAGGGGCGTGCGAATATCTCCACGATCAGTTTTTACCGGATACTGAAGCCTATGATGTGATTAGAGGATGGCGTGCGGACGACTCGTACTTTAGCTATGCCAGGGCATTTGTGAACAATACGATCACCGTTGAGCAACTTGGTCGATCTATGAGGCTTGGCAACCTGGGGGAGCAGATCATGCTCAAAAGCGAGCGAGCGTTTAAGAGCATTCGTTTTGCTGGATTTGATCGTGCGCCGCAAGCTCTGTATGGTCCATTGGCCAAGGAGCGAGATGAAGCGGCAAGGGCGCAGTATCGGGAGCTTCTTGCCGAAAACCCGTTTGAGGGAATCCGTATCGTCGATATCATTCGAAAGGGGATGACGGGCGATGACCCACGCCTACAGTGAGATGTATCTCGAGGATGCAATGAGAACGCTGGGCGAGGCGGTCGATTTTGCTCTCTGTGACCAAGGGCTGACTCCAGCCGAGTTGACGGCGATCCTGTCGAACGCTCTTGAGATGAAACAGTTTGAGCGCGGTATGCCTCGCGTCGTCTGCGGCATGGCGGGCGACGAGCTCGCGCGCGATATTATCGCCCATGCGGGACTGACCCCCGTCAAATGCAGGGAGACCTATCCTTTCGACCGTTCGCCTCAGTATTGGGCGGGGTGGGTTATGGCCTATACGCAATGGATGAGCAGCTTGGGCTTTAATAAGCTACTCGAAGTCGCTCCGCTCGATTGGATCATCGGCTCGTACCATCCACTCCACGAGGCCTCAGAAGATAAATTCGCCCAGATTGTCATCGAAAAATGGAACAACGCCCAGGCAGACAAAAAAGGCCTCAAGGCGGCACGAAAGGCTGCCGGACTAACGCAAAAACAGCTCGCCGCCCAATCGGGGGTTAAGCTTCGCGCCATACAACTCTACGAGCAGAACCAGCTCGACCTACGCCGCGCCTCGGTTTCCTCGGCATTGGCGCTTGCAGACACCCTAAACTGCACCATCGAAGACCTCGTCTGGCAACCGATTGCTCTGGAGTACGACTCGCAGGCTATTTCGTCTGTAAAGCTATAGAGGAGTCAGACATGCCTTGGAGCTATGTTCAACAAGATGACGGCGCTGATTGCGTTGCTCAAGATGATCATTCAACTGCGCACGTGGCAAATTCAGCATCACCGATTTTGCTCGGCGGCACCACGTCAATCGACGAAGCTATTCGGCTAACCATTTCGTACATGCCCAACGCGCTCAGGCTCTTGGAGAACTCATGATGGCGGACACGAAGCGGGGAGCGCAACCGTTCGCGCCGCTCGTGCTCGATGATGCCGGTTCGCTCGAAGATATGGCCGCGGCCGTGATGCGCCTGCACAGCACGCTGATGACGGTCGGGCGCTGCTATACAACCGACGCCACAGGCGACCGGGCCGCGCTTGAGCTTGGACGAGTCGAGTCCGTGCTTGCGGGTGCATTCTGTACGATATTCGGTCAATCGCCGGCCGATCGCTTCGCAGACATCTTTGACCAGGTCACCTACGTGGCCGAGCACATGGTCAAGGACCACATCTTTGAAGACGGTAACAAACGAACCAGCCTTGTCTTTGCGTTGTCCGTCTTAAGGTTCGCAGGCACTCCGGTCGTGCTGTCTGACAGCCCCGAACCAAAAGACAACCAGTACTACGCCTGGATCCAGGACCTCGTTTCCAGTCGCCGCACGAACAGCGAGCTAGCCGAAGAGCTGCGCTGCGGATTCGTTGCGGGCACGGGCGATCTGTCGCTCGTATAGAATCTAAGCATCCGCATGCCGGTTATTGAATGGATTGGACGCCACATGGAACTCCCTAGCACCCTGTGCAGCAATGTCTACGACTTTGCGTTTTGCCCCGAGCCCTGCTACGACCGTCTGGTCGATCTCGCCGACCCCGAGGACTGGGGTCCCAGTAACCGCATCCTCAAAAACTACCTGTCGTTCTCGTTTAGCCGCGCGGTGTTCCTGACCGAGCGTGACGTAGACCAGACCGCGCCGTCCATCCTGCCTCTGGTGTTCGACGATGATCGCTGCCTATTCAACACCGGCCTGTACACGCGCCGCTACGAGACCATCTACGGTCTGTTTGAGCCCAACACCAAGCCCGATGCGCGCCAGCGCTGGTTTTTGAAGGGCTTCTTTAAGGAGAGCGACCCCATGCTGGTCTCGTTTGAGTACCTGCCGTGCCGCGTGCGCTTTGCCGAGGACCCCTCCGAGCTGGTCTTTGACTACCGCCTGCCCATCCACTCCAACATCGACCACATTCTGGGCGATGAGGAGAACCTCACGCGTATTCCCGCTAGCCTGATGGGGGAGGGCAACTCGCTGTTGCTGCGCCGCGCCTTTGAGGGAGCCGTCGTCGAGGCCGCCCGCCGCGCTGCAGCCATCTACACGCTCGCGGTGCCGCAGTTCTACGGCGGCCGGATCCAACTGTTGCTGCCGCTGTGTCTGACCGGCGACAAGCCCGAGCTGGCGCTAACCATCCAGCGCGAGGACGGTTTCTACGCCGCGCGCACCTGCCTCACGCTCGACATGGCCTACAACAATGCTCGACTTATCTGCCGTCCCGAGACCTCGTGGATAAAGCGGTAAATGGATGATTAAGCTGCGGTTTTGCCGATTGCTTTGGCTGTTTTCGCTTGGCTAGCACCCACGAATTTAAAATCGAGGCCAAAAAGTTCTTGGTAAACCACGCGCGGCTATGATAGTATCTCTTTTGCCGAAAGGCGACGGGCGATTGGCTCAGGGGTAGAGCATATCCTTCACACGGATGGGGTCACAAGTTCGAATCTTGTATCGCCCACCATCTAAAGCACAGGTCAGAGGTGTTGTGCCTCTGACCTTTTTCTTTTTGACACCAAGGCCGACACCAAAATCGAATCGAAGTCGTATAAGGCGTCTTTTTTTCGCGCCCTTTTTGATGACGCCATTGCATGTTTTGTATAAAACACATCCGTATTTTCATTGAACTCCCCATGTGATTCGAGCGCAAATGTGGAGACAGGGACCGCATGCCCAGAGCGCCTTCCAGCGGATTTCTATCACACGACGGTTTTTCGGCAGAACTCGTCAAGCTTTTGGTCAGCGTTTGGTCAGCTTCCGGTACTTACCCGCATGATGCCCCAGTAGATAATCGTCCACGACCACAACCGCATGGCCGACGGCCGATACCAGGGGAGGCGCAAATGGACGAAATCGTCTGCGCAAACACTGCATTCCGCTATTGGCGCTGCCCACCGCAGGTGCGCGACCTCTACCCGCGCCTACCCAACTCCGAAGAAGGCTGGCGAGCTCTATCCCAAGCCCCTTTCGTAACCGACGTCCTCAAGACCCCAGTCATCACAGCAGCATCAACTCGAAGCAACCTACATTCCGAGACAAGACGGACCATCCGATGGAACAGCGCCTATACAGAGAAGGTCTCGATCGACACGGGCATGGGCTTTAGCGTCACAGACCCTCTTCGTACGCTATTCACCATGACTCGAAGCGTTTCTTCATGCGACCTGGTTCTGGCCATGTACGAGCTCTGCGGATGGTTTTCGGTTTTTAAACCATCGCCCGCGGTCGACATGGCACTTGAGCAAGCAAAATCAGAAGAAGAGCAGTACACCACAGAAAGTCTTTTTGAACTAGATGAAACCCAAGACGAGGCCCCATGGAAGCGAGTCTATGCTCGGGCGAGCCAGAAGGACAGCGAGAATGATCAAAGTGGGCAGCAGAATGACGGATCCGGAAATAAAGCAAACGGAAAAGGCACATCGCTCTGGATGAGAAAGCCTCTTATTGAAATAGAAGAACTGCACAGATTTGTAGCGAAGGTTAAGGGCGAGATGTGGGGAAAACAATTCTACGAAGCCGCACGGCAGGTAATGGGTATTGCGGCTTCCCCGCTAGAAGTTGCTGGAATCATGTTGCTAAGTCTTCCGAGGCGTACTGGCGGAGCGGAGTTTAAAAACATATACGTCAACGACTTAACACCGCTGTCGAATTCAGCTCGAAAAATCGCAGGTCAGAAAATCTGTTACGGCGATATCGTCATCGTAAACCCAATAATAATGAAAGCTGTGATTAACGAACTTCAGGGAGAGGTTATCCATGGTTCAGGCGCCGTGCTGGACCACGATGCCGCACGAATGACAGCATTACAAAGCATGGGATACGACGTATTTCTTGTAACCCATGACATGCTCAATGATCACGATCAGCTTGATGCCATCATTCACAGTGTGTGTGAGCGATTGGAGTTGCGCTACAAACCAAAAACCGAGGCGATGAGATGCGCTGAGACCAGATTGCGAGCCAACGTTCTGTGCAATTGGCTTGGTATTGGTAAGTAATAATGTTCAAGTGAGCATTATTACAACTTTATATGCTGCCAGTAATTAAGTGCCATTTTAAAACCACGCCGGTTTACTACGTTGGATTGGGAGTAGCTGAGCACACCGAATTCGTCGCTCGTAAAACCGCAGGTAGAATGCCTGCCCGTTTTGCGAATGTAGGCGTGTGTCGGAAATCCGGGAATCGTCGTAGTAAACCGGTCCGTTTATGAAGCGACCAGCTGGCGCGAGCTGCGCACGGTTCAGTAAATTGACCCGAAGGCGCGGAGAGGGGCTCAGACGAAACCCTCCCGCGGAAGCACCGCGGATTGCTTTGTTCTGGCCGGCGGCACCTGGGGCGACATGCGCGCCCCGGGAAGGAGGGCGGCGGGCTTGCCGCTGCCCGCGGGGCGCGCCCCGCGGGCTATTTCGGGCATCGTGTGTCCCTTCGGCCCCGCGCCTTTCCACGCACCGTAAAATCTTTTCCAAAATTGTCCTTGCATCGGCGGGGGAGTTCCCGTATAGTACTTTCTCGAAAGGGGGCGTAGCTCAGCTGGGAGAGCGCTTGACTGGCAGTCAAGAGGTCAGGGGTTCGATCCCCCTCGTCTCCACCCGAGCATTGAATGAGGCTCCAATGCAAGTTGGAGCCTTTTTTCATATCTATCGATTTACACCATGTGTTGACTGGGCAGCATCTTGGCGACATACCCATTGTTAATTACGAATATGAATGTTAATAACTTTACGTTTCTGGATAGCAAACCTAGTCTGCAGCGCCAATAACAAAGAGGCCGGGCGTAATGCCCGGCCTCGAAATACTCTGGTGGGCCCTCCGGGATTCGAACCCAGAACCCAGGGATTATGAGTCCCCTGCGCTAACCGTTGCGCCAAGAGCCCTTATGAACGGTGAATGCAATTCTAGCAAAGGCAACTCAGGCCTAATTTCTTCGCTTCACGTCGTGATATACTACCATGCACGAGCAAGTCGCACAACGCAAGATCAAGTTCGATGCTAAACAACAGCTAATCTAGGCCCGTCGCAGATAAGAAGTGTTTTATAAAAAGTTAAGGCCTTAAAATCAGGGCTTCAAGACATTTCAGTGTGAAATCAACCTGATGCCATTTCAAAACCATGCTGGTTTACTACGACGGATTGGCGACCTTCGACCACCGCGTGTTCTCAGTTTGCAAAACCGCAGGTAGAGAGTCCGACGGTTACACGAAAAGGCGTGCGTGGTCGAACATTCAAGATACATCGTAGTAAACCGGCATAGTTCTGAGGCGCAGATGAGGAACGGTTCGCAATCGGACCCGATAATGGGACTGGCGACGCATAGGAAATCCGGTTGCGCGGAGAGGGTCGCGTTCCGCGCGCCAAGTCGGCCGGCGTAGGGGCCGTGCGGGGGCCAGGCGCTCCGCAGGCTGGCCCGACCCCGCGGGACTCCGGCGCCCGCGCACCCGGAAAGTTTTTCCAAAATTGCCCTTGCATCGCCGTGAGAGTTCCCGTATAGTACTTCTTCGCACGGGGGCGTAGCTCAGCTGGGAGAGCGCTTGACTGGCAGTCAAGAGGTCAGGGGTTCGATCCCCCTCGTCTCCACCCGAGCATTGAATGAGGCTCCAACGCAAGTTGGGGCCTTTTTTCATATAGGCACACAAGGTCAAAGGCGGCACCATGATCCTCCTGGTCGACAAGATCGAAAAAAGCTTCGGCGCGCGCGTCCTCTTTAGCGGCGCGTCCTTCCAGATCAACCCCGGCGAGCGCTTCGCGCTCGTGGGCCCCAACGGCGCCGGCAAAACCACCATGCTCAAGATCATCATGGGCATCGACAGCCCCGACGCAGGCCAGGTCCAGTACGCCAAGGACTGCCAGGTGGGCTACCTAGAGCAGGAAACCAACCTGGAGCAAAAGGACACCACCATCCTCGCCGAGGTCATGGCAGCCGCCAAGGAAATCCGTCGCATGGGCGAGCGCACCAACGAGCTGCAGGCCCAGATCACCGAGCTCTCTGAGCAGGGCAAGGACGTCGACGCGCTCCTTAACGAGTACGGCCAGGTCCAGGACCGCTTTGAGCACCTGGGCGGCTACGAGCTCGAGAGCAACGCCCGCAAGATCCTATCTGGCCTGGGCTTTAAGGTCACCGACTTTGAGCGCCCGTGCTCCGAGTTCTCGGGCGGCTGGCAGATGCGCATCGCGCTTGCCAAGCTCTTCCTGCGCCACCCCGATTTGCTGCTTCTGGACGAGCCCACCAACCACTTGGACCTCGAAAGCGTCCAGTGGCTGCGCGGCTTTATCGCCAACTACGACGGCGCCGTGCTCATCGTCAGCCACGACCGCGCCTTCATGGACGCCTGCGTCGACCACGTCGCCGCCCTCGAAAACCGTCGCGTAACCACCTACACCGGCAACTACAGCAGCTACCTCAAGCAGCGCGAGGACAACCTGGAGCAGATGCGCGCCAAGCGCGCCGCCCAGGAGCGCGACATCGCCCACATGCAGGTCTTCGTCGATAAGTTCCGCTACAAGCCCACCAAGGCAGCCCAGGCCCAGGAGCGCATCCGCAAAATCGAGCAGATCAAAAAGGAGCTCGTCATCCTGCCCGAGGGCCACAAGCATATCGACTTTAAGTTCCCCGACCCGCCGCGCTCGGGCGATATGGTCGTGGGCCTCGAGGGCGTCTCCAAGTCATACGGCGACAAGCACATCTACAGTGACATCGACCTCAAGCTCTACCGCGGCGAGCACGTGGCACTCGTCGGCCCCAACGGCGCCGGCAAGTCCACGCTCATGAAGATCCTCGCCGGCCTGGAGCCTCCCACCACCGGCACCCGCGACCTGGGCACCAACGTGGGTGTGGCCTACTACGCCCAGCACGCGCTCGAGGGCATGACCGAGTCCAACACCGTCCTGCAAGAGATCGACACCGTCACGCCCAAGTGGACCGTGCCGCAGCAGCGCAGCCTGCTGGGCGCCTTCCTATTTAGCGACAACGACTCCATCGAGAAGCAGGTCCGTGTCCTCTCCGGCGGCGAAAAGGCGCGTCTGGCGCTTGCCAAGATGCTCGTGGCCCCCGAGGCGCTCCTGTGCCTGGACGAGCCCACCAACCACCTGGACATCGACTCGGTAGACATGCTCGAGAACGCCCTGCAAAACTTCCCCGGCACCATCGTGCTGATCAGCCACGACGAGCACCTGGTACGCGCTGTGGCCAACCGCATCATTGACATCCGCGATGGCAAGGTCACGGTCTACGACGGCGACTACGACTACTACCTCTACAAGCGCGAGGACCTCGCAGCCCGCGCCGCGGCCGATGCGGCAGGGGAGAGCGCACCGGCCGCGACCAAGTCCGCTAAGGTCACCGCGGCCCAGCCCGACACCCCCGCGACCGCCTCCAAGCCCGCCGAGGGCAAAAAGACCAAGGAGCAAAAGCGCGCCGAGGCCCAGGCCCGCGCCGCGCTCAACAAAAAGCTCAAGGGCGTGCGCAACCAGCTCAAGAAGATCGAGGCCGAGCTCGACAAAAAGCGCGCCCGCTATGACGAGCTTATGGAATTGATGGCGAGCGAAGAGCTTTATGCCGATCAGGACAAGTTCAACGCCGCGCTGGGGGAATATAACGGCCTTAAGCAAGAGCTGCCCAAGCTCGAGGATGAATGGCTGGAGCTTTCCACCCAGATCGAAGAGGAGACCGCGCGTGAACTCTCGTAAGGCCACCGCCGTGGCGATGAGCATCATCGCCACCGCCTGTCGCATCTGCGGCATCTTTATGAGCGCGATGACCGTGCTGCTGTGTTTTAGCGGCCTCACCGCCAAGCTGCAGATCGTGGGCTTTGTCGTTGAGCTTTCGCGCGCACTGCCGAGCGCCATTGCAGGCTACGGCGTTATCACCTCGCCCTTTGGCGGCGTGTTCCGCCTGGATTATGCCATCGTCGCCGTCATTCTGTTTGTGGCCGACTACCTGCTCACGCGCACCTCGCGCCGCGTCCGCTAGGGGAGCACCATGTCCAGCAGCTACCTCATGAACCTGCTCGCCAGCGCGATTGCCGTCATCGTGGGCATCGTTATCCACGAGAGCGCGCACGCAGCCGCGGCCTGGGCACTCGGCGATAAGACGGCCCGTTCGCGCGGACGCGTCTCGCTCAACCCGCTCAACCATATCGACCCGTTTGGCACCATCATCCTGCCGCTGCTCATGCTCGCAGCCGGTGGCCCGGTGTTTGCCTTCGCCAAGCCCGTGCCCGTCTACCTCAACAACCTCAAGCACCCCAAGCGCGACGAGGTCCTGGTGAGCGTAGCCGGCCCCGCATCGAACATCGCACTCGCGTGTCTTGCTGCCGCCCTCATGCGCCTGACCTATGGCAACCTCTACACCAGCATGTCATTTGCCCTGGCGTCGCAAATTATGAACTTCGGCGCCACGTTTATCGTGGTCAACTTGTCGCTCGCGTTCTTTAACCTCATCCCGATCCCGCCGCTCGACGGCTCATCGATTATCGTGCCGTTCCTCAAGGGCAAGGCGCTCGCCAACTACTACCGCCTGCAGCAATACGCCATGCCCATCCTCATCCTGGTTCTGTACCTGTTGCCCATGTGGACCGGCATCGATGTGATCGGCCGCTATTTCGACGTTACCGTGTATCCACTTGCTGAGCAGCTGCTTAACTTCGCAATCGCCGGTATCTAAGGTAAACTAACAGGTCGACCGTGCAAAACGGTCGCAACATGCACCCAAACCGCGCCGCGAAGGCGCCGTCAAAGGAGGTCGAAGATGTCGTATCGCGTGTCGACGCAGGTCTACAGCGGACCGTTCGACCTGCTGCTGCAGCTGGTAACCCGCCAAAAAGTAGATATCGGCGCCATCTCCATCAGCGAGGTGGCCGAGCAGTACCTTGCCGAGGCCGAGCGCATCGAGGCGCTGGACCTGGACGTGGCGAGCGACTTTTTGCTGGTCGCGGCGACCCTTTTGGATATCAAGGCCGCTTCGCTGGTGCCACAGGAGGCCCCGCGCAAAGCCGACGACGATGACGAGCTCGACGATGACCTCGAGGAGCTCAGCGCGCTCGACGGCGACGCCCTGCGCGAGGTCCTGATTCAGCGCTTGATCGCCTACAAGCAGTTTAAGGGCGCGGCGGCAGCCCTTGGCGCGCGCATGCAGGCCGAAAGCCGAATGCACCCGCGCGTGGCCGGCCCCGACCCTGAGTTCTTGGGCCTGATGCCCGACTATCTGGCCGGCATCACCCTGCGCGGCCTGGCCGTCATCTGTGCCGACCTGGACGGCAAGCGCCAGACCTTCCTGCTGGAAGCCGAGCACGTGGCGCCGCATCGCGTGCCGCTCGACCTGACCGTGGCCTCGGTCGACCGCTTTACTATGGCGCACCAAACCTGCACCTTCCGCGAGCTGCTGGACGGCGACGCCACCACCGAGCAGCTCGTCGTCACCTTCCTGGCCATGCTGGAGCTCGCCAAGCGCGGCTCGCTCACGCTGAGCCAGGACGAGATCTTTGGAACCATCCGCATCAACCGCGTCGAGGGCGCCGAGGCCTATGTGCCCGGTGAGGGCCCCGAGCTCACTGAATAGGAGCGGCAACCATGTCAACCCTTTCCACGCTGGAGGTAAACAGCCTCAAAGGCGCCTTGGAGGCGCTCCTGCTGGTGTCGAGCGATCCGGTGAGCGCCCCCGCGCTGGCCGGTGCGCTGGATATCGCCCCCGGCGAATGCGCATCGCTGCTCGCCGAGCTCAAAGTTGAGTACGAGGAGGCCAACCGCGGCTTTCAGCTGCGCGAGGTCGCCGGCGGCTGGCGCCTGTTTACGCATCCTGCCTACCACGACGTGGTCGAGGCCTATGTGCTGAGCTGGGACACGCAAAAGCTGTCGCAGGCGGCGCTCGAGACCCTGGCCGTCATCGCCTACCACCAGCCCGTCACGCGCGAGGTCGTCAAGGGCATCCGCGGCGTCAACTCCGACGGCGTCATCGCGTCGCTCGTGGATAAGGGTCTGGTGCGCGAACTCGGCCGCGACCCCGAGCGCGGTCAGGCCATCATCTACGGCACGACCAACGCCTTCTTGGAAAAGTTCGGCCTGCGCTCCACTCGCGACCTGCCCGATCTGGAGCAGTTTGCCCCCGACGAGCAATCGCGCCAGTTTATCCGAGAGCGTCTGAGCGGCCGCAGCATTCAGTCGACGCTCGAGGAGCAGGCCGAGGACCTGGACGAAGAGCGTGAGCTGCTCGATTCCGTTATTGATGATGTCGAGGCAGTCGGCAGCGAGGAATCGCTAGCCACCGACGACACTGCGGAGGATACGCATGACGAGGACTAACGAAGTAGGGGAGACGCACGCCATGGGCAACGCAGTACCCGCAACCGACGCCCAGCCCGTCTACCCGCATACCATGCGCCTGCAGCGCTTTTTGGCGCGCGCGGGCGTGGCGAGCCGCCGCGGGTCGGAGGACCTGATGACCGCCGGCCGCGTGACCGTAAACGGCGAGGTCGCGACCGAGCTGGGCACCAAGGTCGATGTCGACTGTGACCACATCGAGGTCGACGGCATGCCCGTTAAGCTCGACCAGGGCGCCGTGTACCTGATGCTCTACAAGCCGACCGGCTACCTCACCACCATGAGCGACCCGCAGGAGCGTCCCTGTGTGGCGGACCTGGTTCCCCGCGACCGATTTCCGAGCCTGTTCCCGGTGGGCCGTCTGGACCGCGACACCACGGGCCTTTTGCTCTTTACCACCGACGGCGACCTGTCGCAGGACCTGCTGCACCCCAGCAAGCATGTCTACAAGACCTACCAGGCACTCGTTGACGGCGAACTGTCCGACCTCGACCTCACGCCGCTGCGTCGTGGCATCGAGCTCGATGACGGTCTGTGCCAGCCGGCAATCTGCCGCGTCATTAACGCACGCGAGGCCGAGGCCGTGGCTCCGCAGGGTGTCAAGCCCGGCACCACCGCCGTGGAGGTCATCATCCGCGAGGGTCGTAAGAACCAGGTCAAGCGCATGCTGGGCAAGATTCACCATCCCGTGATCCGCCTGCATCGCTGTAACTTTGCCGGCCTGGAGCTCAAGGACGTGGCAAAGGGCTCGTGGCGAGAGCTCACCGACCGCGAGGTGCAGATCCTCAAGGCCGGCGGCATCCCGCCTAAGCAGGCCAGCTCCAAGCGCGACAGCGGCAAGCCCCAGGGCACGCCCGCGGCACGCACGCGTCACCACGGCAGCCACGGCTCCGCGCCCAAGCGCAACACCTTCCGCGAGCGCTACACCGGCTAGGCAGACCGCCAACCTAAACAGCTCCCGCGTCCCATACCAGCACGTTAATCACCGAAAGGAAGCATTGCATGATCGTCGCCATCGACGGCCCCGCCGGTTCCGGCAAGTCCACTATCGCCAAGGAGATCGCCCGCCAGTTGGGCTTTAACAAGCTCGACACGGGCGCTATGTATCGCGCCGTCACCTTCGCCGCGCTCGACCGTGGCATCGACCTGGACGACGAGGCGGCCATAGACGCCCTCGCCGAGCAGATCGAAATCCGCTTTACCAACGGCACTGGCGAAGACACACGCCTGACCATTGACGGCCAGGACGCTTCGGCCGCCATCCGCACCCCGCAGGTGGACGCCAACGTGTCCAAGGTCTCGGCCTACCCGGGCGTGCGCGCGGCCATGCTCATCCATCAGCGCCGCGCCGCCGAGGACCGCGATATCGTGGCCGAGGGTCGCGACATCGGCACCGTCGTATTCCCCAACGCGCAAGTCAAGGTCTTCCTGACCGCCGACCCGCGCGAGCGCGCCCGTCGCCGCGTGCTTCAGCGTCACCAGAACGATACGCAGCCGCTCACCACCGAGCAGCTCGAGGCCGAAGTCGACGAGACCCTCGACGCCCTCAAGCAGCGCGACAAGCTCGACAGCAGCCGCGAGGTCGCGCCGCTCGTTCCCGCCGAGGACGCCGTGCATGTCGACTCCACCGCCCACACCATCGACGAGGTCGTCCGCATTATCGAGGACCTCATCAACCAAAGGAGGTAGCCCATGCGCCTGTTTAAACAGACGCCCGAGGATTACTACAACGCCCCTTATGCCGAGTTCCCCGCGCTTATCCGCGGCACCGTCGCCGTAGTCATGGCAATCCTTTGGGCCTTCTCCAAGCTCATGTGGCGCTGGAAGGTCGAGGATGCCGATCTGTTGTTTGAGCGCCAGGAAGGCCGCGGCAGCGTGGTTATCTGCAACCACACCTCGATGGCTGAGCTCCTGGCTGTAGAGACGGCGCTGTTCTTTGGCGGCCGCCGCATTCGCCCCATTTTTAAGTCCGAGTTTGCCAAGAGCAAGATCGTGCGCTGGGCCTTTAGCCGCGTGGGCGGTATTCCCGTCGAGCGCGGTACCGCCGACATGAAGTGCCTGCGTGCCGCCCAGCATGCGCTGCAGCGCGGCGAAGACGTCTTGATCTTCCCCGAGGGCACGCGCATCCGCTCGCGCGAGATCAAGCCCGAGGTCCACGGCGGTTTTGCGCTCATCGCCCAGATGGGCAAGGCACCCGTGAACCCGCTCGCCATCTGCGGCTGGTCCGACATCACGCCTGCGGGCAAAAAGTTCATGCGTCCCAAAAAATGTTGGATCCGCGCCGGCAAGGCCGTCTCGCTTTCCGACGCGCCGGCCGGGCTTAAGCGCACGGAGCGTCTGACCTGGTTTGAGTCCGAGGCAATGGGCCGAGTCTATAAGATGCGCGACGAGCTGTGCGCCGAGCACCCGGGCAGGTTCTAGCCATGGACGAGAACGTTATGGGCACCACCGCGACTGCATCCGACCAGGACGGCGCACCCACCATCGAGATCGCGGCCCACGCCGGCACCTGCTACGGCGTGCAGCGCGCGCTCGACATGGCGCTGGCCGCCGCGCCCCAGGCAGGGGAGAGCGCTCAGGTCCACACCCTGGGGCCGCTCATCCACAACCCCATCGTCGTGCGCGAGCTCGCCGAGGCCGGCATTGGCTTGGCCGACACCCTGGACGACGCGGCATCGGGCACCGTAATCATCCGCGCCCACGGCGTGGTGCCGCAGGTGATCGATGCGGCTCACGATCGCGGTCTTACCGTGGTCGACGCCACCTGCCCCTACGTGAAAAAGGTCCACGTGGCGGCGGAGCGCTTGGTACGCGAGGGCTATCACGTGGTAGTCGTGGGCGAGCCGGGCCACCCCGAAGTCGAGGGCATCCTGGGCCACGCCGGCGATGATGCGCAAGTCGTAAGCTGTGCCGCTGACGCCGACGAGCTGTCGCTCAAGGGCAAGGTGGGCCTCGTTGTGCAGACCACCCAAACCGCGCAGAACCTCGCCGAGGTCGTAGCTGCCATCACCCCGCGTGTGCAGGAACTGCGCGTGATCAACACGATCTGCGCCGCTACGAGCGAGCGCCAGCAGGCCGCCGCCGCACTTGCCAACCGCTGCGACTGCATGGTCGTCGTGGGCGGCAAAAACTCCGGCAACACCCGCCGTCTGGCGCAGATCTGCGCGGACGCCTGCGAGCGCACGCATCATATCGAGGAGGCAAGCGAGCTCGAGGCCGCGTGGTTTGTCGACGCGCGCCACATCGGTATTACCGCCGGCGCTTCCACCCCGCAAGAACACATCGAACGCGCCGTCGCGCGCATCAAGGAGCTTTGCCGCTAATCATGGACCAGACCGTACCCGCATACGCCGCCGAGGTGGCCGATTACGGGCGCAGCCGCGACCCCGAGCCGGGTGAGGGCGCGCTCGTAAAGAGCGTGCGTCCCGAATCGCCCGCATGGGATGTGGGTATCGAGCCGGGCATGCGCGTGCTCACGGTCAACGGCGAGGCACTGACCGACATGATTGTGTGGCTCTGGGAGTCCGATGACGATACCGTCGAGTTGGAGGTTTTCGACCCGCGCGACGACACCGTCACCCCCGTCGAGCTCGACCGCTTCCCAGGAGAGGACTGGGGCTTGGAGTTCGATGGGCCCATCTTCGACGGCATGCGCACCTGCGTGAACGCCTGCGTGTTCTGCTTTATGACCATGCTGCCCAAGGGCGGCCGCTCAACGCTCTATATTCGCGACGACGACTACCGCCTGAGCTTTTTGCAGGGCAACTTCGTCACGCTCACGAACCTCACCGACGAGGACGTGCAAAACGTCATCGACCGCAACATGAGCCCCATGAACGTGTCGGTCCACGCCGTGAGCCCCGACGTCCGCCGCCGCATGATGGGACGCAACGCCCAGCGCGGCATGGACGTGCTCGAGGCCATCATGGCCGCCGGCATCGAGATCCACGCGCAGATCGTGTTGTGCCCCGGCATGAACGACGGTGAGGAGCTGGAGAAAACGCTGCGTTACTGCGAGGAGCACGAACAAATTACGAGCCTGGGTATCGTGCCGCTCGGCTTTACCAAGCACCAGAACCGCTTTAGCTGGTCCTACAGCGACAAGCCCGAGCTCGCGCGCGAGACCATTGCCATGATCCGGCCCTTCCAGGATCGTGCCTACGAGCGCTTTGGCCGCCACACCTTCCAGATGAGCGACGAGTTCTACCTGGACGCCGGCATCGAGCCTCCCGAGGCCGATTTCTACGACGGCTACCCGCAGTACTACGACGGCATCGGCATGATCCGCTCGTATCTGGACGAGACGGACGATGTGCTCGCCGCCGATGCCGAGCGCCTGGCCCGCGTTCGCGAAGCCATTACCGCCCGCGACCAGCGCCTGCTGTGCCTCTCGGGTGCCAGCGCACGCGACACTGTGGCGCGCTTCGTGGAGTCGCCGCGGGGCCTCGCCGGCACCGTCACGGCTATCAAGAACCGCTACTTTGGCGGCAATGTGGACGTAACCGGCCTCATCGTCGCGAGCGATATCCTGGAGCAGCTGCCGCAAGACCTGTCGGGGGTTATGCTCTTTGTGCCTAAGCTCATGTTCAACGCTGACGGCATGACGCTTGACGAGTATCATCGTGACGATTTACTCGCAAGCCTTATCAGTCGCGGCGCCGAGGTTCATGTGGTGTCGACCATGCCGCATGAGCTGCTCGATACCCTAGAGCACATCCTTAGCATTGTGCCTGCCGACTCTACTAATTCCGCTGACCCTACCCATTAAAGGAGAGCAGATGAAACCTATCGTCGCCGTCGTCGGACGCCCCAACGTGGGCAAGTCCACGCTCGTCAACCGCCTGGCCCAGACCTCGGACGCCATCGTCCACGAGTCCCGCGGTGTCACGCGCGACCGCTCGTATCACACGGCCGATTGGAACGGCCGCGAGTTCACCATCGTCGACACGGGCGGTATCGAGCCGCTCAAGAGCGACGACGTCTTTGCCACGTCCATCCGCGACCAGGCGCTCGCCGCCGCCGAGGAAGCCGCCGTCATCCTGTTTGTGGTCGATGGCCGCACCGGCGTCACCGAGGAGGACGAGTCGGTCGCCCGCATGCTCAAGCGCTGCGACAAGCCGGTCTTTCTGCTGGTGAACAAGCTCGACAACCCCGATCGCGAGAACGACAGCATCTGGGAGTTCTATTCCCTCGGCGTCGGCGAGCCCACGCCGCTCTCGGCCCTGCATGGTCATGGCACGGGCGACCTGCTCGACGATATTGTGGCCCTGCTTCCGGAGGAAGAGGACGACGTCGCCGATGAGTTCCCCGACGCGCTGAACGTCGCCATCATCGGCCGCCCCAACGCCGGTAAGTCTTCGCTGTTCAACCGCATCCTGGGCGCCGACCGCTCTATCGTGTCCAACATTGCCGGCACCACGCGCGACGCCATCGACACCGTCGTGGAGCGCAACGGCAAGCACTACCGCATGGTCGACACCGCGGGCATCCGCAAGAAGAGCACCGTGTACGAGAACATCGAGTACTACTCGATGGTCCGCGGCCTGCGCGCCATCGACCGCGCCGACGTGGCGCTGCTCGTCGTCGACGCCTCCGTGGGCGTTACCGAACAGGACCAGAAGGTCATGGGTCTTGCCATCGAGCGCGGCTGTGCCATCGTTGTGCTGCTCAACAAGTGGGACCTGCTCGACGATGACCGCAAGCGCGAGGCCTGCATGGAGACCGTCGACCGCCGTCTGGGCGTCATGGCTCCCTGGGCCCAGTACCTGCGCATCTCAGCCCTGACCGGCCGCAGCGTCGAGAAGATCTGGGCAATGGTAGACGCCGCCGAAAAGACGCGCTCGCAGAAGATCAGCACCTCGCGCCTCAACACGTTCCTCACCGACCTGCGCGAGTTCGGTCATACCGTGGTGGACGGCAAGCGCCGCCTGCGCATGCACTACGTGACCCAGACGGGCGTCAACCCGCCGACGTTTACGTTCTTCGTCAACCACAGCGACCTGGTCAACGACACCTACCAGCGCTACGTGGAGAATCGCATGCGCTCGACCTTCGACTTTGCCGGCACGCCCATTCGACTCTTCTTTAGGAAGAAGGAGCAAAAGGATGCATAATCCGATTCTGCTGACCGCCATCTGCGCCGTGGTCTCGTTCTTTATCGGGGCGATTCCGTTTGGCCTGATCTTGGGACGCGTGTTCAACCACACCGACATTCGCAAGGCGGGTTCCGGCAACATCGGCACCACCAACGCCCTGCGCGTGGCCGGCCCCAAGGTGGCCGCACTCACCCTGCTGCTCGACTGCCTTAAGGGCGCCATCTGTGTCCTTATCGCCCGTCCGCTCATCGCGGGCGTGGGCTATGGCTTCCCCGTAAGCATCATGGCGCCCGGAGCCCCCGGCGATTGGATGCTCGGCGTCATTTGCCTGGCAGCGGTGTGGGGCCATATCTTCTCGCCCTACCTCAACTTCCATGGCGGCAAGGGTATCGCGGTTGGTCTGGGCGTCATCCTCGCCTGGTGCTGGCCCATTGGCCTGTCGCTGCTGGGCATGTTTATCGTGGCCGTCGCCATCACCAAGATTGTGTCGGTGGGCTCGCTTGCCGCGGCCATCGGTCTTCCCATCGCCGCCTGCGCGGTCTTTCCGTACAGCAGCCTGGGACTTAAGTTTTGCATGGCGCTAATCGGCATCACCGTGGTGTGGGCCCATCGTGCGAACATCAAAAAGCTCATGACGGGTAAGGAGTCCAAGCTCTCGTTTACCAAGCGCGTCACCGAGCCCGACGATAAGTAGGAGAGAGTCATGAATGTTGCGCTGATTGGCTCCGGCTCCTGGGGAACCGCCGTCGCCGGCCTTGCCGCCGCGCGAACCGAGCGCGTGACCATGTGGGCCCATAGCGAGCAGACGGCCGCCGGCATCAATGGCGAGCACTGCAACCCCCGGTATCTGGTGGATTACGTGCTGCCGGAAAACGTCGTCGCCACGACGGATCTGGCCCAGGCGCTCGACGGCGTCGAGGCCATCATCTTTGCCGTGCCCTCCACGCACCTGCGCAGCGTATGCCATCAGGCGGCACCTTGTATCGCCACCGACACCCCGGTGCTCTGCCTCACCAAGGGCATTGAGCCCGAGTCCGGCCTGCTCATGAGCGAGGTCATTGCCAGCGAGATCGGCAACGAGCGGCGTGTGGCGGCCCTCTCGGGCCCCAACCATGCCGAGGAGATTTGCCGCGGTGGGCTCTCTGCCGCCGTCATCGCCAGCAAAGATACGCAGGTAGGGGAGACCTTTAAGGAGCTGCTGCTGTCCACGGCCTTCCGCATCTACCTGTCGCAGGATATGACCGGCGTCGAGGTTTGCGGCGCCATGAAAAACGTCATCGCCATCGTATGCGGCATCTCCGCCGGTTCTGGTGCGGGCGACAACACACTTGCCCTTATCATGACGCGCGGCCTGGCCGAGATCAGCCGTCTGGTGCACGCCCGCGGCGGTCAAGCTATGACCTGCATGGGTCTTGCCGGCATGGGTGACCTCATTGCCACCTGCACCTCCGAGCATTCGCGCAACCGCACCTTTGGCTACGAGTTTGCCCACGGCGTCTCGCTCGACGAGTACCAGGCACGTACGCATATGGTGGTCGAGGGCGCCGTCGCGGCCCGCAGCGTCAGTGAGCTTGCCCGTTCACTGGGCGTAGACATTCCGCTCACCTTTGCCGTGGAGCAAACGCTCTACAACGGTGTTACTTTGGATAGGGCGCTCGAGATTCTTACCGATCGCGTCCCTTCTCAAGAGTTCTACGGACTTACCGACTAGTGCAGAAAGGCTACTACCATGGGTTCCATTAAAATCGCTCCGTCCGTCCTCTCGGCCGACATGGCCAACCTCAAGGGCGAACTCGACAAGATCGCCGGTGCCGACTACGTGCACTTCGACGTAATGGACGGCCACTTTACCGGCAACCTCACCTTTGGCGTTGACATCCTCAAGGCCGTCAAGCGCTCCACCGACGTGCCGGTCGACGCGCACCTGATGGTGTCGAACCCCGACGAGACGGTCGATTGGTACGCCGACGCCGGTGCCGACATGATCACCGTGCACTACGAGGCTTCCACGCACCTGCACCGCACGCTCACGCATCTGCAGCAGCGCGGCGTCAAGGCCGGCGTGGTGCTCAACCCCGCCACCCCCGTGTGCGTGCTCGAGAGCATCATCGACGTCGTCGATATGGTGCTGCTCATGAGTGTGAACCCGGGCTTTGGCGGCCAGAGCTTTATCCCGGGCACCATCGCAAAGCTTCACGAGCTCAAGGCCATGTGCGAGCGTCACGGCGTTTCGCCCCTCATCGAGGTCGACGGCGGTATTTCTTCCAAGAACATTGCCGAGGTCGTCAAGGCCGGCGCCAACGTGCTCGTAGCCGGCTCCGCCGTTTTTAAGTCCGAAGATCCCGCCGCCGAGGTTGCGCTGCTGCAGAAGCTGGGCAATGAGGCCGCACAGGAGGCATAAACCCTTATGACCGCAGGTCAAAACCGCATACCCGTGAATCTTGACTATGCCGCCTCGACGCCCATGCGCGCCGAGGCGCTCCTTGTGCAGCGTGAGTACGATGATAGCGAGCTCGCCGGCGTCAACCCCAACTCGCTGCACTCACTTGGCCGCAAGGCCGCCGCACGCCTGGAAGTCGCCCGTCGCGAGATCGCCCGCAGCTTTGGCGCACGCGTTCGCCCGTCCGAGATCATCCTTACCAACGGCGGCACCGAGGCCAACCAGCTGGCGCTGCTCGGTCTTGCCGAGGGCGCTCGTCAGCGCGATCGCAAGCGTAACCGTGTGATCGTATCTGCCATCGAGCACGATTCGATTCTGGACAACCTGCCGCTGCTTCGTGCCGCCGGCTTTACCGTCGATCTGGTGCAACCCTGCCGCGCGGGCTACGTTGAGCCTGCCACGCTTGTCGAGCTGCTCGGCGACGACGTGGCGCTCGTAAGCATCATGGCCGCCAACAACGAGACCGGCGTGGTACAACCTATCCGCGAGCTTGCCTCGGCCGCGCATACCGCAGGCGCCCTGTTCCACACCGATGCCATCCAGGGCTACTTGCATATTCCGCTCGATGTCACCGAGCTGGGCGTCGACGCCATGTCCGTCGCAGCCCACAAGATTGGCGGTCCCGTGGCATCTGGCGCACTCTACCTTAAGAGCCGCACGCCGCTGCGCCCGCGCATCTTTGGCGGCGGACAGGAGGCCGGTCGTCGTGCCGGCACGCAAGACCTGCGAACGCAGCTCGCCTTTGCCGCTGCCGCCTCGTCTCTGACGCCCCATGTGGCTCAGGAGCGCGCGAAGCTGCAAGCCCTTTCCGACAAGCTCTACGCCACGCTTACGGCCCACCCGCGCATTCACGCCACCATGGGTGACTACGCGCAAGCCGACCGTCTGCCCGGCATGGTATCGATCTACATTGATGGCATGGACTCCGAGGAACTCATCATTAAGCTCGACGCCGCCGGCTTTGAGGTTTCGGCCGGCTCGGCGTGCTCGAGCGGCAGCATGGACCCGAGCCATGTTTTAAGCGCGATGGGCATCGGTCGCGAGCAGGCATTGGGCGCACTGCGCATTTCCTTTGACGACCGCGTGAATCCGGACGATCTGGACGAGTTTGCCCAGACGCTGCTCTCGATCGTAGGCGCCGCATGATCGTCGCCGAGCTTGAGCGCGCGCTGCTGGCACGCTATCCCAAGACCAATGCCGAGAGTTGGGACCATGTAGGACTTTCCGTCGGCGACCCTGCCGCGGAGATTACCGGTTTTGCCTGCGCACTCGATGCGACCGAAGCCAATGTGCACCGCGCCCAGGAGGCCGGCGCCAACGTGCTGCTAACGCATCATCCCATCTATATCAAGGCGCCCGAGGCGTTTTGCCCGCCCGGTGCGACGCGCCCCCAATGCAGCGCGGCGCTCTACGAGGCAGCCCGTTGCGGCGTGAGCATTATCTCGCTCCACACCAACCTGGACCGCTCGCACGAGGCACGTATCTGCCTAAGTAGGCTTTTGGACGCCGCGCCCGCAAGCTCGTTGGAGCACGTGGACGACCCCGAGGCCTGCGGACTGGGCGTACTCGCGACCCTCCACGACCCCTGCAGCCTGCGCAACCTTGCCGCACGCGCCGCAGCGGCGTTTGGCAGCGACCCGCGCGTGTGGGGCGAGGCCGATCACCCGTGCCGAACCATCGCAATTTTGGGCGGTTCGCTGGGTGACTTTGGCGAGCTTGCCATCGCCGCCGGTGCGGATGTCATCGTGACGGGCGAGGCGGGCTACCACGCGGCACAGGACCTCACTCTGCGCGGTCTGCCGGTGATCTTGCTCGGCCACGACCGCTCCGAGGAGCCGTTCGTTGATATATTGATGAACTCTGCAGTTGACGCCGGAGTTGACCCCCGTCATGCGATTAAAATACTGAACCCTTGCCAATGGTGGACTGTGACAAAAGGAGAGAACTTATGAGCGCCGGCGCTACGCTACTCAAGCTGCAACAGATCGATTTGGAGCTCGCCCGCAACAAGAGCGAACTTGCCAATATGCCGGAGCTCAAGGAGCTCGCTTCCAAGCGCAAGACCTATGTAAAGCTCAAGGCCGAAATGACCAAGCTCTACGCTCAGCGCAAGGACCTGGATATTGAGCTCGACGATCTCAACACCACCGAGATTCAGACCAACAACGCCATCGAGGCTGCCAAGAAGCGCCATGTCGACGGCTCCGACTACCGCGAGGTTCAGGACCTAGAGAACGAGCTCGCCACCCTGGCCAAGCGTCTGGACAAGATCGAGCACACCCGCAAGGACGTCGTCGTCGCCCACAAGGAGGCGCTCGACCGCGAGGCTCGCGCGCAGGCCATCATCGCCAAGTTCGAGGAGGGCGTGAAGGCCGATACCAAGGCCGCCCGCGCCAAGGCTGCCGACCTGCAGGCTCAGATCGAAGCCGCCACTAAGGAGCGCACCGCGCTTGCCGCCACGCTGCCGACCGACGTGCTCACCGACTACGAGCGTCTGCTGAAGCAGTTCCGCGGCCTGGCCGTCGAGACCATCCAGGGCAACATTCCCACGGTCTGCCACACCGCGCTGCAGGCATCGTCCATGAGCGACCTCAACCACGACGGCAGCGAGATTACGCACTGCCCGTACTGCCACCGCCTCCTGGTACTCCCGAGCAAGGAAGCCTAGCGATGACGGCGGCATCCAACAATTCAATGCAACTTGAGGGAAAAACGATCCTGCTGGGCATTACCGGCGGGATCGCCGCCTATAAGTCGTGCAATATCGTGCGCCAGCTCCAAAAGCGCGGCGCGCGCGTCAAGGTCGTTATGAGCGAGCATGCCACCGAGTTTGTCGGCCCGCTCACCTTCCGTGCGCTCACCAACGAGCCCGTCGCCGTAGGCCTGTTCGACGACCCCTCCGACCCCATCCATCACATTTCGCTGGCGCAAGAGCCCGATCTGGTGGTCGTGGCGCCCGCGACGGCCAATATCATCGCCAAGATGGCCAACGGCATCGCCGACGACCTCATCTCCACCACGCTACTTGCGACGCCGCGACCCATCGCGATCGCACCCGCTATGAACAACGGCATGTGGAAGGCGCCGGCGACACAGGCCAACATGTCCACGCTGCGCGAGCGCGGTGTCCATGTGGTGGGACCCGGCAGCGGCTACCTTGCCTGCGGCGACGTGGACACGGGACGCATGAGCGAGCCCGAGGACATCGTCGAGGCTGTCTGCGAGGTGCTCAACCCCGCGCCTCAGGACCTGGCAGGTAAGCGCATCGTGATTACCGCCGGCCCCACGCACGAGCCGATCGATCCCGTGCGCTTTATTGGCAACCGGTCGTCGGGCAAGATGGGCATCGCCCTGGCGGGGGAGGCCACTCGCCGCGGTGCCGCCGTCACGCTCGTGCTGGGACCGACATCGCTTGATGTTCCCCGCGGCGTGGAGTGCGTGCGTGTGCAAACCGCCACAGAGATGCTGCAGGCGGCTCTGAGCGCCTTTCAGACGGCCGATGCGGCCATTTGTGCGGCTGCCGTCGCTGACTACACACCCGCCGCTCCAGCCGACCATAAACTCAAAAAATCCAACGAGCGTTTGGATCGCATTGAACTGGTCGAGACCGTTGACATCTTGGCCGAGCTTTCGCGTCAAAAGGGAGTGCGGCGCGTAATCGGCTTTGCGGCCGAGACCGATAACGTCGTGGAGTACGCGCAGCGTAAGCTCGCCCGCAAGGGTTGTGATGCCATTATCGCTAACGATGTCTCACGCGCCGATTCGGGCTTTGGAACCGACACTAACAAGGCCTGGATCGTAAGCACAACGGGCACGCAAGAACTTCCCGTGCTAACAAAACCCCAGCTCGCAGATACAATTTTGAACTTGCTTCAAAATTTATAAAAAAGTTCTTGCACAAGTCTAAAGTTTCGGGTTAATATACTCCCTGTTGCGAGCGAGAGCAGAGCAACAAACAAAAGCTTCGGGACGTGGCGCAGCTTGGTAGCGCACTTGACTGGGGGTCAAGGGGTCGCTGGTTCGAATCCAGTCGTCCCGACCAGAAGTTTCAGGTCAGGCACCTAGTGCCTGACCTTTTTTGTTTTAAGCAATTGCTTAATTTTCAGTAAGCAACAGGGTGCCAGAAATCTACCTGCGCGATAATCGCCTTTTGCGGCTACTTGCGCGTTTTGCACACGCTTGAGCCGATTTATTAACGCGATATGAATCTACATACGCGTAGCTGGTATGCAGCCGAGTACGGGCTGTATTTATCACGGCGATTAACACAGATATAGCGACTAAAACGGACAAGCGTGTCGCTGTATTTATTCCAGCAGTTCGCTTGATCGGTGGACAAGTGGGCTGTTGCAACGAAACGCCAAGCAGGATGGGCTCTATACGAGGACGCCGCAGGGTAATGGCGGGGGAGTGCGGCGGGCGCTCTGAGAGCCGCTGTGTGACCCCATGTCTCCTTAACTCGATAATTTGTGTTTCAAGCCACGAATCGGTCGAGCAATTGCCAAAAGAACGGCCCATGCAGGATTGCACGAGCCTTACATCAGATCAAATTTGAGCTAGAAGCACCAAGCGGGGCAGACGCAACACCATCTCGTCGCGGCCTCGACGAGCGACATATCGCAGTCGAGGTAGACATCGAGGAAGTCGTCAGATCCCGCACAGGGGGACCGCGATGGTGACCACCGCGCCGCCCGAGGGGCTGTTGGCGAGCGAGACGGAGCCCCCGTGGGCGCTCGCGGCCTCGGAGGCGACGTGGAGGCCGAGCCCGTAGTGGCGGCCTCCGTCGCGCGAGGAGCGGGACGAGTCGTCTGTGAAGAGGCGCTCGCAGCCGCGTTCGAGGGCGGCGGGAGAGAAGCCCGGTCCGTCGTCGGCCACCTCGATGACGAGGTGTCCGCCCGCGACGTCGCAGGAGACCGCCACGCGCGAGCGCGCGTGCTCGGCGGCGTTGGCCACGAGGTTCGCGGCGGCTCGCGCCAGGGCGGTTCGGTCGAGCGGGGCCTCGGGCGCGCCCGCGACAGCGGGGCCCGTGGCCGCGTCGAGCGTCACACCTCGCGCCCGGGCGATCTGGGCGGCCTCGGCGAGGACCTGTTCGCAGAGCTCGGCCGGCCGCATGGGGGCCCTCTCCGCCCCGCCGGACCCGCGCGAGGCCTCGATGAGCAGGCGCACGTAGCCGTCGAGCCTTTCGACACCGCCGGCTATGTCGCGCGCGGCGGCCGCGAGGTCGGCGTCTTTCTCGTCTTCCAGCTCCTCCGCCACGAAGTCGGCGTTGGCGCGCAGCACGGTGAGCGGCGTCTTGAGGTCGTGGGCGAGCGACGCCATCTGCTCGCGCTGCCCCCGCTCCGCGGCCCAGCGGGCCTCGAGCGACTCGGCGAGGGAAGCCCGCATGGCGTCCATCGCGGCGAGGACGTCGTTCACCTCACGCACGTTGGTGCTGCCGACCGCGAAGTCGAGCTCCCCCGCGCCGACGCGCCCCGCCGCCTCCGCGAGCGGCGCCATCTTGCGCGAGATCACGCGGCTCGCACGGCGCGCCACGAGCGCGAGCGCGAGCGCGCTTCCCACAGCGGCACCGACGAGCATGAGGTTCTGCGGGTTGGGAAGCAGGCTGGCGAGATCGCGCGAGACCCACTGCGGCAGGTACTCGCTGACGAGTGCGCAGGCCCCGCCGCCCTTGAGCGGGAACGCAGCGTAGGTGAGGCCCGAGCCCCCGCCCTCGATCTCCACTGTGCCCGGATCCGCGGCGAGTGCCGCACGGGCCATTTCCGTCGCGTCCTCGAGCCGCGTGCCATCGAGGTCTGTCATCAGCACGTATCCGTCCTTATTCAGGATGAGGTAGCGGTACGCCGTCGGCACGTCCTGCTGTCCGCAGACGCCGTCGCGTGCCAGGCCCTCCGCGACCTCGCGCACATTGGCCGGCCCCCAGCTTGCCTCGTAGACGAAGCCCGCGTTGATCGCCACGGAGAGTACCATGAACGAGGCGAGCCACGCCGTGGCGACAGCCGCGAACGCGTAGGCGAAGTAGCGCGCGATGACGAAGGAGAGCGGCATGCCCCCGCGACCTCGCGCCCCGGTCCTTAGAGCTGCCACTTGTACCCCATCCCCCAGACGGTCGCGATCGGATCGGCGCCGGCCTCGGAGAGTTTCCTCCGGGCGCGGCTGACCTGCATGGATATGGCCGCGTCGTCGGCGTCGCTCTCCCAGCCGAGCACCGCCTCGCGGATCTGCGCGCGGCTCATGACCTGCCCAGGGTGGCGCGCGAGGTACTCGCAGATGGCGTACTCGGTGGGCGTGAGCAGCACGGTCTCGCCACCCACGGCGAGGTCGCGCGCCCCGAGGTCGATCCGCACCTCCCCGAAGGAGAGGGCGTGCGAGCGCGGCCGGCGCTCACGGCGTAGATGGGCCGCGACCTTGGCGCGCAGTTCCGCGGCCCCGAAGGGCTTGCGGACGTAGTCGTCGGCGCCCAGGCCGTAGCCGGCCACGGCATCCTCCTCGGCCACGCGCGCGGTCAGGAAGACGATGGGCCCGTCGAAGTCCGGGCGGATCTGCCGCACGAGCTCGAAGCCGTCGAGCCCCGGCATCATGACGTCGCAGAGCACGAGGTCGAAGCGCGAGAGGTCCATCCCCGGGACCGCCGTCGGGTCCGCCGCCCTGACGACCTCATGGCCGTCGCGGCCGAGGACGCGCGCGAGCGCGTCGAGGATCGCCCGTTCATCATCCACTGCCAGTATCCTCGCCATGTTCGACCTCCTGAAACTCTCGTCGGAATTGTACTAGCGCCGCGCTCAGCGGTCCAGAGCCCCGCGCGCAGCCGCGGGCGCCAACATGACGATCTCAGGGTTGGGCAGCACGCAGTCGGCGATCGAGCGCAGCGCCGAACCCCAGCCGGCGTCGAGCAGGGCATTCCCGCCCAGGACAAACGCTGCGGAGAGGGGGACGAGCACGGCGGCGAGCGGCTTCCTATGCATCTGCCCTCCCGTCCTCGAAGCGGCAGAACCAGGCGAGAAGGACGGCGGCGGCTGCCAGGGTGAGCACGAGGCCAGCGAGCGCAGTCGTGAGGAGTGGGCCCGCCGCGCGTACGGCGTCGATGAAGGCCTCCACCCCGAGCGACCCCAAGCGCGCGGGCCAGGCGAGCGGCACCCAGCTCAGGGGCGTCGCCAGGGCACCGGTGAGCTCGCCGGTCATGAGACCGTGCGCAAGTCCGCCCACCGAGAAGAACGCGAGGAGCATCCCCGCCGCGCCGGCGCCGATGACGGCGTTGCGGCCGAGGCGCAGGGCCACGCCGAGCCCCAGCGCGTAGAGGGGCAGGCTGCCCAGCACGATGCCCGCCCAGGCGGCCGCAAGCGGAGTGGGCCCGAGCGGCAGGCGCCCGGCGACGGCGAGCACGGCCCCGAACACGCCGAGCGCCACGGCCAGCGCGCCCGCGCCGAGCGCCGCAAGGGCGAGCAGCTTCGCCGCGACGGCGCGCCCGCGCGAGGGGACCGCCGTGAGGTTGGCGAGGCGCCCGGCAGCGCGCTCCTCGTCCACAGCGAGCCCGCAGACGATGGCGGACATGAGGGCATGAGAGCGCCGAGGAGCTGGGCGTAGGCGTCCGCGCCCAGCGCCGGGTCCCATCGGGTTACGGAGAAGTACTCGCCGCAGGCAAGACCGGCTGCCAAGCCGCAGACGAGGTGTACCGCCGTGAGCGGGGAGCGCGCCAGGCGCAGGGCCTCGGAGAGCAGGGCCCGCGGGAGAGTCATGCGCGGCATCGGGTCGGAGAGTCGTGTCATGGCCATCACCTCTCCTCGGAGCGCGCGAACCAGGCCGCGCCCGCCGCCGTGAGCGCGGCGAACGCGAGCGCGCAGACCGCAAGGCCCGCCAGTGTGAGCATGCCGTCCGACGCGAGCGCCTCGCCGAGCGCCATGTCCGCCGCGAGCGGCTCGCCGCTCGGCAGCACGGGGATGAAGCTCGTGGGGATGACCATGTTCGCCGACGGCGGAAAGAGCTGCGGCAGCGGCACCAACGACCAGGCGAACCCACCTACGAGTTGCGCGGCGAGCGGGCAGAAGATGCCCGCGAGCATGCCGAGCCGCGCCGTGAGGAAGAGCCCTGCGGGGATCATCCACGCCGCGGTCACCGTGTTGGCGAGCGCGCAGAGGAGCATCGTGAGCGTGCCCGCGGCCGTGAGGCCCTGCGAGGAGAACGCCGATCCCGCGAGGTAGATGCCGAAGACCACGAGGTTCGAGAGCGTGCAGAGCGCGAGGCACCAGAGCGCCTTGGCCCACCAGGCGCGCCCGAGCGGGAAGCCCAGGCCCAGAAGCCCCCGCATCCGCGTGCGAGCATCAGCCCGCGCGACGCACGCCACCACGAGCGAGAGACACACGGGCAGGAAGAGCGCGTACCAGTAGTTCCACGCGCTGAAGATCTGCACGCCCCGGTAGGGTATCGCGCCGAGCAGCGGCATCGGCAGCGCCATGAGCACGGCCAGGCGGACCGGTGCCGCGTGGCGCGACTTCAGGGCCTCGGCGCGCAGGGCCGCGAACAGGCCGCCTTTCTCGCCCGTCATGCCGCCACCTCCCCGCGTGCTCGTCGCCCTTCCCGGCAGAAGCTCATGAAGAGTTCCTCGAGGTCCTGCCCGGGCCGAAGCGCATCCTCGTAGGCGAGGTGCCCCTCGCAGATGATGCCGATGGTGTCCGCCATCTGCTGCACCTCGGAGAGGATGTGGCTCGAAACGATCACCGTCGTACCCGCCGCCGCGAAGCCGCGGATCTGGTCGCGCAGCTCCTCGATGCCGATGGGGTCGAGGCCGTTGGTGGGCTCGTCGAGCACGAGCAGGCGTGGCCGGGCGATCAGCGCCAGCGCGAGCCCCAGGCGCTGCCGCATGCCCATCGAGAAGCGCCCGGCGCGCTTCTTCCCGGTGTCCGCGAGGTCCACGGCGGCGAGCACCTCATCTATGCGGCTCTCGGGAAGGCCCAGCAGCGTGGTGCGCACGCGCAGGTTCTCGCGCGCGGTGAGGTTGGGGTAGAGCGGCGCCTCCTCGATGAGGCTGCCGATTGCGTAGAGGTCCTCGCGGCGCCAAGCGTGCCCGGCAAAGAGGATCTCCCCGGCCGTCGGCCGCAGCATCCCGCAGATCATCTTGAGCGTTGTCGACTTGCCGGCGCCGTTGGGACCGAGCAGCCCGTACACCTCGCCCTCGCGGATATGAAGGCTCACATCGGCCACGGCGTCCAGCGCCTGGTCGCCGCGGCCGAAGCGCTTGGTGAGCCCACGCGTCTCGAGCATGTAACCCATGGGTTTATCCTTTCTCTTCCGGGAGCGCGGGCCGAGTCACCGTGCCCGCGCGCCTTACCTTTCGGGTTCACCATCCATGGTGGGGCGCGTTTCTAACGAAGCCATAACGGCCGTTGAGTTCTTTTGGCGCCAACCCTTCTCGACCCGCACATCATGATTAATTTGCTTAAAGCAACAACTTTCCCGATCGATGTAATCACCGAATCAAAACGTGTACATCAGCCATCAAAGATGCCGAAAAATGTCATATTTGGAGGCTGATGTACACAAATGCAGAATCCCGCACAACCCAGTAGCATCCTCCATATGTCTGGACTCTCTATGCTTACGCTGGATAGACATCGCCGGAACGGGTATAGTAGCAAAAGTTTTGTCGTTAACCAGCGGGGGAGTCCTGTGGGCATCAAAAAGAAGATCAAAAAGGAGCTTATCGGCACTTCCGATTACCCGTCGAATAAGATCTTTACGATCTCCAATTTCATCACCTTTACGCGCCTGATCCTCACCCTGGTATTTCTGTACCTGTTTGTGACGGATAACAACCGCGTCATCGCCATCGTTATCTACGCCGTTGCCGCCTCTACCGACTGGATGGACGGTCAGATCGCCCGCATGACCAAGACGGTCTCGTGGCTCGGCAAGGTCATGGATCCCATCTGCGACCGTGCGCTGCTGTTCACCGGCGTACTTGGGCTGGTGGTCCGCGGAGAGCTGCCCATCTGGGTCTGCGTGCTCATTATTGGCCGCGACATCTATCTGGGCATCGGCACGCTTATCGTGCGTCATTATCACCGTCGCCCCATCGATGTCGTCTTTCCCGGAAAGATTGCCACTGCACTGCTCATGACCGGCTTCTCACTCATGCTGCTCGGGTTCCCCGTTATTGACGGCCTGCATCTTTTACCTGCAACCCTTACGGCCTTCCCGGGCCTCAACGGAAGCTCGGT
Source organism: Coriobacteriaceae bacterium (assembly GCA_025992855.1). Taxonomy (NCBI): domain Bacteria; kingdom Bacillati; phylum Actinomycetota; class Coriobacteriia; order Coriobacteriales; family Coriobacteriaceae; species Coriobacteriaceae bacterium. The sequence continues at coordinate 1,639,299 of DAJPGB010000001.1, forward strand.
GCCCCTCGGCATCTTCTTTGTGTACGGCGGCGTGATCTTCTCCATGCTCACGGCTGTCATCTATTCCATTAAGGGCGGAGTGGCCATTAAACAGGCTCTCGCGCATCCCGAGGACGAGGACATCGACTTTCTGAACCCTGAAATCGAAGACTGATTCGTTGGGGTATGATTACGTACGGTTCATTATTTGCGGCACGTCCGCGATAAGTTAGGGGTTGTCATGGACAACATGGTTAACAATATGCCTCAGAATGATAAGACTGCTGACGCTACCTGCGTATTCCGCGTGCCTTCAAGCGACGTCACCGTTCCCGACCTCATGGCCAACGTGCGCATCACCGCCCCCGTTCTGTCCATCGTCAAGGGTCCGCAGACTGGTGCCGCCTTTGAGCTCGAGGACGACGTGACCACCATCGGCCGCGATCCTGCAAACGGCATCTTCCTCAATGACATGACCGTTTCGCGCAGCCACGCGCGCATTATTCGCGAGGGCCTCGGCGCTCGCATCGAGGATCTGGGTTCGCTCAATGGCACCTGGGTCGACGGTGCCATCGTCAACGCGGCCCCGCTGCACGACGGTTCTTCCGTCCAGATCGGTACGTTTACGCTCATCTACCACGAGAGCACGCCGGAGCGCATCGAAACCGGTGAGTAGGGCATGGCCGAACGCAACTATCTGAGTATCGGCCAAGTCGTCAACCTACTTCGAGGCGCATACCCCGATCTTTCGAACTCAAAAATTAGATTTCTAGAGGATGAGGGGCTCATTACCCCTCATCGTACGCCTAAGGGATACCGTCAGTACTCTAAGGAGGACGTTGATCGCCTGGAGGTCATCCTGCATTTGCAGAAGACCCGCTACATGCCGCTCAACGTGATTAAGCAGCGCTTGGAAAACGCCACGGACCTGTCAACGCTCGCTTACGAGGTGGGCTTACTGTCCGATGTTCCGCTCAAGACGGAGCCCAAGGAGACTAAGCAAAAGCTGCATCCCATTGAGACCATTCCCGATATGCTGGGCGTCGAGATTTCGTTTATCCGCTCGCTCGCCGAGAACGACCTCATTCGCATCATCAAGAGTCCGCAGAATCGTGAGCTCGTCGATGGTCGCGATTTTCCAATCATCCGCTACTGCTCCGAGCTGTCACGCTTCCATATCGAGCCCCGCAACCTGCGTCAGTACGTGTCTTCCGCCAACCGCGAGTCCTCGATGTTTGAGCAGGTGCTCGTGAGCATGCTCGGAATGGATACCTCCGATGACGAGCGCGACGCCAAGCTCGAGCGTGCGTTTAAGAAGCTTCACGACCTGACCGAGGGTGTGCACACTGCGCTGCTCAAGAACCGCGTTTTTGAGTCGCTCAACGCCGTGGTCGAGGACGCCGACATTGATGCACTCGATGAGGAAATCGCTCGCTCCGAGTCCACCAAGGCCAAAAACGAAGAAACTGCCGCGCCGGCTTCGCACGAGGATTCTCTCGTAAAGCCGCTCAAGGTCGTCGCCCCTTCGCAATCCGGCACCGTCACCGCGGGCAAATAACCGCTGCTGATATTTCGGCAACCCATTGAAAGGTCATGCAATGTACGACTTCGAATCTCAAATCGTCGACATCCCCGACTATCCCGAGCCCGGAGTCATCTTTAAAGACATCACGCCGCTCTTTGGCAATCCCGAGGCGCTCAAAGCCATGACCGATACCCTCGCCGAGCACTTTGCCGGCATGGGAATCACCAAGGTCGTGGGTCCCGAGGCTCGCGGCTTTATGGTTGGCGTACCGGTGGCTGTAGCCCTTGGCGCCGGCTTTGTTCCCGCACGTAAACCGGGCAAGCTGCCTCGCAAGACGGTGAGCGAGAGCTACGAGCTCGAATATGGCACCGACTCTATCGAGATCCACGCCGATGCCATTACCTCTAAAGATACCGTGTTGATTCTGGACGACTTGGTCGCGACGGGCGGAACCGTCGAGGCAACAGGTAAACTGGTGCGAGATATGGGCGCAAAGCTTGTGGGCTACGGTTGTATCCTTGAGCTTGCGTTTCTCAACCCGCGCAAGAAGCTCACGCCTTCTAACGAGGACGTTGAGCTCTTTAGCCTGGTAACGGTGGACTAGCCGCTACCATTAGATACCGGAAAGGAAGCTACATGCGCACAGCAAATACGCACAAAAACATGGCACGCTGCGCTGCTACGGCAACCCTCGCTTGTGTTTTGGGCCTGGGCCTCCTGGCTCCGGCCTACGCCGATACCGCATCCGACCTTGCCGCTGCCCGTACCAAGCTCGAGCAGATTGGCACCCAAACCCAGCAAATTCATGAAGAACTCTCCGCACAGACGCAGGAGCTTGATCAGACTGCAGGCGAGATCACGCAAAAGCAGCAAGAGATTGCGGAGGGTCAGGCAAAGCTTTCGAGCTATGTTGCCGGTGAGTACAAGACCGGCGGTCTGAGTCTCCTTCAGGTTCTGACGGGCGTCGACGATCTGGGCGATATGCTCAATCGTCTGTTCTACTACGGCAAGGTTTCCGACAAGCAGGCCCAGACCATTCAGGAGGTCAAGGACCTTAAGCAGCAGCTCACCGATAAGCAGACCGAGCAGGAGAAGAACGTCGCCGCGACACAGAAGAAGGTCGACGAACTCAATGCCCAGCAGGCTGAGGCTCAAAGTGTCGTGAACTCCCTGGATTCACAGCTGCAGGCCGAGCTTGCTGCCGAGGCCGAGGCCAACGCCGCGCTGCAGGCCGGTATCAACGCCAGCACTGCCGAAAAGGCCACGGTGAGCAACGACACCGCCGGTACAACCGAGAACACCAACAATGGTGGCGGTACGACCAACAACGGCGGCGGCAACACGCCTGCGCCCACGCCCGCTCCTGCTCCCACGCCGCAGCCCTCGACGCCCGCTCCGGCTCCGACGCCTTCCGCACCGAGCCAGTCCGTTGACGGCGGCTCCGTTGTTTCGCGCGCCTACAGCAAGCTCGGTTGTGCTTATTCTTGGGGCGGCATTGGACCGAACAGCTTTGACTGCTCTGGTTTTGTAAGCTACTGCCTCACCGGCCGTTATTGCCGTCTTGGTACCACGGGCACCTTCATGGGCTGGACCCGCGTGTCCGATCCCCAGCCTGGTGATGTCGTGGTTAACTCTTACCACACCGGCATCTACATTGGTAACGGCCAGATGATCCATGCTTCCGACTACAAGACGGGCGTCATCATCAGCTCCGTTGCCGCTGGCATGAACAACAATTACATTTTCGTTCGCTACTAATTTGGTACTACAGCGAACGAACGTGGGCCTCGCGATCTTGAATCACGAGGCCCATTCTTTTTGCCCCTACCGTTTGCCATAAGATCAGTACGGCTATCTAGTATTCAAAACTAGATAGCCGTCCAAACAATCAAAAAGATGGCTATAATTGTTGGGGAACAATTAGAAAGGACCCTCAATGAGCTGGGCACTCATCTCCGATTCGAGCTGCAATCTTCGCGATTGGCAACCAACCGCACCTCATACCACCTTTGCATTTGCACCCCTTAAGATCCGAGTGGGGGAGCGTGAATTCGTTGACGACCTCTCGCTCGATGTTCACGAGCTTAATGTTGCCATTCAATCGGAAACCGGCGCATCATCGAGCGCCTGCCCAAGCGTAGGGGAGTGGGCTGAGCTCTTTAAGCTCGCCGACAAGACGATTTGCATGCCCATCTCCGAGGGCGTCTCGGGTAGCTACAATGCCGCGGCCACCGCGCGTGACATGGTGCTTGCCGAAGAGCCCAACCGTCAGATTCATTTGGTTAACTCGCGAGCCGCAGGTGGCAAAATGGATCTGATCTTCCTACTGTTCGACCGCTATCTTGCAAGCAACCCGGATACCTCCTTTGAGGACGCCTGTGCCTACTTCGATAGCTTGGAGCAGAACAGCAAGATTCTCTTTAGTTTGTGCAATTATGAAAACCTTGCGAAGGCCGGACGTATCTCTAAGGCGGCCGGAGTTATTGCCAACAAGCTTAATATCCGCATTTTAGGCACGGCGAGCGAAGCGGGCGAAATTGAACTCGTTGGGCATACGCGCGGCGAAAAGAAGATGTTCACCAAGATTATTAACACCATGGAGGCCGAGGGCTTTACTGGCGGCGAGGTCATCATCGATCACGTTGAGAACGAAGCTGGAGCCCAGGCGCTTGCCGACCGCATTGTGGAGCACTGGCCAGGCTCCAAGACTATCATCATGCCCTGTAACGGGCTAGATTCCTATTACGCTGAGATGCACGGTCTCATCATCGGTTACGGCATGGGCGTAGCTTCGGGCCGATAATGTCCAACTAGTCAAACGCGCGGGCGGGATAAGGGGCCAGTGGCTCTTTATCCCGCCCGTCTTATACCTCAGTTAGCTATTAAACCCATTGAACTTAAGATAGCTCATCAGGTATGCCTTCGAAACAAAGGACGATACCGCACTGCGTACGAGCAGCGACTCGCGCGTAACTTGATGTGCGGTATCGGGCACGGGAGTCTGCTCGACGGAAAACGCCGCACGAATCGATGCCTCAAGCTGATCGACAACATAATCAAAGGCGGTCGGAGCGTCGTAGCTCAAGCGCTGAATATTAAAAAGCGCCTGAACGGCAGCGATGGGTAGCACCTGCTTAAAGATACAAATGGCGATGAGACGCGCAATCTGCTCACGGCCATACTGTTTTTTAACCGGAGCAGGAACGAGGCCGACCTTCACGTAGTTATTGATCATCGATGGCGTGATAACGGGCTGCTCTACGCAAATCGAAAGCGGCTCCATCCACAGCGCAACATATTCAATAACCTGATCGCGATAGAGCGTTACGTTGGGCAGCTGGTCATAGCGTGGCAAGCTCAACGCGTTGAGTCTTCCCACCATATCGGACTGAATAAATGCATCCGGCAGCACCGTCGGCTGAATATCCTCGGGCTTAATGCTGACCGATGTATCGGACATCGGGATAACATGTTTAGCGTGGTTCATAAGAGGCCTCCGTTCGTTTTCTATATTGTATTCTAGGTCATCTAGTTTTGAATACCACATAGCCGTTAAGTAAAAGTGGTTGGACAGCACATTGAAGCACCGTTCAACCACTTTGTTTAAAGATAGCAACCTTACATAAGATATATTATCGTACTTATCCACGTAAGAAAACGTATGCGCTGGTAGCCGCTATGGCTCCGTCCGAAACGGCGGTCACAACTTGGCGTAAACGCTTGGAGCGGATATCGCCGGCAGCAAATAAGCCAGGCGTGCGGGTTGCCATCGATTCGTCGGTCACAATACCGCCGTCGGGCGCCAGATCCACCAGATGCTCTACAAGCTCGGTATGGGGCTGCGTGCCAGCAAAGACAAAGATGCCAAACGAACCAGGATCAAAGGACTCGGAATAGGTGTCACCGGTAGTGTTGTCCTTAAACGTGACAGTCGTAGGCATCGCCTCACCCGATAGTTCCACGATACTAGTTTGGTACCTAACTGAAATATTATCTTTTGCGAGCACCTTTTGAACCACGCCATCGGGGGCACGGAACTGATCGCGGCGTAAGACGATGGTCACGCTGCTGGCGATTTCTGACAAGAACAGGGCTTCCTCGCAGGCAGCATTGCCGCCGCCGATGACAAAAACCTGCTTGCCACGAAAGAACATGCCGTCGCACGTCGCGCAATACGAAACGCCACGACCGCGATACGTATCCTCGCCAATAAAACCAGCAGATCGCGGTGTGGCACCCATGCAAGCGATAACGCTCAAGGCCAGTGTATCGCCCGTATCATGATGCACCGTAAACAGCGCTGTATCGGCATCGTAATCGATGCCCGTCACCATGCTCCATGTAACTTGCGCTCCCAGGCCCTCTGCATGCTGCTGAAAACGCTCGCCGAGTTCGGCACCGCTCAAGAGCGGAATACCCGGATAGTTCTCGACCTCATTGGTTGTGGCAATTTGGCCTCCCGACATGCCTTGCTCAATCACAGTCGTCGTGAGGTTGGCGCGCGCCGCATAAATGGCTGCAGCATAACCCGCAGGGCCGCCGCCGATAATCGCAACATCAATCGGCTGATCGGTAGTCATAAAGCTTCCTCTCGTCGAAACATTGTCGTTCTTTGCGCTCATACCCAAATTCAGACGAACATGACACTCATGCACTACAATGATTCTTTGCGACACAAAGATGAAGGGGAGTTTTCGATGGATCAAACGCAGACGAGCGACGACGCTCCCCTGCTCACGCACAGCACTCCCCAATCGGAGCAAACCACGCTCTTGGCTCAGCAAAAACCTCTCGTGACCATCGTGCACGCCTCGGTCGGCTCAGGCCACAAGGCCGCCGCAAATGCGATTGCGCAGGCATTCGACCTCATCCGCGGCACCAATGGCATCCCCGAGGATGTTGAGATTGAAGTGCTCGATATCCTTGATTTTGGACGCATAAAATTCGATGGCAACAAAACGGCCGCCTCGTTTACCGGCGCCACGCGCCCAATTTATGACTTGACCTGGCGTTATACCCTTACCGGACACCTGCTTTGGGGCGGTGGCACGGCATGGTCGCGCATTATGTTTCCCGCATTTAGCGAATACGTTCGGACTCGCAGGCCCATTGCCGTGGTAGCCACACATATCACGGCAGCCAACGTTGCTGTCGGCGCGCGCGTCATTACGGGCATCGACTATCCCGTCATTTGCGTACCGACCGATTACGAGGTCGAGGGTTGGTGGCCCCATAAGGATACCGACCTATTCTGCGTGGCAAACGAGTTTATGGCCGAGACACTTCGCCCCCGTAAGGTTCCCGAGACCAAGATCCGCATTACGGGCATCCCCATTCGCGCCGGGTTTGATACGGATTACAATCGCGAGGAAGAACTCAAGAAGTTCAATCTCCCCACAGACAAGCTCGTAGTGCTGGTGATGGCCGGCGCTAGTTTGCCTCAACCGTACGTTCGCTTTCGCGCGGAGATGGGCCGCACCCTCCCCTTCCTGCGCAGTTTCGAGGACATGCACTTTGTCTTTTTGCCGGGCAAGGATGCCGAATATGCCACCCGTCTCAAAACGCTCTTCGACGCCATGAAACTCGAGAACGTCACGGTTCTTGACTATGTCGATGACATGGCAGCGCTCATGCACGGCTGCGACCTGGCAATTCTCAAATCGGGCGGACTCACCGTTACCGAATGCCTGTGCGCACACTTGCCAATGATTCTGCTGGGAAAGTCCTACGGTCAGGAAAAGGCCAACACCACCATGCTCACCGGCATGGGCGCCAGCATGCATGTCACCACCGCACGCGAGCTCATCGTGACACTACGCCATCTCCACGATCATCCCGAGTCGCTCAAGGCACTGCTCATTAACGGCGAAGTGCTGCGACGTCCACGCGCAGCCGAAGACATCGCCATCGCAACCATGGAGCTTGCAGGCAAACCCCAAAAGCGCAAACGAGCCTTCTGTCGCTTCTACTGGGGCGGGAAGCCTGCTCATATCAGGTAGCGCCTTAATGTCCGCTCACCTTTGGGATGCCCCTATATATCATCCCGTGCTCAAACATTCTCGCTTCGCTGCGAAACTGCGCGCGGGACGATATATAGGGGCATCCCAAAGGTGAGCTGCGTTAACGTACTAGCAGCTATACCAGATTCCCCACCACTAGAACCTGCAAAGACGAAACCGGAAAATATAAAAACAGTTAGCCGATGCGACAAGGGGACGACCCCTTTGTCGCATCGGCTAACTAGAAAGATAAATATTGTTTCAAGCGAGTAGCCTCCCGCCCGCCTCTCACACATATCGTTCCACGCGCAGTTTCGCAGCGAGCGAAGCGAAGCGAGAATGTTTGAGCATGGAATGATATGTGTGAGAGGCGGGCGGGAGGGATACGAGCGCCCCGCGAGAATGTTTGAGCACGGGATGATATATAGGGCTCCCCCACGGGTAGGCGAACGTAAGAGGCGCTGCGACTAAGCTACGCCGCTGGAGCCGAAGCCTCCGTTGCCTCGGTCGGTTTCGTCTAGTTCGTCTACTTCTACGAGATTGACCGTGGGGACTTCTTGGATGACGAGTTGGGCGATGCGGTCACCTTTGTTGATCTGGATGTCGTTGGTGGGATCCAGGTTGATGAGGATGACTTTAAGTTCTCCTCGATAGTGGGCATCGATGAGACCAGGCGTGTTGACTATAGACAGGCCCTGCTTAATGGCCAGGCCGCTGCGGGGCTGGACAAAGCCGGCGTAGCCATCGGGCAGCGCAATGGCCAAGCCAGTGGAGACCAATCGGCGCTCAAAGGGCTTGAGGGTACAGTCTTCGTTGGCACGGAGGTCAAGACCGGCATCTGTGGGATGAGCGTATTTGGGAAGCTCGACCGTGGGATCGAGACGCTTAATGTTAACGGTAATGTTGGACATGAAATCACCTTAGCTTGTCGAGCTCTTGCAAAAACTCGTCGACGTCTTTGAAATCGCGATAGACCGAGGCAAAGCGAATGTAGGCCACCTTGTCGATCTTAGCCAAGCGTTTGAGCACCATATTGCCCAGTTCGTGGGACGTTACAGCCGTCAGCGTACGGGAACGCAGCTCCACCTCGATGTCATCGATGATCTCGTTGAGCTTTTTCGTGTCGATATCGCGCTTAATCGTGGCGCGCATCAGACCGACCAGCAGCTTGTTGCGATCGAACCGCTGCTTTGATCCGTCGGATTTGATGACCTCGATGGGATCTTCGCAGCGCTCGAACGTCGTAAAACGATAATTGCACGAACAACATTCACGACGACGCTTGATAGTGTTGTTCGACTCCTGCATACGGGAATCGACAACGCGGGTATGTGCCTTGCCGCATTTGGGACAGCGCATGGTACCTCCTCCTAAACGATAACAAGGGTACCATGCGACCGAGCCGAAATCTTACGAACGAGTCGGAACTTTCAGAACTGCACCAGCATCAAGAGAGCCGCGATCGAGGTGATTGACGCTACGAATCATGTCGGAAGTCTCCTGTGTGGAAAGGCCATCGATGGGATGCTCCTGGGCAAGCGACCACAGGGAATCACCGGACTGCACACGAACCGTCTCGTAGGTAACGTTGGCTACGGAATCGGCATATGCTGCGTGACGAGCAGAAAAAACTGACGCGGCGAGCACGAAGAACAGGGTGAACGCTACGGCAACAGCAACAATCGTCGAGGCCTTCAGGGCGACAGGGGCCAAAGCAACGGACGCACGCTGGGTGCGAACGGGCTTAGTGGCCACGGCCTGAAATTGAGAGCGTCCGCCCTTCACGACCGTAAAGGCAGGCGAGGCAGGCGCCTCGAGCTTAAGGGCGAGGTTTCCCTGGACCATATTCGTTACGTTCATCATGTTCTCCTCTCGCGTGTTTTGCTGAGAACAGTTTTATCAAGCCGCGCGGACAAAAATGTCTAGCGCGAGAACGAATGTTCGGTTATTATTATCTTCGAACAGTTGTTCCTGTCAAGCAAAATTCGAACATTTGTTTGACATGGGTAGAGAGGATGCCCTGATGGCTCGCAAAATTACCAAGCGTCAGCAGCAAATTTACGACTTCATCAAGGAATATCAGCAGGAGAAGGGTTATCCGCCCAGCGTGCGCGAGATGGCTTCTGCCGTGGGCCTTTCCTCCCCCAGCACCGTGCACGCCCATCTCTCTGCCCTGGAGGCGCGCGGGCTACTCAAGCGCGATGCCACCAAACCGCGCGCCCTGGAACTCTTTAACGAGGATGGTTCCTCTGTCTCAATTTCTAAATCTGACGAGCCCACCGCACCTCGCGGAACGGTCTCGCTACCGCTCGTTGGTCGCGTCGCGGCTGGGATCCCCATTCTGGCCGAGCAGAATATCGAAGACACTTTTACTATCCCGACCGAAATCGCGACTGATCAGGGTTCCTTTATCCTTGAGGTGCATGGGAGCTCAATGATCAATGTCGGCATCTTCAATGGAGATTACATCATCGTCCGTGAACAAAAGAGTGCCATGAACGGCGAAATTGTTGTGGCCATGATTGATGGTTCGGCGACCGTCAAGACGTTCTACAAGGAGCAGGGGCGTGTGCGCTTGCAGCCCGAGAACGACACTATGGAGCCTATCTATGCAACGAATCCCGTTATCCTGGGCAAAGTCGTCGGCTTGATGCGCCGGTTCTCGTAATGCAAAAACGCATCACCATCTTTGATACCGCCCGCGGGTTTACGATGATTTCTATGGCAGGCTTTCACGCTTGCTACGATCTCGCCTACCTGTACGGCTGGGATATGCCCTGGTTTACCCAGTCAGTCTTTCAAGACATCTGGCGCGCCAGCATCAGCTGGGTATTTTTGTTTATCGCGGGTTGGATGTGCACCCTTTCGCGCAACAATATCAAACGTGCCGCCAAATACGCCTTAGCAGCACTCGTCGTCTGGTTGGCAACAACGCTTGTCTCAGTCGACGATTCGGTTAATTTTGGCATCATCTACTGCATGGCCGCATGTACCGGCATCGTGGCGTTGACCGATCCCGTCCTTAAGAAGATATCGGCGAGATGGGGCATGCCCCTATGCCTTGTGTTGTTCGCCCTCACCTGGAGCATCCCCAAAACGATCTACCCTGTCCCCTACCTGGCGTGGCTGGGATTTCCGAGCCCTGGGTTTGTCTCAGGGGATTACTACCCCATCATCCCGTTTATCTTTATGTATCTTGCAGGATACTTCGCCGCACACATAGCGCAGGGAATCGATAAGACCGTCCCTAGCTGGGCCTACGCCAACCCCCCTGCCGGCGCTCGCCAACCTTGGACGTCACGCACTCCCCTTTTATCTGCTGCATCAGCCCATCATTCTGGGCATTTTGGAGCTCGTCTACTCGGTGCGATAACGCTCGAGCCGCGGTGCAATACGAGCCGGCAACTTCGCCACAATACGAACGCCGTCCTCGAGATATTCCTCGTGCAAAAGGGTTCCCTGCTCATGCACGAGTGTGATGAGCGCACCTTCACGATATGGAATGTCGGCTGAAAGCAGTACATCGGTGGCAGCAGCCTCGCGAGCAATGCGATCGACGAGATCGCCGAGCCCCTCGCCCGTTTGGGCCGAGAACAGAACGGCTTCGGGATAACGACGACGGAAACTCAATCGATCGACGCTATCGAGTAGGTCGATTTTATTGAAAACCGTAAGCGTTAAACGCTCTCCGGCGTCGATCTCATCAAGCACGCGGTCGACAGCCTCCAGCTGCCGCTCATAGTCCTCGTCAGACGCATCTACGACTTTGAGAATTAGATCGGCACCCAAC